>JBCCYT010000109.1:0-14343 GCA_039188975.1 Actinomycetota bacterium
CTCGATCGGCGAGGTCATCGCCAACGCGATCGACAAGGTCGGCAAGGACGGCGTTGTCACCGTCGAGGAGTCCAACACGTTCGGCATGGATCTCGACTTCGTCGAGGGTATGCAGTTCGACAAGGGCTACCTGTCGCCGTATTTCGTCACCGACGCCGAGCGTCAAGAAGCCGTGCTCGACGAGCCGTACATCTTGTTCAACCAGGGCAAGATCTCGAACGTGCAGGATCTCCTGCCGGTGCTCGAAAAGGTCATGCAGTCGGGCAAGCCGCTGCTGATCATCGCCGAGGACATCGAGGGCGAAGCCCTCGCCACGCTCGTCGTCAACAAGATCCGTGGCACCTTCAACTCGGTTGCCGTCAAGGCTCCGGGCTTCGGTGAGCGCCGCAAGGCAATGCTGCAGGACATGGCCATCCTCACCGGTGGTCAGGTCATCGCCGAAGAGGTCGGCCTCAAGCTCGACTCGGCCGACATGAGCCTGCTCGGTTCGGCCCGCAAGGTCGTCGTCACCAAGGACGACACCACCATCGTCGAAGGCGCCGGTACCAGCGCTGATGTCGAGGGTCGGGTCGGCCAGATCAAGGCCGAGATCGACAACACCGACTCGGACTGGGACCGCGAGAAGCTCCAGGAGCGTCTCGCCAAGCTGGCCGGTGGCGTTGCCGTCGTCCAGGTTGGCGCCGCCACCGAGGTCGAGCTTAAGGAAAAGAAGCACCGCATCGAGGACGCCCTTTCGGCGACTCGTGCTGCGATCGAAGAGGGCATCGTCGCTGGCGGCGGCACTGCGCTGCTTCGGAGTCGTGCGGCGCTGGCGTCGGTGATCGACGGGCTCGAGGGTGACGAGGCCACTGGTGCTCGCATCATCGCGGCGGCGCTCGAGGCGCCAGCCAAGCTCATCGCGACCAACGCTGGTCACGAGGGTGCGGTCATCGTTCAGCAGGTCGAGGCCGCTGACGGTTCGAACGGCTTCAACGCTGCGAGCGGTGAGATGGTCGACCTCATCGAGGCCGGCGTCATCGACCCGGTGAAGGTGACCCGTGCGGCGTTGCAGAACGCTGCCTCGATTGCCGGTCTCCTGCTCACGACCGAGGCGCTCGTCGCCGACAAGCCCGAAGAGGCCCCCGCGATGCCGATGGGCGGCGGTGACCCGATGGGCGGCATGGGCGGCATGGGCATGATGTAGGTCTGGCGCCTGCGTCAGCCACACGCTGATTCGATCAACAGTCCGGGCTTCGGCCCGGGCTGTTGTCGTTTTCACCGCAGGCCCGAAAGGGCTCGGCCGAGGGCTGTTGGTTGATCGAGGTGGATGTCGTGGCCGCTTCTGAGGATGGAGAGCCAGGTCGTCGTTGGCTGGGCTGTTGCCATGGTGGCGATGTCGCGGTCCGCGATGAACGTGCGCTCGGCGAGGATGACCGTCGTTGGGCAGGTCACCGCGCCCCATTCGGTGGCTCTGCTGGTGCGGTTCACCGTGTGGGCGACAGCGAGCATGCTGTCGGGGTCGTGGCCGGTGTCGGAGGTGCGCAGCCATCGTTCCAGGTCGCTGCTGTCGTTTGGGGCGGGGGCGACGCCAGCGTCGATCAAGACCAGGTGCCGGATCAGGTCGGGGCGTGCGGCGGCGACTCGAGTTGCGATCACGCCTCCCATCGACTGCCCGGCGAGCATGATCGGGGTGGAGGCGAGCGTCTCGATGACGGTGATGACATCGAGGGTGAACCGCTCAGCCTCGAGCGCCGGCTGGTGGTCGCGACGGCTTCGGCCGTGCGCTCGTAGGTCCGGTGCGATGATGCCCCAGTGGTGGGGGAGGGCGTCGGCGGTTCGGTGCCATTCATCGGCCGTACCGGCGAGACCGTGAAGCAAGACGATCGTTGGACCGCCGGGGCGGAGGTTGACGTGGAGTTGGGTATCTCCGCAGTCGACGACGGTGGCGGGCACGGTGCGTCAGTACCGCGCGGGTCGAGTTCGGTGCGCGCTGCGATCGTCGAGGAGGTGCATATCCGCCGTTTCCTGCCGTGGGTTGGTGGCGACGTTAGCCAGACCCACTGGCGTGTCGGGGCTGGCCCGGTACCGTCGGGGTGTGACGTGGTCCCGAGGGTCGTGGCTGGTGGCGTGGTTGGGGGTGGCGGCTGCGGTCGGCTTACTGCTGCCGTGGGCCCGTTCTGGCGACCGCACTCGCTCGAGCATCGAGTTGTTGTCGAGCGCCAATGCGCTGGGCGTGATCGAAGGGTGGCCTCGCGTCGCGCTCTTCGTGGGCTGGTTCGGGGTGGTCGCCGGAGCGGCGGTCGGTTTGGTGTTGGTCGCGTGGGACCGGCCCCGGTTGGGGGCGGGAGCGACTGCGGTGGTCGGCCCGGCGCTGGTTTTGGCC
The DNA here is from genome assembly GCA_039188975.1 of Actinomycetota bacterium. Classification (GTDB taxonomy): domain Bacteria; phylum Actinomycetota; class Acidimicrobiia; order Acidimicrobiales; family Aldehydirespiratoraceae; genus UBA11606. The sequence continues at coordinate 2,363 of JBCCYT010000109.1, forward strand.
CTTGTCGGTTTGCGGTTGACGCCGTTCGGTGTGGCGTGGGGTGCGTGGGTTGCCTCAGGGTTGGGGGTGACGGCGTCGATAGGAAGCGGTCTGATACATCTGAACGGTCAGGCAATGCACGGAAAGAGCGGTGATTCATGACGACGGACGGACAGTGGGGACCCCCAGGCGAGCAGCCAGGTGGTATCCCGGCTCGACCTCCAGTCGGGCCTGGCGAAAGCAGCCTCCCGCACCCGCCGAAAGCGCCACCGATGCCGCCCGTGGCTGGTCCCCCGACCACGGCGGGGGGAAACGCGCCGTTCGCCGGTGCGGCCCCTGTCGACGTCGGTCGCATCGAGGTCGACGCGGTGGAAGCCGCACGGCCAAAGGGTCGAGTGGCAGGGCGAATCATCGCTGCCGGCGCGGCGGCGCTGATGCTCGGTGGTGGTGGTTTCTTGCTCGTGAATGCGGCGTCGTCGCAGTCGGGCGCAGCGTCTCCAGAGGCGGCGTTCGAGGCGGCGATGGCTGCGGTCGAGAATGAGGATCTCATTGCGCTCGCCGAGATCATGGAGCCCTCCGAACGAGACACCGTGTTCGAGGCCGGCTTCGATTTTGTGGATGAGCTGGTGCGCCTCGAGGTGCTCGACCCCGCGGTGGACCTTTCGGCGATTGCCGGCATCGATCTCGAGTTCGAGGGATTCGAACCGCGGGTTGAGCGGCCGGGCAACGGATTGGCCCATGTGTATTTCGGCGAGGGCACGGTCTCTGGTTCGATCGACGTCTCCTTGATGCCGCTCGGCCCCTTCCTGACGGAGCGCATGGATGCTGAGCAGCTCACCATGACCGATTCCGGTGAGGAGCCGGCCGGGCCGAGTTCGAGCCCGTTGGTTGCGGTCGAGCGGGATGGTCGTTGGTATCTGAGCCTCTGGTACACGGTCGCAGAGAACATCCGCATCGAGGTCGATGCGGCGTTGCCGGACCCCGGGCTCCGGCCCGCCCAGATCGGCGGGAGTACGCCGGAGGCGGCGGTGCGTCAGATGTTCGCTGACGCCGTGCAACTCGACCTGCGCCGGATGATCGGTTCGCTCGACCCCGAAGAGATGGCGGTGCTGTACGACTATGCGCCTCTCTTTCTCGACGACGTCGATTCGCTCGCAAACGAGGTGTTGACTGCGGCCGCAGACGCCGGTTGGAGCTGGGAGCTGGTCGATCTCGGATTGACGAGTGAGGTCGACGGAACGGTGGCGACCGTGCGCATGAATGCGATGCACTTCCTGGCGACGGCCGACAACGGTGGTGAGATCGACGTACAGATCGGCGAAGATCAGCTGGCGATCAACGTCGTCATGATCGACGAGTTCTACGGCGACCGCTACTCGATGTCGATGGAGCTCAACGGCGAGTGTCTCGACATGACCATCGACGAGGGGACCGGCCCAACCTCCGAGCGGCTCTGCGGCGAGGACTTGGGTCTTGGGTCTGCGTCGGGATTGACCGAGTTCGGCAATGAACTCGACACCCTTGCCATGGTGACCCGTGAGGTTGACGGTGTTTGGTACATCTCGCCGATGCGGACTGGTCTCGATGCGATCGTGACGGCGATCGAACAGGTCGATCCCGAGTCGTTGGAAGAGTTCGCCGACGCCGTGTTGGATCTTGGGCTCTCGACAGAGTTCGGCACCGATGACCTGGCGTTCGGACTGCCGGGAAGCTCCGATGATGTGTTCGACGACGACCTGTTCGGGTCCGACGACGGCTCTTCGTTCGAGTACGACCCGTTGCAGGGCATGGCGAATCGAGATCTCCTGCCGGGCACGCTCGAGCCGGACTTCGCCTACGACGTCGATGCGAGCGGCGCTGCGCAGGAGCTCGACTTCTGGGCGCCGGAGTTGGCCGAGGGCCCCTTCAGCCGTGGTGCCTACTACACGGTGCCGGGCGCCAGCGGCGGCACGGTTGCGGTCACGGTCGTGGAGTTGACCGATGTCGACGCGATGGTGGCGCGCTTGCCGGCGTACCTCGAGGCCAACGGTCTTCCGACCGAGCCGTGGTCGGCTGGCACCGTCTACGAAGGCACCGACTCCTTCGATGATCCCGTCTTTGTTGCGATTGCCGACGATCGCCTCGTCGTGATTGGGGTGTATGGAGCGAGTGCGGAAGACGCTCGTTCGGTCATGGAGCTCCAGCTCTGGAACTGAACCCAGGTGAGGTACGGTCGGGTCGGTGAGTTCGCTTCCCGCCGGCTCGATCGGCCGCACCGTGATTCCTGCCGAGCAGCTCGCTGAGCGAGTGGCGGAGCTCGGCGCCCAGATCACCGCCGACTACGCCGGCCGCCGGGTGCTGCTCGTCGGAGTGCTGAAGGGCGCCTTCGTGTTCATGAGCGATCTCGCCCGATCGATCGATCTCCCCGTGGAGCTCGACTTCATGGCCGTGTCGTCGTACGGGGCGGGTACGACGTCGAGCGGTGTGGTCCGGATCGTGAAGGATCTCGAGACCGACATCGAAGGGCGTGATGTGATCCTCGTGGAGGACATCGTCGACTCCGGCCTGACCCTGGCCTATCTGCGTCGGGTGCTCGGCGACCGCAACCCAGACAGCCTCGAAATCTGCGCCCTCTTGGTGCGCGAGGGAGCCCAAGACAGCGGCGCCAAATACTCCGGCTTCCCGATTCCTCCGGATTTTGTGGTCGGCTATGGCCTCGATGTCGCCGAGCACTACCGAGAACTCGATGCGATCAAGGTGTTCGAGCCGGGGTGAGCGCTCGCTAGGGTGACAAGCCGTGACCAGCTCAGCGCCCAAGCCGCTGATCGACGGGGTGCATGCGCCCGAAGTCGATCAAGAACGCATCGCCGCCGCCGTGCGCGAGATCTTGCACGCAATTGGTGAAGACCCCGATCGCGATGGTCTGCTCGACACACCATCGCGAGTCGCCCGCATGTACGCCGAGATCTGCGCGGGGCTTCATCAAGAGCCTTCGGAGCATCTCTCCACCCTGTTCGAGGCCGACCACGACGAGATGGTCATGGTGCGCGACATCCCGATGTACTCGATGTGTGAGCACCACCTGATTCCGTTCCTCGGTCAAGCCCATGTGGCCTACATTCCGAACCGAAGCGGCAATGTGGTGGGTCTTTCGAAAATTGCCCGCCTGGTCGATGGGTTCGCCAAGCGGCCGCAGGTACAGGAACGCTTGACCCGCCAGGTGGCCGATGCGCTCGAAGAGCATCTCCAACCGCGCGGTGTGTTGGTCGTGATGGAAGCGGAACATCTCTGCATGTCGATGCGTGGGGTGCGCAAAGCAGGGAGCTCGACGGTCACGTCGGCGGTGAAAGGCATCTTCCGCGAGAACGTCGCCACCCGCGCCGAAGCAATGCGCTTCCTCGGTCAGAACTGACCATCGCGATGGCCCGACCAACGGTGATGGGCGTCGTCAACGTCACGCCCGATTCGTTCAGCGACGGCGGCCTCCACGGCACGGTCGAGGCCGCGATCGCGCACGGCCTGGTCTTGCTCGACGAGGGCGCTGGAGTCCTCGATGTCGGTGGTGAGTCAACCCGACCGGGCGCGGTGCCCGTCGATGAGGCAACGGAGCTCGCCCGCACGATTCCGGTCATCGAGGGCCTCCGTGCTGCTCGACCCGATGCGGTGCTCTCGATCGATACCAGCAAGCCGGCTGTGGCCGCCGCCGCGGCGGCGGCGGGCGCCACGATCCTCAACGACGTGACCGCTTCGCTCGAGGAGGTCGCGGCGGAGAACAACATGGGCTGGATTGCGATGCACGCCAGTGGTCCGAGCGCCACGATGCAGGATGATCCACAGTACGAGGATGTGATCGCGGAGGTTGCTGCGTATCTGGCCTCCGCGGCTGAGCGGGGTCGCGCGGCGGGCGTTCCCGAGCTCTGGATCGATCCCGGGATCGGCTTTGGAAAGACGCTCGACCACAACCTGTCGTTGGTTGCGAACCTCGACCGTTTGGGTGAGATCGCACCGGTTGTGCTGGCCGTCAGCCGCAAGAACAGCATCGGTCGGTTGCATGCGATGAGCGATGCCGGCGGGGCGGTCGACGCCCGCGACGCAACGCCAACCGACGATCGGCTCGAGGGATCGTTGGCGATGGCTACCTGGGGCGGGTTTTTGGGCGTGGACATGGTCAGAGTCCACGATGTGCGAGCTACGGTCCACGCCGTGGGTGTGATCGAGTCAGGCTTGGGGGAGTCATGAGAGGCAAGTGGGCGCAAGGGATCCAGCCGCGGCATTTCACCTGGGTGATCAAAGACAAGGTGGCGGTGTGTGAACGGCCGGGCGGGTATGGGGTCAGCCATCGAAAGGTTCGGCGCCAAGAAGAGATCATCTGGTTGCGCCAAAACGAGTTCGACTTCGTGATGTCGTTGTGTGGCTCGAACCAGAATCTCCACAACTACGAAGAGCACGGCCTGCCGTTTCACCATGTGCCGTTCAGCGGCCCGGCCGCCGGTCCGCTCAGCCTCACTCGGGCGATGGCGTCGATTCGTGACCATGTGCAGGCCGGCGACAAGATCGTTGTGCACCGCGAGATGCTCGGCGAACGCATCACTGGCCTGGTGGCTGCGTACCTGTTGTGGATGGAACTGGTCCCCGATGGGCCGCAGGCGATTTCGATCACCGAGCGGCTGTTCGAGCGTGAGCTCGGTCAGGTCGCACGTGAATTGGTCGCCATGGTCGAGAAGTGTGACCCTTCATCGGAGGTTCCGGTCGACGCGTTCGTCGCCGTACCCGACGACGAGATCGACCCTGGTGTCGACGACGAAGACGACGACGAATGAGTGCCACGATCCAGCTACGTAGCATCCGGCACCTGTGTGTGTGCGGTGCGCTCGACTTCGAGCAGGGCGTCCGGCAGCCCTATGAGTTCGATGTTGACATCGAGGCCGACGTCGCAGCGTCGCACCAGTCTGACGCGCTCGACGACACGATCGACTACGGCGCCGTACTCGACCGTATCGCTGGTGTGGTCCGCGACGAGTCGTTCCAGCTGTTCGAGCGGATGGGGCAGCGGGTCGCAGAGGCGATCCTCGAGGACGGTCGGATCGATTCGGTGACGATCGAGGTTCGCAAGCTGCGGCCCCCGGTCGAGCACGACCTGGCGTCGAGCGGCATGCGGCTCACCGTCACCCGATGACCACGACCCGTCGAGCGCTGCTCGGCTTGGGTTCCAACATGGGGGACCGGGTCGAGTTCCTTCGATCGGCGGTCGCCGCGCTGCCGGATGTGGTTGCGGTGTCGGACGCCTACGAAACGGACCCCATTGGCGGGGTCGAGCAGGAACCGTTCCTCAATATCGTCGTCGAGCTCGCCACCGTCCTGACCCCTCGCGACCTTCTCGAGGTGTGCCGCACTCGAGAAGCGGCCGCTCAGCGGGTGCGGGCGATTCGTTGGGGGCCCCGGACACTCGATGTGGACGTGTTGTGGGTGGACGGCGAGACGGTTGATGAACCCGACCTCGAGGTGCCCCATCCCCGAATGTTCGAGCGAGCGTTCGTTTTGGTGCCGCTCGGTGACCTGGCATCGGACCTCTTGCCCGACGGCTATGACGTTGATCGGGCGGCCGCCGACGAAGGGGTGCGCAACGTCGGGCGGTTGGACGACTTGTGAGCGCAGGCCCCGTGCGTGTTCGGGTGATCGGTGCCGGTCGGGCCGGGCGATCCTTTGCGGCGGCGATCGGCGCCGTCGATGGGTGGGACGTGATTGGCGTGTTGGGGCGGGGTGTGCCGGTCGCGGATGCGGCGGCCGATGTCGATCTGGTACTCATCGCAACACCCGACGCGGCGATCGCCGAGGTGGCGGAGGCGATCGACCCTGCTCGCGCTGTGGTTGCCCATGTCGCTGGCTCGCTCGGGCTCGACGCGTTGGCGCCACATGAGCGGCGGGCCGCGCTGCATCCCCTGATGTCGTTGCCCGACCCCGAGATCGGTGCGATGCGTTTGCGGGGTGGTTGGTTCGCCGTCGCTGGCGACCCGGTTGTGACCGATTTGGCGAAGGCGCTCGGTGGCCAGACGTTCACCATCGCAGACGATGATCGTGCGCTCTACCACGCGGCGGCTGCGGTGGCGTCCAATCATCTGGTTGCCCTTCTCGGCCATGCGGAACGTTTGGGCCGTGCTGCGGGGGTGCCAGGTGACGCACTCTTGGCCCTGGCAGCGGGTTCGGCGGACAACGCTGCGGCGATCGGTCCGCGCGCCGCGCTCACCGGTCCTGCGGCTCGCGGCGACGACGCGACCATTGCTCGCCATCTCGACGCAATCAGTGCTCGCACGCCACGCGAGCTGGCGGCCTATGAAGCGCTGCTGGTCGAAGCCAGACGACTGGCGGCGATGGAGCCGGAGCGGTGAGCCCCGCGGTCATCACCACCATTGGGGAGACCCGGCAGATCCTCGATGCACACCGTGGTGCCGGTCGTTCCGTTGGGTTCGTTCCAACCATGGGTTTCCTGCATGACGGGCACCGCTCCTTGATGGATGCGTCGGTGGGAACCAATGACGTGACGATCGTTTCGATCTTCGTCAACCCGTTGCAGTTCGCGGCGACGGAGGACCTCGGGAGTTACCCGCGAGATCTCGATCGAGACATCGCGGTCTGTGCGGCCGCGGGCGTGGATGTGATCTTCGCCCCGACCGTCGATGAGATGTACCCGCGGCCGATGGCCACCGTGGTGGAGGTCCCGCCAATCGCCGCCCCCTTGGAAGGGGCGTCACGGCCGGAGCATTTCGCTGGAGTCGCGACGGTCGTGGCGAAGCTGTTCTCGATCGTCGGTCCGTGTCGGGCGTACTTCGGAGAGAAGGATTGGCAGCAAGTCGCCGTCGTGACCCGAATGGCCGCTGACTTGTCGATGCCGGTCGAGCTCGTGCCCTGCCCGACATTGCGCGAGTCGGACGGGCTGGCCATGTCGAGCCGCAACGTGTACCTCACGGCGGAGGAACGCGCCGAGGCGCCCGTGCTGCGTGGAGCGCTCGATGCGGGCCTGGCCTGCATCGCGGACGGGGAGACCGATCCGACGGTGGTGGAGTCCGTGATGGCGAGCGTCGTGGCCGGGGCCCCGTCCGGGCGACTGGACTATGTCGCCGCAGTGCAGGCCGACACGCTGGTCAGCGAGGGGCCGCTGCACGGCGAGGTGCGGCTCTTGTTGGCAGTGCACTTCGGTCGAGCCCGGCTGATCGACAACGACGGCGGAATGGTGCCCACCGACCCATCGTGACACGCTGGGTCCATGTCTGAGGCTTACATCATCGACGCATGTCGCACTCCTCGCGGGATTGGCAAGCAGGGCAAGGGTGCGCTTGCCCATCTCCACCCCCAGCACCTGGGTTCGACGGTGCTCAGAGCCCTTCAGCAACGCAATGGGTTCGACACGGCCGACGTCGACGACGTCGTGTGGGGGACCAGTTCGCAGGTCATGGAACAGTCGGGTGACATCGGTCGGATGTCGGCGCTCGATGCCGGCTACGACATGAAGGCGAGTGGGGTGACCCTCGACCGCTTCTGTGGCTCGGGTATCACGTCGGCCAACATTGCGGCTGCGTCGGTGAAGGCCGGACTCGAAGATCTCGTCGTCTCGGGTGGCACCGAGATGATGTCGTTGCCCAAGAAGGGCCTGCTGTCGATGGGGGCCGGCAACAAACACCTCGAGGAGATTCACCCGCAATCACACCAGGGGGTCTGTGCCGACGCGATCGCCACCCTCGAGGGCATTCCTCGCGAGGCACTCGACGCCCTCGCGGCGCAATCTCAAGCCCGAGCGGCGACCGCCATCAAGGAGGGGCGCTTCGACAACAGTCTGGTGCCAGTGCTCAACCTCGATGGGTCGCTGGCCCTCGATCGGGAGGAGTTCCCCCGTCCGGGAACGACAGCTGAGTCGCTCGCCAAGCTCGCACCGTCGTTCCCTGCGGTTGCGGATTACCGTCGAGACGACGACTCGAAGACGTTTCGGGAGCTCATCAACCAGAAGTTCCCCGACCTCGACATCCAGCATGTCCATCACGCCGGCAACAGCTCCGGTGTGGTCGATGGCTCCGCCGCGATTTTGTGGGCGAGCGAGGACTTCGTGCGGGCCCATGGCCTGAAGCCGCGAGCTCGCATCGTGGCGATGGCGAACATGGGCGACGACCCAACGCTGATGCTCAATGCGCCGGTCCCGGCGGCCAGAAAGGTCCTGGACAAGGCGGGTATGACGATCGACGACATCGATGTCTTCGAGATCAACGAGGCGTTCGCCGTCGTGTCGGAGAAGTTCCAGCGCGATCTCGATCTCGACCGGGCAAAGGTCAACATCAATGGCGGGGCGATGGCGTTGGGTCATCCGATCGGGGCGACCGGAGCGATCCTCATCAATACGGCGCTCGATGAACTCGAGCGGCAGGACCAGCAGGTCGGGTTGATCACGATGTGCGCCGGCGGCGGCATGGCACCTGCCATCATCATCGAACGAGTCTGAGTGTCGAGAGGAACAGTCTGACCATGGCGAAGATCGAAGGTGAGTACGGGCCTCCGGCGTGGGATTGGGTCGCTGAGCAGGTCGAGCGGTACGAAGCATCAGGCGGCACCGAGGCGAACACGTTGCGCGAGACCGGCATCCCGATCATCGTGATGACGACGGTTGGTCACAAGACCGGCATGGTTCGCAAGGTGCCGTTGATGCGGGTCGAGCACGCCGGGGAGTACGGCATCATCGCCAGTAAGGGCGGCCATCATGCCCATCCCGGCTGGTACCACAACCTGGTGGCACGAGATCACGTGACGATCCAGGACGGTCCCGAGCCGCTCGAGTACCGAGTTCGAGAGCTGAAGGGCGCGGAACGAGATCGTTGGTACGCACGGGGTGAAGCGGTGTTCCCGAACTACACCGAGTACCAGACGTCGGCGACCGAGCATGGCCGGGTCATCCCGGTGTTTCTCGCCACCCCGACCGGTCGCTGAGGCGGTCTACGCTCTGGCTCATGAGTGAGTATCCCCCCGATTGGTACCCCGACCCGGCCGGCCGTCACGAGCATCGGTACTGGGACGGTGTTCGGTGGACCGACCAGGTCGCCGATCACGGACGCCAGACCACCGACGCGATCACCGAGAGCGCACCGCTGCCCACCACCGGGATGTCGCAGGCGAAGATTCAGGGGCAGGCAGCAAAGGCCGGCGTGAGCGGGGGCTCGACCGAGGGCGGGTTACTCGATCAGCAGGTCCTGGTTGTCAACCAGAAGGTCAAGCTGATCGAGGTGAACACCGAATACGCCGTCTATGACCAGAGCGGGACTCAGATCGGTGCGATCCGTCAGGTCGGGCAGAGCACGCTGAAGAAGGTGGCCCGGTTCCTCGGCAGTGTTGATCAGTTCTTCACTCACTCGCTTCAGTTGGTCGACATGACCGGCGCCGTCTTGTTGACGGTGACTCGGCCAGCGAAGTTCATGAAGTCGAAAGTCCTCATCGCTGATGGTGCCGGCAACGAGATCGGCTCGATCGTGCAACAGAACGTGATCGGCAAGATCCGCTTCTCGCTCGAGGCTGGCGGCCAAACCGTCGGCTCACTCAATGGCGAGAACTGGCGGGCGTGGAACTTCAACCTGCAAGACGCCAGCGGCACCGAGGTGGCCCGCATCACGAAGACGTTCGAGGGCTTGGCCAAGACCATGTTCACGACCGCTGACAACTACGTGCTGCAAATTCACGGTCCACTGAGCGACCCGATCCGCAGCCTGGTGGTGGCGTCGGCCGTGTCGGTGGACCTGGCGCTGAAGCAGGACTCGCGGGGTCTGAGCTGACCGGGTGATCAAGCCACGCCGGTAGCTTGTCGGGCGTGCTACTCACGATCGACGTCGGCAACACCCAGACGGTGCTTGGCCTCTATGACCCCGATGCCGAGACGGGCGAGGGCGCAGCGGTCGGCCTGATCGACCAATGGCGGATCTCTACGGTGCACGAGCGCACGAGCGACGAGTGGTCGGTCCTCGTTCGTTCGATTCTCGACACGATCGATGTCGATTTCGATTCCGAGTTGACCGGGTTGTCGATCTGTTCCGGCGTGCCGCGCATCCTCGCGAACCTGCGCCAGATGACGTTGCGCTACTTGCCGTTTGAACCGATCGTCATCGAGCCAGGGGTGAAGACCGGCATGCCGATCCTCTACGACAACCCCAAAGAGGTCGGCGCCGACCGCATCGCCAACGCCGTGGCCGCCTACGACCTGTACGGCGGCCCGACGGTTGTCGTCGACTTCGGCACCGGCAACAACTTCGACGTGATCTCCGAGAACGGCGAGTTCATCGGGGGCGCGATCGCGCCGGGTATCGAGATCAGTCTCGATGCGCTGTTCGGGCGGGCTGCTGCGCTGCGGGCCGTCGAGTTGGTCGAACCTCGCAGCGTGATCGGCAAGTCGACGGTCGAGTCGATCCAGTCGGGCACGGTCTATGGCTTTGCCGCCATGATCGATGGCATGGTGCGCCGCTTCGCTGACACGCTCGGCGACATCAATGTCGTGGCGACCGGCGGCCTGGCGCATCTGATCTCGCCGGTCTCGGAAACCATCGAACACGTCGAGCCTTATTTGACCCTCCACGGTCTGCGGATCGTGCACAATCGGAACCAGCGATGAGCGACTATCCCTACCGATACGACGTCAGCCACTCGGCGGCCGAGATCATCGCCACGCACGGCGAACTCGAAGCCGGCTCGGAGACCGACACGGTCGTGACGATTGCGGGTCGGCTGATGCTGCGCCGCGACCAGGGTAAGTTGGCGTTCGGTTCACTCCAGGACTCCTCGGGCCGAATCCAGCTCTTCGCGATGGCGAAGTCGACACCGGAGTTCGATGGGTTCACCGGTCTGTCGATCGGTGACTGGATCGCAGTCACCGGCATCGTGATGATGACTCGACGCGGTGAACTGAGCGTCCGGGTCGATGGTTGGGAGGTGCTTGCGCCGGCCCGACGCCCGTTCCCCGACAAGTGGCACGGCATCTCTGATCCCGACACCCGCTATCGCCAGCGCTACGTCGACATGTGGGTCACCGAAGAGGCCCGTGATGCCTTCACGAAGCGCAGCCAGATCGTGGCGACGATGCGTCGGTTGTTGCACGACCAGGATTTTGTCGAGGTCGAAACCCCGATGCTGCACCCCATTCCTGGCGGTGCGCTCGCTCGCCCGTTCATCACCCATCACAACGCGTTGGGCGAAGACCTGTACCTCCGCATTGCGCCAGAGCTGTATCTGAAGCGGCTCGTGGTCGGCGGCATGGAGAAGGTGTTCGAGGTCGGCCGGGTCTTCCGCAACGAAGGCATGTCAACCCGGCACAACCCCGAGTTCACGATGCTCGAGCTCTACTGGGCCTACGCCGACCACGCCGACATGATGCGGCTCACCGAAGAACTCGTGGCCGGCATTGCCGAGCAGGTGATCGGGACGACCACGGTCGAGTACGACGGGCGTGAGGTCGATCTGTCGACACCGTGGCGCCGAGCGACGATGGAAGAACTCATCGCCGAGCACGCCGGGGTTGAGGTCAATCTCGACACGCCGCTCGATGAGCTGCGGGTGCTGTGCAACCGCTTCGGGGTCGAGGTCAAGGATCACTACGGCCCGGGCAAGCTCATCCTGGAGATCTACGAAAAGACGTGCGAGTCCGAACTCTGGGGCCCGGTCTTTGTCACCGACTATCCGGTCGAGGTGTCACCGCTGTCTCGCGAACACCGCGAGCGACCCGGTTACACCGAACGGTTCGAGGCGATCGTTGCGGGCCGCGAGCTGTGTAACGGCTTCTCCGAGCTGACCGATCCCGCGACTCAGCGCGAGCGCTTCGAGGCCCAAGAGGCCGAGGGTGCGGCCGGCGACGACGAAGCGATGGTCGTCGACGAGGACTATCTCCGAGCGCTGGAGTACGGCTTGCCGGGCACGGCTGGCCTGGGTATCGGTGTCGACCGTCTCGTCATGCTGCTGACGGGTACGACGACGATCCGCGACGTCGTGTTGTTCCCGACCCTCAAGCC
>JBCCYT010000110.1:0-14225 GCA_039188975.1 Actinomycetota bacterium
TCGTCGAGGGTCACCATGACGCCACAGGTGTTGCCGTCGTAGCCGAACGACTCGCGGTCGTAGCCAATCTCGTTGATCGTGCGCCTGACCGTGCCGGGGATGTCGACATAGGCCTCGGTGGTGATCTCGCCCGCGATGACGGCGAGTCCAGTGGTCACCATGGTCTCGCACGCCACCCGGCTCATCGGGTCTTGGGCGAGCATCTCATCGAGGATGGCGTCAGAGATCTGGTCAGCCATCTTGTCGGGATGGCCCTCCGAAACGCTTTCGGAGGTAAAGGTCCAACGGGTCACGGGTACTCCTGGAGGTTGGTGTTCATTGGAGACGGCTTGTGGCGGTGTCTAGCACGCGCCGTGCCACCTCGCGCTTATCGGTGAGCGGGACATCGATCCGCGCGCCATCGGCAACGAGGATCGACACTTCGTTCGTGCCGTGTTCGAAACCGACGCCGTCTTTGGAGACGTCGTTGGCGACGATCACATCGAGATTCTTGCGAGCCAGCTTGCCGCCGGCGTTGCCGAGCAGGTCGTCGGTCTCCGCGGCAAACCCGACCAGCACCTGACCGGCAGGCTTCGCCGCTCCGAGTCCGGCGAGAATGTCGTCGGTCGCAACGAGTTCGACCGTCGGGGCGCCATCGGCCTTCTTCAGCTTGCCGTCGGCTGCGGTTGCGGGCCGGAAGTCGGCGACCGCCGCCGCCATGACCACGATGTCGGCCACAGGGGCTTCCAGCAGACACGCAGCCGCCATCTCGGCGGCCGTCTCGACATCGATCACCCGCGCTCCTGCGGGCGCATCGTCGGGGCGAGTGGAGATCAGAACCACCTCAGCTCCTCGAGCGACCGCTTCGGCCGCAACCGCGTGGCCCTGCTTGCCCGAAGAACGATTGCCGATGTAGCGGACCGCATCGATCGGCTCGCGAGTGCCGCCCGCAGTGACGAGGACACGACGTCCGGCGAGCGGCTGCGCCGACAGCGCGGCCTCGACCGCAGCCACGACCGTGGCCGGTTCGGCGAGCCGCCCGTGACCGATGTCGCCACCGGCGAGCCGACCACTCTCGGGCGCAACGACGAGCACGCCTCGTTCGACGAGCACCTCGAGATTTTCCTGCACCGAAGCCTGCTCCCACATCTCGGTGTGCATCGCCGGGCAGATCATCACCGGAGCCCGGCTGGCGAGAATCGTGGCCATCAGGAGGTCGGCCGATCGCCCGGTGCGAAGGTCGCTGATGAGACGCGCCGTTGCCGGGCAGACCAGGATCAGGTCGGCCGCCTGACCCATTTTGGTGTGTGGAATGGGCGTCTCTGGGTCATCCCAGAGCTTGGTGCGGACCGGCTCGGACGCGAGCGCCGAAAAGGTCGTGGCGCCGACCATGCGCTGGCCGCCATCGGTCAAAACCGGGGTGACGTGCGCACCGGCATCGACGAGCCGACGGCACACCTCGACGGCCTTGTACGCGGCGATGCCGCCGGTGACACCGAGAACGATGCGGGTTCCGGCGAGACCGGGCACGAACCTGCTCGGCTCAGGCCGAGTCGTCGCCGAGTTCGGCGGCTGCAGCCGCCTCGGCGGCGGCAAGCGCAGCAGCTTCGGCCTCAGCCTCGGGGTCGATCTCCACCGAGGTGATCTTGTCGGCCGAGATCTCTTCGAACGCAATCGACAAAGGCTTGGCCGCGGTCGAGGTGACCTGCGGCGGCACGTTTGCGCCGACGCCCTGGCTCAACTGGCCGACATAGTTCGTGATCTCACGAGAGCGCATCGCCGAAAGCGACACGAGGCGGAACTTCGAGCCCGTCTTCTCGAGAAGATCCTCGATTGCAGGGTTCATCATCGTGTCGTAGCCGTGCGCCATGGAAAGCCTTTTCGTTCCGACTGCGAATCGGGTTTTTCGCAGCGATACCGAGGATCGAGGTTAGCAGCCCGGGGTTGCGGCGCGACGTTCCTCGATGAGGCGGCGTACCTCGGTGATCGCCCGTTCGAGCTCGTCGTTGATCACCGACACCATGCCCAGCTCCTCGGCAACAGACCGTTCCTCGGCGGCTTTGGCGAGCCGAGCGACAACCTTCTCCTCGGGATCTCCCCGCAGCCGAAGCCTTGCCTCTTGGTCCTCGGGTGATGGCGCATCGACGAACAGCAACAGCGGATTGTCGTAGCGCGCCGCGATCTGACGAGCGCCGTACACGTCGATCTCGAAAACGACGTCGTGCCCCGGAGGCGGATTCGGTACCGGCGTGCCTTGGTAGTAGTCGAGGAACTCAACCCATTCGAGGAACCCACCATCACGAACATGGGCGAGGAATCGCTCGGCATCGGTGAAGTGATAGGCCTCCATTGCTTCGCCGGGCCGACGATTTCGGGTGGTCCAGCTTCGGGACAACCAAAGGGACGGATCGCGATCGAGCAGTTCCGCAACGATCGTTCCCTTCCCGACACCGCCCGGCCCCGAGATGACGACGATGACGCGATCGTCGAGCGTTGGAGTCGTACTAGTCATCGGTGTCGACGACCGCGTCCGCCCCGAACGCGTCGAGAAGCTGCGATCGTTGCTTGTCGCCGAGCCCTTGGATCCGGCGACTCTCGGCGATGCCGATGCGCTCCATCGTTCGACGAGACTTGACCTTGCCGACGCCGGGCAGCGACTCGAGAATCGTCAGCACCTTCGTCTTGGCGACGAATTCGTCGGTCTCAGCCCGATCGAGCACGTCAGCGAACACGATGGCGCCGTCGCGCAACTGGGCTTTCAGCTCGGCTCGAACCTGGCGGGCGTGCGCGGCTTTCGCCAGTGCCGCCTCTCGGGCTTCGGCTGACAACGGAGGCGGCGTAGCCATCCGGCGACCCTACCCGACCGAGCTCAGCCTGCGGACGCCGCCGACTGGTGAATGCGCTCTGCGGCAGCGACGGGGTCGTCGGCCCGGGTGACCGCCCGGCCGATCACGAGGAGATCGGCGCCGCCGGCGAGCGCATCGGCGGGGGACGCGGCTCGCGCTTGGTCATCGACGTTGTCGCCCGGGAGCCGAATGCCAGGTGTCACTCGCGTGAGCCGAGGCGCGTAGTGGTGGGCCTCTTCGAGATCACCGACGGCGCACACGATGCCGCTGCAACCGGCCTCGGCAGCCAGCATCACCCGCTTCGGCATGATGTGCGGCGGAGCATCACCATCGCTCGTCAGCACGGTGATCGCGAGCGACTCCGGACGCTCGAGGCCAGCGTTGCGGGCACCCTCTTCGAGGCCTTGGACCCCGGCGGTCAACATGTCGACGCCACCATGGGCATGCATCGTCAAGTAGTTGACGCCAACAGCACCGAGCACTCGGGCGGCCTTGCCGACCGTGGTTGGAATGTCGTGCAGCTTGATGTCGAGGAAGATCTTGTAGCCGAGGTCAGCAATCGCACCGATCGCTTCGGGACCGGCGGCCGAGTACAACTCGAGCCCGATCTTGGCGACCCCGAAGTAGTCCTTGAGACCACGCCCCAACCGCATCGCGGCGACGAGGTCGTCGACGTCGAGCGCAAGCGCCAGTCGGTCCCGGATCGCCGGATCGATTCCGGATTCGGTTCCCGCGTCAGCCATGTGCTTCTCCGATCAACTCCGACACGGACGTGACGCCGTGCCGCTCGCACCATTCTTCGAACTCGCCCAGAATCCGTCGGGGAGCCCGAGGATCTGCGAACGTCGCCGTGCCGACTTCGACCGCCGACGCCCCGGCGAGCAGGAACTCTACGACATCGGCCCCACTCGTTGTTCCACCCACCCCGATGATCGGCAGGTCCGGTGCTGCCTCGTGCACGTCGTAGACCGCACGGACGGCGACGGGATGCATCGCCGCACCGGACAACCCACCCTTCTTTGCTCCGAGGACCGGCCGGCGAGACTCGACGTCGATCACCATGCCGAGCAGGGTGTTCGTCAGCACGACCGCCTCGGCACCGGCCTCATGAGCGGCGATTGCGATCTCGGGGAGGTCTGCGGCGTTGGGGCTCAGTTTGGCCCACATCGGTCGCCCCACCGCAGTCGACACCTCGATCACTGCGGCCGTGGAGGCCGCGCTGTGGGCGAACATCGACCCTCGGTCTTCGAGGTTCGGGCACGAAACGTTGACTTCGACCGCGATCACCTCGGCCGGAGCGTCGGCGAGCGCTTCGGCCGCACGGGCATACTCGTCGACGCTGCTCCCCCAAATCGAGGCAACGACTGCCGCCCCGGTGTCGCGCAGGCCCGGGAGGTCGTGCTCGAGCCAGTGCGGGATCCCCTTGCCCTGCAGGCCAACGCTGTTGATCATGCCGGCCGCCGTCGGATGCACCCGAGGCGCTGGATTGCCGGCCCACTCCTCGGCCTTCATCGATTTGACGACGACCGCACCAAGCGAGGCCGGGTCGAGGTACTTCGCGAACTCAGCGCCGTGACCGGCTGTGCCCGACGCCGTCATCACCGGCGCCCGCAGCGTCACCGATCCAACGGCCGTCGACAGATCCATCAGGCACGATCCTCGGCTGGTTCGAGCGCACCGACCGAGACGCCCTGGTGGTACTCCTGAAGGCTGCGGACGGCGAGCTTGTGGGCTTTCCAATCCTGCATGCCTCGTGCCGCGGCCAGGGCCGCCGCACCCGTCGTGAGCAGCGGCACCTCGGCCCGGCCGGCCGCGGAACGGATGTGGTCGCCGTCGGCGCGCGGACCGCGACCACGAGGCGAATTGACCACCAGTTTCACATCACCGGCGTTGATCAAGTCGACGGCGTTCTCACCCGAGTCGTCGCCGAGCTTGGCAACGTCGAGGGCGACCTCGACCCCTGCGTCCCGAAGTGCCTGCGCAGTCCCGCTGGTGGCGGCGATGCGAAAGCCCATCTCAGTGAAGAGCGCCGCCGCTTGGATTCCGACCGCCTTGTCGCGATCGGCGAGCGACAGGAAGATCATTCCCTCCTCGGGAAGTCGCGTGCCCGCCGCAAGCTGCGCTTTCACGAACGCAAGACCCGGCGTGAGATCGATGCCCATCACCTCGCCGGTCGAGCGCATCTCGGGACCGAGCACGGCGTCGGCCTCAGGGAATCGGTTGAACGGAAGCACCGCTTCTTTGATCGCGACATGGTCGCCGTCGACCCGTTCCCGCATCAGCCCTTCGTCGCGAAGCGCGGCGAGGGTGTCACCCACCATGATGCGGCTGGCGACCTTCGCCAAGGGCACCCCGGTCGCTTTCGCGACAAACGGCACGGTACGGCTCGCCCGGGGGTTGGCTTCGATCACGAAGACCTGATTGCCCTTCACCGCGTACTGCACATTGATCAGGCCCTTGACGTCGAGCGCTGCCGCGATCTTGAGCGTGTACTCCTCGATCACCCCGATGGTCTCGGCCGAGAGACGGGTCGGCGGAATCGCACACGCAGAGTCGCCCGAGTGCACGCCGGCTTCCTCGACATGCTCCATCACCGCGCCGATGACGGCGTCGCCCGTGTGGTCTCGCAGGGCGTCGACATCGACCTCGGTTGCATCTTCGAGGAACCGGTCGACGAGCACGGGACGCTCAGCCGAGAGACCGCCTTCCTTCCCGAGGCTGCCGAATCCGGCGAGCTCGGCCATCGCTCGGCGGAGATGGTCGTCGTCGTAGACGATCTCCATCGCTCGGCCACCCAGCACATAACTCGGGCGAATGAGCGCGGGGTAGCCGATCTTGTCGGTGATCTCGAGCGCTTCGTCGACGGTGACCGCCGTGCCACCGGCCGGCTGCGGAATCTCGAGCCGTGCACAGAGGGCGTTCCACTGCTCGCGATCCTCCGCCAGATCGATCGACGTCGGCGAGGTACCGAGCACGAGCTCCGCGGGGAGCCGGTCCGCAAGCTTCAGCGGGGTCTGACCGCCCAGGCTGACGATCACACCCTTGGGCTGCTCCCGCTCGATGATGTCCATCACGTCTTCGTACGTGAGCGGTTCGAAGTAGAGCCGGTCAGACGTGTCGTAGTCGGTCGACACCGTCTCTGGATTGCAGTTGACCATGATGGTCTCGTAGCCGGCGTCTCGTAGCGAGAAGCTGGCGTGGACGCAGCAGTAGTCGAACTCGATGCCTTGCCCGATGCGATTCGGACCCGACCCGAGGATGACGACTTTTTCGCGATCGCCGTCTCGCACCTCGTCGGTGTCTTCATAGGTCGAGTAGTGGTAGGGCGTCGTCGCTTCGAACTCAGCGGCGCAGGTGTCGACCGTCTTGAACGTGGTGTGCACTCCCGCCGCAAGGCGAGCAGCTCGCACCTCGGCTTCGGTGACGTTCCAGAGGTAGGCGAGCTGCGGGTCGGAGAAGCCGAGCTGCTTGGCTCGCTTCCAGCCCCGTTTGGTGATCGTGGCGAGCGACAGGGCCTCGAGATGGGCTCGTTCCTCGGTGATCATCGACATCTGGTCGAGAAACCATGGGTCGACCGCGGTTGCGTCGAAGATCTCATCGATCGTGACCCCTCGCCGCAGGAGCGCTTCGAGCTGGAACGGACGGTCGGGCGTCCCGATCGCAGCCATCTTCATCAGCTCTTCGGTCGGGATGTCGTCGAGGGCGCTCTCGCCCGGGTCGGCGTTGAGCCCGTGGCGCCCCTGTTCGAGCGACCGCAGCGCCTTTTGCATCGACTCGGGGAACGTTCGGCCGATGGCCATCACTTCACCGACCGACTGCATCGAGGTGCCGAGCACCCCGCTCGTGCCGGGGAACTTCTCGAACGCCCAGCGCGGAATCTTGGTGACCACATAGTCGATCGACGGTTCGAAGCTGGCCGGTGTCTTCTCGGTGATGTCGTTGGGGATCTCGTCGAGGGTGTACCCAATCGCCAGCTTTGCGGCGATCTTGGCGATCGGGAACCCGGTCGCCTTCGACGCAAGCGCCGAGCTCCGGCTCACCCGCGGGTTCATCTCGATCACGATCTGGCGGCCGGTCTCGGGATCGACGGCCCACTGCACATTCGAACCGCCGGTCTCGACGCCGACCCGGCGGATGCAGGCGAACGTGCCGTCGCGCATCTGCTGGTATTCGACGTCGGTGAGCGTCTGGGCCGGCGCAACCGTGATCGAGTCGCCGGTGTGAACACCCATCGGGTCGAGATTCTCGATCGAGCAGATGATCACGCAGTTGTCGGCCTTGTCGCGCATCACCTCCAGCTCGTATTCCTTCCACCCCTTGATGGACTCCTCGATCAAGATCTCCGAGATCGGGCTTGCATCGAGGCCGTACTGCGCCATGCGCTCGTACTCCTCCATCGTCTCGGCGATGCCGGTCCCTCGGCCGCCGAGGATGTAGGCCGGCCGGATGATGACGGGAAGCCCGACCTCATCCACCGCGGCGCGGGCTTCTTCCATGGTGTGCGCGATACCGGACCGGGCCACTTCGAGCCCGATCTCCATCATCGCGACCTTGAACTTCTCGCGATCTTCTGCCGTCTCGATCGCTTCCGCGTTCGCCCCGATCAGTTCCACGCCGTGCTTGTCGAGCACACCTGCTTCCTGCAGCTGCATCGACAGGTTGAGACCGGTTTGGCCGCCGAGCGTCGACAGCACCGCGTCAGGCTGTTCCTTCTCGATGATCTTCTCGAGGATCTGCACGTCGAGCGGTTCGACATAGGTGGCGTCGGCGAAGGTCGGGTCGGTCATGATCGTCGCCGGATTCGAGTTGGCGAGAATGACGCGGTACCCCTCTTCCTTCAACACGCGGCACGCCTGGGTTCCCGAGTAGTCGAACTCACACGCCTGACCGATCACGATCGGTCCGGAGCCGATGATGAGGATCGATTGAATGTCTGTCCGTTTCGGCATCAGGCGTTGTCCTCGCTCGGCGCGGCGGCCGAGACCGCCCACAGGTTGTTGCGGTGGTTCATCAGGCGGCCTTCCCGTCGAAGCCATCCATGAGCTCGGCGAACTCGGTGAAGAGGTAGGCCGAGTCGTGCGGGCCGGGGCCCGCTTCGGGGTGGTACTGCACACTGAATGCCGGATGCTCGTCGTGAACGAGCCCCGACAGGGTGTTGTCGTTGAGACAGATGTGGGTCTCGGTCACGTTTGGCACCGAGCCCGACTCGACCGCGAAGTTGTGGTTCTGTGCGGTGATCTCGACCTTGCCGGTACGGGTGTCCTGCACCGGAACGTTCCCGCCGTGGTGGCCGAACTTCATCTTGTAGGTCCGCCCGCCGAGCGCCAGCGACAACACCTGGTGACCGAGGCAGATGCCAAAGATCGGGACCTTGCCGATCAGCTTCGGGAGCTCATCGACGATCGGGCCCGCCTCCTCTGGGTCGCCGGGTCCGTTCGACAAGAACACGCCGTCGGGCTTGAGCGCCAGCACCGCTTCAGCTGTGGTGTCGGCCGGCACGACGGTGACCGTGCCGATCTCGCTGAGATGGCGCAGCATCGTGGCTTTCACACCGAAGTCGTAGGCGACGATCGTCCGGGGCCCGCTGCCGATCGTGTACGGCGCGTCGGTCGTGACGACACTGACCAGGTCAACGCCTGCCGTTCCCGGCTCTGCCTTCGCAGCCGCCAGCAGCGTCGCGTGATCAGCTGGACCGAACGCGCCGGGCATCGCTCCGGTATCGCGGATGTGGCGGGTCAGGCGACGTGTGTCGATCCCTGCGATCCCGGCGAGGCCGTGGCGACGCAGATAGTCATCCAGATGTTCTTCGCTGCGCCAATTGCTCTGGCGACGGGCGAGATCTCGGATGATCACACCACGACAGAACGGGCGTGCGGATTCGTCGTCGGTGGCATTCACGCCGTAGTTACCGATGTGGGGATAGGTGAAGGTGATGATCTGCCCGGCGTAGCTCGGGTCCGTGATGACCTCCTGGTACCCCGACAACACGGTGTTGAAGACCACCTCGCCCGCGGCAAACCCGGCATCGGGAAGGTCGGCCCCGATCCCCTCCCCTTCGAATGTCTCGCCATCGGCCAGCACCAGTTGATACTCCCGAATACTCATCGAGTGGCTTCTCCCATGTTCACGACGTGCTCTCCGTTCCAGATCGTGTGTCGTACGTTGCCGCGTAGCGTGCGTCCCTCAAAGGGAGTATTCGCACTGCGACTCGCCAGTGCCGCCCCCCGCACCGTCCATTCGACGTCGAGATCGAGCAGCACGAGGTTGGCGGCCCGTCCGACCTCGATCGGACCCCCGTGACGGTCCTCGATACCGGCGATACGGGCCGGGTTGATCGAGAGCAGCTCAACGAGCTTCTCGATGTCAGCTCCGAGTTCGGTGTTCGCAACCGCGAAGGCCGTCTCCAGTCCGACCGAACCAGCCGGAGCATCGAGAAACGGCCGCTCTGCCTCCTGGCGGGTGTGGGGGGCGTGATCGGTCACGATCGCGTCGAGGGTTCCGTCGAGCAGGCCGACGCGCACCGCCGCGACATCCTCAACCGGCCGCAACGGAGGAGTGAACTTCGCTGATGAGTCAAAGCCAGCGCAGATCGAGTGATCGAGGCACAGGTGGTGCGGCGTTGCCTCCGCCGTGATCGCCAGCCCTTCTGACTTCGCACGCCGAATCTCATCGACGCCCCGAGCAGTCGTCACATGACGGATGTGGAGTCGGCCACCGGTCAGCCGGGCCAGCGCGATGTCACGCGAGATCATCAACTCTTCGGCCTCAGCTGGGCTGCCGGGAATCCCGAGCCGACTCGACCATTCGCCTTCGTGCATCGAGGCGCCGGCCGACAGCGACTCGACATCACAATGCGATGCCAGGACGACGCTGACGCCGTCGGCGAGATGAGACAGTCCACCCGCGTAGTCGAGCGCAGTGCGCATCATCCGTGCGTCCTGGACCGCCTGAGACCCATCGGTGAAGATCCGCACGCCGCACCGGACGAGTTCAGCCATCGGTGTGAGCGCGCCACCCTCGAGCCCCTGGGTGATCGCGGCCGACGGCAGGACCTCACACAGCGAGTCATGCGCAAGACTGTGGATCTGGCCCACGACTGCAGCGCTGTCCACAATCGGATCGGTCGTGGGCGCCGCCACGACGGCGGTGTAGCCACCAAGCGCCGCACTGCGAGATCCGGACTGGATCGTCTCCGCCTCTTCGTCGCCTGGTTCACCGAGGCTCGCCTGCAGGTCGACGAAGCCAGGCGCCACAATCAAGCCGTCGGCATCGAGAACCGTGTCACCATCGAGCTGTTCGCCAGCCTCAGCGACCACGCCGTTGGCGACGCGAAGGTCGATTCGCCGGGTGCCGGCCGCATCGACCACGGTCCCGTTCGTGATGACGAGGTCGCTCATCACGCCACCGCCAGGTTGTCGTCGACCGGTTCGAGTCCGGCACCGAGCAGCAAGAACAACACGGCCATGCGCACCGACACGCCGTTGGCCACCTGTTCGGTGACCACCGCATTCGGTCGATCGGCAACCTCGCCTGCGATCTCCACCCCGCGGTTCATCGGCCCCGGATGCATGATCAGTGCGTCGGTGCTGAGACGATCGGCTCGGGCGCTCGTGAGACCGTACTCGTGGTGGTACTCGCGAAGCGTCGGTACCACGGCTTGCCGCTGACGTTCGAGCTGCATGCGAAGCAGGTAGCAGATGTCGAGATCCTCGATGACCGCATCGAGATCGCGGCTGACCTCGACCGGCCAACCGTCGAGGCTTGGCGGCAGCAGCGTCGGCGGGCCGACCAGCGTGACCTTGGCACCCATCGCGGCGAAGCCGATGGCGTTCGACCGAGCAACCCGCGAATGTTTGATGTCACCCACGATCGCGATGTGCTTGTCATCGAGGGCACCGAGTCGTTGCGTCGCCGTGTAGAGGTCGAGCAACCCCTGCGTGGGGTGCTGGTGCCAGCCGTCGCCCGCATTGATGACCGCCGCATCGGTCCACTGCGCCACCTGGTGGGGTGCGCCGGCCGCTCGGTGCCGAACCACGACACCGTCGATACCCATCGCGGAGATCGTCTCGATCGTGTCTCGCAAGGACTCGCCCTTGTTGACCGACGAACTACTGACGCTGAAGTTCATCGTGTCGGCCGACAGCCGCTTCGCTGCCGTCTCAAAGCTCAGCCGGGTTCGAGTCGAATCTTCGTAGAAGACCGAGGCGATGGTCTTGCCCCGGAGCGCAGGCACCTTGGGGATCGGCCGCTCGCCCACCTCCGCGAACGAGCCGGTCAGGTTGAGAATCTGCTCGATGTCGGGTCGTTCGAGATCGGCCATCGACAGGAGGTGACGGGCCTCGTTGCGCCTCATTGCACGATCTCCCCGAGATCGACACCGTCGTCGTGCACGTTGACCATCTCGTTGCGGCGGGTTGGAAGGTTCTTGCCCACATAGTCCGGCCGGATCGGCAACTCCCGATGGCCTCGATCCACCATCACCGCGAGCTGGATCGCAGTTGGCCGGCCGTAGGAGTGAATGGCGTCGAGTGCTGCCCGCACCGTCCGCCCGGTGAAGAGCACATCGTCGACCAGCACGATCGTTTTTCCGGTCGGGTCGCCGGGGATTTCCGTTGCCGCTTCGGGCATGACTGGCCGCAGACCGAAGTCGTCGCGATGCATCGTCGCGTCGAGCGTTCCCGTGGGAACCTCGGCGCCTTCGATCTCGGTGACCGCCGCAGCGATCGAGCGAGCCAAGTCGACGCCCCCGGTTTGCATGCCGATGACCATCACGTCGTTTGCGCCGTGGTTTCGCTCGAGGATTTCGTGGGCCATGCGACGAATCGCTCGAGCCACGTCGTCGGCCGACATCACTCGGGTTCGTGCTTCAAAGGCGCCGCTCTCGGGTTGCCCCGCGAGCGAGCGTTCACGCTCTGCCACTGTTCTCGACTTTCGTCCGTTCGGGCCTCACGGGACCCGTTTCACGGTCGAGATCTGAACATACACGGCGCGCGTCGACGCGCGCCGACACCGGCCTGTGGATTTCGTCTCAGTTCGGCCGGACGAGCTCCTGCCACGATTGCTGAGCCCCGAACTCCTCGAACCGGCGGGTCTCGACGAAGCCGAGTCGGGCGAGCAGCTGCAGCGAGCGATCGTTGGCCAGCTGGGTCACGGCGATCACGACACGGCACTCGGGCTCAGCGTCCCAGAACCACGCCAACACGGCCTGGCTTGCCTCCGTGGCGTAGCCGTTTCCCCACGCCATCGGCAGGAAGTCGTAAGAGAGTTCCGGACACTGGTGGTGTTGGTCCGCGATCGACACCGTACCGATGGGCTTCCCGTTGTGTGACACGCACCAGACGCCGGGGCGTCGACCGAGCGGGTTGGCATCGAAGTCGGCCGGGATCTCGACTGGGCCTCCGAGATAGCGCCGCACTCTGGGGTTCGTCAGCAATTCCCGTACCAGTGCACGGTCGCCTTCCCCGAGGGCGCGCAAGGTCAGGCGATTCGTGCAGAGCACAGCTTCCGTCCATGGCATCGGCGTCACTGTAGGGCAGTGCCGATCGGGATCTTGGCCGCGTGTCTCGTCTTGCGAGACGTATCGGGGGTGGACGACGAGATCGAATCGCTCCACCGCGAACGCTGCCGACTTGCGGCTCGTGAAGCAGAGCTGTTCCGTCGTCTCGAGCTGAGCGGTCTGTACTGCGCTGACGGTCACGGGTCGGCCAAGACGATGGTTCGTCACGTGGGCAAGCTCTCGGGAGCCACCGCTGCTCGGCAGCGCCGGATCGCTCGTGTGGCCTCCTTCTTGCCGCTCATCGCCGAGGCCCTCGCCGAGAGCGCGATCGGCGTCGATCAGGTCGACCTGCTCGGCCGAGTGGCCGGCAACGGCCGGGTCCGCCATCTCATGCCCGACGCACAGACGTGGTTTCTTGAGATGGCGAGCGAGAGCTTCGATGACTTCGAGCGAACGGTTCGGGAAGGGGAGCGTCTCGCCGATCAAGATGGCCCGGAGCCAAACGACCGCATGCATCGAGCCCGCAGAGTCACCCTCACACAGAACGACGAGACGCTGACGTGGCAGATCGATGGCCGATTCGGGTCACTGTTGGGAGCTCAGATCGCCGAGATCTTCGAGCACTACACGGCCGCCGAACTCGCGGCCGACTGGGAGAAGGCACGCGCCGAGCGCGGCGATGAGGCTTGCGACACCGACCTGCCTCGCACCCACGACCAACGCACGGCCGACGCCCTCTGGCAGGTGTTCCAGGACGCGGCCGCAGCCGACGCCAGTTGTGTGCCGCCCGGCTTTTGCCACGACGTTGTGTGGTCAGCAGAAGCCTACGAAGAGATGATCCGTCGTCTCGACGGGGAACTGCCTCGTGCAATGACCCTGGAGACCTTCCGGTGCGAGACCTCGAACGGCACGTCATTGGAGCCATACGAGGCCGCCGCCCAGTCGCTGCTGACTGCGGTGCGGCGCGTCATCGTCGACGCCTCTTCGACGGTCATCGACCTCGGACGGGCTCGGACCTTCACCGGCAACGCACGGGTCGCCGCCAAACTGCAATCGACCCATTGCATCTGGAAGGGGTGCCGAGTCCCCGTCCACCGATGTCAGGTCGACCACACCCGGGCCCACGCGCACGACGGAAGAACCAGCCCCGGCAACGGGGCACCCATGTGTGGCAGACACAACCGGCTCAAGGAACACGGCTTTCATGTCTGGCGCGACCCCGCCGGTGCATGGCACCTCTACCGACCCGACGGCACCGAGATCGAATGAGCCACGCCGACGCGCGGCTCGCCTCGTCCCGTGTCAGTCGAGGCCGTGCAGGAACGACACAAGAGCATCGTTGACCCGCTCGGGGGCTTCCTGCTGGATCCAATGACCGACATCGTCGACCAGCTCGAAATGACGCAGATCCGGCAGTCCCCGCACGATGTCGAGATTGTCGGGCGTATTCCCGGCGAGCAGGTCCGATGTTCCCGCCATGTACAGCACCGGCTGACGAACCGTCTGGCCAACCCAGGGCGCCAAGATGGCCGGCAACGCATCGATGTTGCGATACCAGTTGAAGCCTCCCCGAAAGCCCGTCCGAGTCATCTCAGCGACAAAGAACGCAAGGTCAGCTTCGGACAACCAGGGCGGCAACTCATCGGGGATCTCGAACTGCTGGGTCATCGTTTCGCCCTTGGGCCAGTGCCCATCCCACTCCTGGCGACCTGCACCCGAGATCGAACACAGCAGTCCGCGCATCGACTGGTCGATGTCGGCTTCGAAATCGGCTTCCGCCACCCCTGGCTCGGCAAAGAAAAGGCGGTAGTACTCCCGGTCAGGGCCGGCGTTGGCCTCCATCAACGCCGTCATCGTCACTCCCTCGGGCAACGCCCCGATCGGTGGCGGGAGCGGAACGCTCA
>JBCCYT010000111.1:0-14213 GCA_039188975.1 Actinomycetota bacterium
CGTCTGCCACCCGGCCCCGGTCGATGCCGAGCCGATCGATCGCGTCCATGAACGGAGCGAACGGCTGGGTCCAGATTTGGTCGGCGTGGCGAATCGCTCGGCGCTGCCACGCGGACAACACGGCATGGCTTGCCTGCGACAGCAGCCCGCCTCGGAGCTTCCGAAACGTGATCGGGAACGGCCGGACCGTCAGGTCGCCACCCATCGAGAAGAACACGGTCGGGATGTCGGCGAAGTGAACGAACGCAGGCGTCGAGCCGCTGGCGACGACCATGTCGAACGAGCGGACCGCCTCGACGAGTGGTGCTCGCCAGGGCGTGGCAACGTTGGCCCGCCCATACCAGTGACCCTCGTGGATCCAATCGGGGTAGGCGCCGGCGAGCGATGGCTCGTCGGTCTCGGGTCGCCACGCAAGAGGATCGTCAGCGCCGATGAACAGATGGGCGTCGATCCCCGCGTCGCGCAGCGCAACTGCGATCGCGTAGTGCGCGTTGCCGATGTTGCCGGTGAAGGCGATGCGGGGATGGCTGGCCATCGTCAGTTGTCGAGGGCCCACGGTTTGCAGAACTTGACGTAGAAGCTCTTGGGCACCCGGTCCATCTTGTACATCAGCCAGAAGAACGGGCGGAGGCGCTCGAAGGTCTTCTTGTACGTCGGGAAGTCCGTGTAGTGCTTGTGAGGGGCGGCCATGAGCTCGGCGAATCGGTCGTCGCTGTAGCCGAGGCGCTTCTTCACCATGGACAACAACTCGGGGTCGATCACCGGATCGATGGCGTACTCGGCTGCAGCGGCTTCACGGCTCAGCTGACCCGAGCGAACCCGGCCCGACAGCTCGTTGATCCGCATGTCGATACCGAATCGCTGAGGCAAAAAGTAGGTGTGGTAGAACGCGGTGAAGCGGTTCTCCAGGTGATGGCCGCCGTACCACTCCCAGCCGTACTCGTCGCTCAGGAATTCCTTCGTGGCTTCCTTGTTGTAGTCGAGCCAGTAGAGCGGGCGGATACGGCGGATACCGGACAGGGCAGCCCAGCGCACGAAATCGCGGAACGCCATCCCCGGGTAGGTCTTCATCGGCACGGTGCCGAACTGCTTGTGTACGGCTTCGACGTAGCCGCCGTCCATGTAGAGCCAGCCGAGCGGCGACACGCCTTCGGTCCGGAAGCTGTGACCCTCGACGATGTAGTTGATGCCGTGCTTCTCGGCGGCCCGATACAACGTCCCCATGAAACCGATGTCGGTCGGCGCCTCGATGTCTCGAACACCGGCTTCGATGAACGATCGGTAGATGTCGTCGTACTCGATGTTGTCGACGACATAGGTCTCGAGCGGCACGTCGAGCTCGTCGAGCACCGTGTAGATGTTGTTCGTTGCGATCGGGCTGTTCCACGTGTTGTCGAAGTGCACGGCGAGCGGCCGCAGCCCCCGCTGCACCATCTCGTGGATCAGAAAGCTCGAATCGCACCCCCCGCTGACACCGACGATGCAGTCGTATTGCTTTCCGCGTCCGGCTGCTTGCATCTCGGCGACCATTGCCTGCAGAGCCGCTTCACCTGCCGCGCCCGTCGGGTACTGAGCTTCCATCTCGTCGTGGAGTTCGCAGTACGAACAGATGCCGGCGGCGTTGAACGAAATCCCGGGGATGTCGGCGTGGTAGAGGCAGCGGACGCATTCCTGGCGTCCGCTCGTCGACGGCGACAGCGTCGGGGTGGTCGTGGTCGTGAGCGACGAGTTCATCTTGTTCCAATCGGCATCGGGGCCGGTGTCGTTGAGGCCGCATCGCGTTCGATCAGCCGTTCGATCTGGCGACGGCTCGGATAGTTGACGAGCACGCCGCTCCGATCCTGGCCTTGAAAGACGAAGAGGCTGCCGGCCGCAACGGCGGCTGCGTTCGCTTCGTGGACCGGCGCACCGAGTGTCTTGCGCTTCGCGGCGCCGCCGTGCGCGATCACGGGAACACCGACGGCGTCGGTCACGCGCCGGACCAGTTCGAGATCGATGCCTTCGAAGGTGCCCTCCCGGTCAATGCTCGTGACCAGCAGTTCACCGGCACCGAGAGCGACCGTCCGTTCGGCCCAGTGAACGGGGTCGATGCCGGTTGCGACCTTGCCCCCTCGGACGTACACCTCGCCGTCGGCACCGCCGCGGACGTCGATGCTGGCGACGATCGCCTGTGCCCCGAACCGGTCCGATGCCTGGGTGACCAACTCGGGGTTGTCGTGCAGGATCGTGTTGACCACGATCTTCTCGAAGCCGACCTCGAGAACGGCCGCGATGTCGTCGATGGTGGTGAGCCCGCCGCCGTAGGCGAGAGGAATGAAGCACTCCTCGGCGTATCGACGCAGCTCGTCGAGTCCAGCGGGGGTGCGACGGTGCGCCCCGTCGATGTCGAGGAGCACGATCTCGTCGACCTCGAAATCGTTGAAGATGCTGAGCACGTTGATGGCGTCGCCGACATAGACCGGTTCCTCGAACCGTCGCGTCTTGACGAGTTGACCGTCGCGCAGCAACAAGGTGGGGATGAAGCGGGGTTCGCCGGCGTACATCAGCGGGCTCCCAGGGTCTGGGTCTGGGCCTGGGTCTGGGTCTGGGTCTCGGTCTGGAGGAACGCCGCGAGCAGCGCCTTGCCGTGGCGATGGCTCTTCTCGGGATGGAACTGGGTGCCGACCACATTGTCGTTGGCGACCGCGGCGGTGAACGTGTCGCCGTATCGAGCGGTCGCAATGATGTGGCGAGCATCGTCGGGGACGGCTGCGTAGCCGTGCACGAAGTAGTAGCGGGCGTCGGGAGCGAGCGAGTCGAGGACCGGGTGGGGGCCCGTCTGCTCGATACGAGCCCAGGACATGTGGGGGAGTCGCACCGGGCCGATGGCCGTCTCGGCCGGGAGCCGTCGCACGGCGCCCGGGATCCACCCGAGGCCGGGCAGTGTCCCTTCCTCGCTGCTGTCGTGGAGCAGTTGCATTCCGAGGCAGATCCCGAGGATCGGCGTGCCGGCGCGGACCTGCTCGGTCATGGCCTCGGCCATACCGGTCTCTTGCAGACGCCGCGCGGCGTAGTCCCATGCGCCGACGCCGGGAAGAATGAGCCGGTCGGCTGAGGCGATGGCGTCGGGGTCGCCGAGCACGACCGGTTCGGTCCCGAGGCGGCGGCACAGGTTGGCGACGGAGCCGACGTTGCCGATGCCGGCGTCGACGATGCCGAGCGTTTCGGTCATGCGGGCACACTCGCGTCGAGTCGGGCACCGACCGCCACGTCGAGTGGTTCGGCATCGACGAGGGCGACAGCACCGTCGTTCGTGGCGACCACCGTGGGGTCGTGAGCAAGCACCGTGCCGGGCTCGGCGGAGCCGGTCGTCGGCTGGACCCGCCAGACCCGGACCGGTCGCTCACCGGCGACGAGGAACGCGCCCGGGTAGGGGCGGGTGAGGCCCCTGACCCAGTTCACGACCTCCGTGGTCGTGAGATTCCAGTCGATGGCGCCGTCGTCGGGGCGACGCTGGGGGCCGAAGGTCGCGTGGTTGTGGTCCTGTTCGATGCGGGGTGCGCTGCCGTCGGCCAGGGCCGGAAGCGTGTCCCTCAGCAGATCGACGGAGACGTCGGTGATCCGGTCGCGGATGGTCTGGGCGTCGTCGTCATCAGTGATCGGGAACGGCCGCTGGGCGACGATGTCACCGGTGTCGCAGCCGTCGTCGAAGAAGAACAGTGTCGGTCCGGTCTCGGCTTCTCCCCGGATCAGCGCCCAGTTGACCGGAGCGAAGCCCCGGAGGCGGGGGAGGAGGCTGCCGTGGATGCCGAGGACCCCTTTGGGCGCAATGGTGAGGACCTCAGGGGCGAGGATCCACCGCCAGCCGATCACGAAGATGATGTCGGGCCGGTGATCTCGGAGTTCGGCCACGGCCTCGGCGCTGCGGAAGCGCGGGTCGGTGAGTCGGGCGATGTTGCGCTCGGCTGCGAAGTCGGCGACCTCATGCCCCCAGGACTCGTGGGCCGGCGGATCGAAGGTGCCGACCGTGACGATGTCGTGGCCGGCGTCGGCGATGACCTCGAGGCACCGACGGCCGATCTCCTGGCTTCCGAGGAACGCGACCCGCATCGTTCAGACCTCCAGCAGCGTGCGGAGGTTGTGGACGACATGGTCGACGGTGGTGTCGGCCATGCCCGGCACGAGCGGGAGCGTGAGCGCCTGCCGTTCGAACCGAGCCGAATGGGGGAGCTGCCCGGGCGTGTAGCCGAGGTCTTCGTAGGCCGGGTGGTTGTGGCAGGCGTAGGTCCCGATCGTCGTCTCGATGTCGACCTCTCGCATCGCGAGCACGAGTGCGTCGCGATCGATCGAGTCGTCGAGCACGATGACATAGCTCTGATAGGACCAGGTGGCGTCGTCGGTCGGGGTCGGCACGTCGACGGTGTCGATCGAGGTGAGGTGTTCGTCGTAGCGGGCGGCGACTCGGCGTCGATCGATCAAGGTGTCGTCGAAGCGGGGGAGTTGGGAGCGACCCAGCACCGCCTGGATCTCACTCATGCGGAAGTTGAACGCCGGTTCAACGAATCGCATCGCAATGCCGTGGCGCTCCATGCCGTGTGACCGCAGTGATCGGAGACGATCGGCGAGTCCGGCGTCGTCGGTGGTGACCATGCCGCCTTCGCCGCAGGTGATCATCTTGCGGGGGTGAAAGCTGAAGCAGCCCATCAGCCCGTGGGCGCCGGCGGCTCGGCCGTCACGACTCGATCCCAGAGAACACGCCGCGTCGGCGACGACGGGGACACCGGCGTCGGCCGCAATCTTCTCGATGGTCGCATAGTCGGCGGGCTGCCCGAAGGGGTCGACGGGCATGATCGCCGCCGTTCGGGCGGTGAGGGCGGCACGAATCGCATCGGGGTCGACGGCGAAGCCACCCAGGTGGGAGTCGGTGAGCACCGGCGTGGCGCCCACGGCGAGCACCGCGTTGGCGGTCGCCGGGAAGGTGAAGTCGGAGACGATGACCTCATCACCTGGTCCGATGTCGAGGGCGGCGAGCGCGAGCTGGAGCGCCGTCGTCGCGCTGGTTGTCGCCACGGCGTGGTCGACCCCGCAGATCGCGGCAATCTCGTCTTCGAAGGCGGCGACGTGGGCGCCGCCGGTCAGCATGCCGGACTCGAGGACCTCGGCGATGTCGTCGGCGACGTCGTTCCACCGGACGTCGGGCTTGATCAACGGGATTCGACTCATCCGCCAACTCCCACCGTTTGTAGTCGTGTTTGGATGTCCCAGACGAGGTCGAGGGCAGCAAGGGCGCTGGCGCCGTCGACCTCGGGCGGGTGTTCGCCTCGGGCCGCGCCGACGAAGTGCTGGAGCTCTTCGACGAGGGGCTCGAGTCGACGGACGAAGACCCGTTCGGTCCCGACGTCGAGCACATAGCTGCCGTCGTCGGCGGCGGTGCCGCCGATGCGTCCCTGGCGGTAGATCAGGAGTTCCTGGTTCGGATAGTCGACGGTGTAGAAGCGTTCACGTGTCGTCACCTCGAGGCTCCGGACCTGGTTCTGGGTCACCCGGCTGGCGGTGAGCGACGCCATTCGACCGTTCGTGAAGCTGAGGAGTGCGGTGACGTGGTCAGGGCCGTGGGGGCCGTCGACACCGCGTGCGGTGACGTCGGTGATGTCACCACCCATCAAGAAGCGGACGATGTCGAGGTCGTGGACCATCAGATCACTGACGACGTCGACGTCGGTGATGCGGCCGCTGACCGCGCTCATGCGCCGAGCATTGAGCACAACGATGTCCTCGCTGTCGACGATCGTCTTGAGCTGACGAACCGCAGGGTTGAACCGTTCGATGTGGCCGACGAGCAAGACGGCGCCGCCCGCATCTGCGGCAGCGATCAATGCCTCGCCGTCCTCGCGGGTGGTTGCGAGGGGCTTCTCGACCAGGCAGTGCACGCCCCGGGCGAGCAGGTCGGCACCGATGCGGGCGTGAAGTACCGATGGGGCGGCGATGCTCACCGCATCGACGCCGTCGAGCTGCTCGACCGCGGTCAGGGGGGAGCCGCCGTACAGCTCGGCGACCTCACGAGCGCGGGCCCCGTCAGGATCGACGATGGCGACCAGGTCGACGCCCTTCATCTGGGAGTAGACCCGGGCGTGGTTGCGGCCCATGCCGCCGACCCCGACGACGGCGACCCGAAGGGCTTCGTCTCGGCGCCGTCGAAAGGCGGTGGGCGGGGTGGTGGATGGGGTGTCGGTCATCGGGCGAGCTCCACTCGGTTGCCACCGGCGTCGACGTGGCCGATCACCCGTGCCGGGTTGCCGACGACGAGTTCGCCGGGCGCGACGTCGCGCACGACGACCGAACCGGCGCCGACCATGCAGCCGGCACCGAGCCGGACACCGCACACGATCGTGCTGTTGGCGCCGATCGACGCACCGTTCTCCACCAGGGTTTCGGTGATCGCCCAGGTGCCGACGGCACGAGGATTGAGATCGTTGGTGAACGTGACCGACGGGCCGACGAACACCTCGTCACCGAGGGTCACGCCGGCGAAGATGTTGGCACCGTTCTGGATCTTGCAGCGATCACCGACCACGACGTCGTGGTCGATGTACACGTGCTGGCCGATCGTCACGTCGGCGCCGATCACTGCGCCCTCTCGGATCTTGGTCCAGTTCCACACGCTCGAACCGGCGCCGATCGATGCGGCCGGATCAATGATCGCGGTGGTGTCCAGGTAGGTCATCGGCTTGTCTCCAGTGCGCGGACGGTGGCGTCGATGATCAGGTCCTGGGTTGGTTCGTCCAGGTAGGGATGCATCGGCAAGCTCACGACGCGGGACGCCGCTGCCGTCGTGTTCGGGGTTGCGTCGGGTACGACCGGGTCGGTTTGGTACGGGCCTTGGGTGTGAAGCGGGTACGGGTAGTAGATGCCGGTGGGCACGCCGTCGTCGTTCAGGGACGATCGGAAGCCGTCCCGGTTGTCGACTTCGATGGTGTACTGGGCCCAGACCGGCACGACCCCCGGTTCGGTGGTCGGGGGCTTCACCACCGAGGACAGCTCGTCGCTGTAGCGGCGGGCGATGGTGTTCCGGCGCTCGATCTCCTCGGCGAAGATGTCGAGTTTCACATTGAGGATCGCCGCCTGGATCGTGTCGAGCCGCCCCGTGATACCGAGCCGGTCGTGGGTGTAGGGCGCCGCGCCTGCGCCGTGAAGGCGAATCGAGCGCAACCGCTCAGCGACTTCATCGTCGTCGGTGAACACGGCGCCGCCGTCGCCGTACGCGCCGAGCGGCTTGGCCGGGAAAAAGGACGTGGTGGAGATGATTCCGGCGGCGAGCGTCGAGTGGTCGTCGCGGGTCGCGCCGAAGGACTGGGCGCCGTCGACGATCATCCAGGCACCGAGACGTTCGGCCAGCGACCCGAGCGCGTTGTGGCTCGCAGGGTGGCCAAACAGGTCGACGGCGATGATGCCCACGGGGGCGGGGCCTTCGAGCTGCCAGGCCGTAGCCGCCGAGCCCGGGTCGAGGTTGTAGGAAGCAGCGTCGATGTCGGCGAACACGGGAGTCGCACCGACGAGGCGCACGACTTCGGCGGTCGCAACGAAGGTGAAGTCGGGGACGACGACCCGGTCGCCCGGTTGCACGTCGAGGGCCATGAGGGCCATCACGAGCGCGTCGGTGCCGCTGGCACAGCTGAGCGCGTGGGTCCTGTCGCTCCATTCGGCGAGACGGTGCTCCAGCTCCACCACTGCAGGACCCATCACGTAGCGGCCGTCGTCGAGTACGGCGGCGATCGCATCGTCGATGCGGGAACCGAGCCGGTCGCGCTGAGCGGCGAGATCGATGAACGGGAGCGCGCTCACTGCCCGCCCTGGGTCCGGTGCTTGTGCGCGGTGCGCCACTCAATGAGTTCGGACAAGCCTTCGGTCAGTGGGGTCAACGCTTTGAAGTCGAGGTCTTCGATGGCGAGGTCAGGGGCACCGATGCGGTTCTTCACGAAGCTCTGCCCTTCGGGGCGAAAGTCGATCGCCAGGTCGCTTCCGGCCAGCTCCAGGACCATCTCGGCGAGGGTCTTGATCGACGTCCGGGTCCCGGTGCACACGTTGTAGAAGCGGTCGACCGCGGTGGCCTTCATCGCGGCGATGTTCGCCCGGGCGCAGTCCTTCACGTACACGAAGTCGTAGGCCTGGCTGCCGTCGCCGTAGACGGGTGGACCTTCACCGCGGTCGATGGCATCGAGGATCTTCATGATCACCGCGATGTAGGCGCCCTTGTAGTCCTGGCGGGGGCCGTACACGTTGAAGTACCGGAGCCCGGCATAGTCGAGTCCGTAGCGGTGATGGTGGGCGCGCAGCATGTGCTCGCCGGCGATCTTCGATGCGCCGTAGAACGTCGTGTTGTTGTACGGGTGGTCCTCGGTCATTGGTTCGTCGACCGCCTCGCCGTACACCGACGCGGACGACGAGTAGATGAGGCGCTCGACGCCCTGGTTGCGGCAGGCCTCCATCACGTTGAAGGTGCCGGCCACGTTGACGTCGAAGGCAGCCTGGGGGAATTCGTGGCACTGCAACAGCCACAGAGCGGCGAAGTGGAACACCCCGTCGGCGCCCTCGAGTGCGGCGTTCAGGAGGTCGGGATGGCCGATGTCGCCACCGGCGTCGAAGATCCGGACTCGATCGTCCCGCAGGGCTGACTCGAGGTTCTCGTGGCTGCCGCGGACGAAGTTGTCGTATACGACGATCTCCCCAACGTCTTCCTGGGTGAGGAGATCGATGGTGTGCGAACCGATGAGTCCTGCGCCACCGACGACGACGAGTCGTTTGTCCTTGAGTTCCACAGCGAGTCCGTTCCTGAAGCGCTCGTTGTGCCCAGTCGGCCGCCGGCGGAGCGGTATGAGGCTTTCGGCCTAGTCGGCGCGTGTTTCTGAACGGTGTTGCCGGCAGCGTGCGGGCGCAGAGGTTGTCGGTGGGCTCTCCTAGAGTGGGACCCGATGGTGCAGCGACCGCCGGCCGGGACGATCCCTGACACGCCCGGCTCCTACCAGTTCAAAGACGCCGAGGGTCGCGTGATCTATGTCGGCAAGGCCAAGAGCTTGCGGTCGCGCCTGTCCAACTACTTCCAGAACCCGCGCAACCTCCACACCCGCACCCGCCAGATGGTCGAGACGGCCGAGACGGTCGAGTGGATGCAGGTCGGCAACGAGGTCGAAGCGCTGATGCTGGAGTACACGCTCATCCAGCGCCACAAGCCGCGGTTCAACGTGCGCTACATGGACGACAAGTCCTACCCGTTCCTGGCCGTGACCACCCTCGACGACTGGCCTCGAGCGATGGTGATGCGAGGCAAACGCAAAAAGGGAAACCGCTACTTCGGGCCCTACGGGCAGGCGTACGCCATCCGGGACACCCTCGACCTGTTGCTGCGCACGTTCCCGATCCGGACCTGCACCGACAACAAGTTCCGGCACCACGAACGGCTGGGCAAGCCCTGCCTGCTGTTCCACATCGAGAAGTGCGCCGGGCCCTGCGTCGGGGAGATCGAGAAGGACGCCTACGACGACCTGGTTGCGGAGCTGCTTCGTTTTCTCGAAGGCGACACCGACGACATCGTCCGCGAGCTCCAGCAGCAGATGGCTCGGGCGTCAGAAGACCTCGAGTTCGAGCTGGCGGCACACCTTCGGGACCGGCTCGCGGCCGTGCGCAAAGCCATCGAGAAGCAACAGATGGTGTTCGCCCGCAACGAAGACGTCGACGTGATCGGCTACTTCGACGACGAGCTCGAAGCGGCGGTTCAGGTCTTCTTCGTCCGCAAGGGCCGGGTCATGGGGCGACGGGGCTTCGTGGTCGACAAGGTCGAAGACCTCGACGGCCCGGAGCTGGTCAGCCGCATCCTCGAACGCCTGTACTTCGACGACAACCCGATCGGCTGGCCCAAAGAGGTTCTGGTTCCCGAACTTCCCGACGACCCTGCGCTCTATGAGGAATGGCTGTCGGAGTTGCGCGAAAGCAAGGTCACGATCCGGATTCCGCAGCGCGGCGACAAACGCAAGCTGCACGAAACGGTCACCCAGAATGCCGAGGAGAGTTTCACCCGGCACCGGTTGAAGCGAAGCAGCGATCACAACAGCCGGGCGCGAGCACTCAACGAACTCCAGGAGTACCTCGATCTGCCCAACGCCCCGCTCCGTATCGAGTGCTACGACATGAGCCACATCCAGGGCACCGACTATGTCGGCTCGATGGTGGTGGTGGAGGACGGGCTCCCCAAGAAGTCTGAGTACCGGCGGTTCAAGATCAAGACGGTTGCTGGCAACGACGACTTCGCGGCGATGGAAGAAGTGCTGACTCGCCGCTTCACCGCGTATCTCGCCGACCGCGAACGACCGATCGAGGCGCGAGATGGCAAGTTCGCCTACCCGCCGCAGCTGTTGGTCGTCGACGGCGGGAAGGGTCAGCTGACGTCGGCGGTCCGGGTGCTCGATGAGCTCGGTCTGCGTGATGAGATCCCGGTGATCTCGCTGGCGAAACAGTTCGAGGAGGTCTTCGTTCCCGGCCGGAGCGAATCGATCAAGCTGCCGCGTCAATCCGAGGCGCTCTTCATGCTCCAGCGCATCCGAGACGAAAGCCACCGGTTTGCCATCACCTTTCACCGTCAACTGCGCGACAAACGAATGACCAAATCGGCGCTCGACGACATCGCCGGACTTGGCCCCGCGCGCAGAACCAGGCTGACGAAAGAGCTCGGCGGTGTGAACGCAGTCAAGGCCGCAGAGCTCGAGACGCTCAAGTCGCTGTCCTGGCTTCCCGACGACGTAGCGGAGAACGTGTACCGGACCCTGCACAGCCCGGGCGGTAGATGATCGCCCAGCCGGGCGACCAAGGCCGTAGCGTAGGACCGCGCTGCGGGGAGGAATTGTCATGACCGACGAGCAAGATCACGAGACCGGCGGCGTACTCCGGCCCTTCGAGCCGTCGCCGCAAGAGCCGCTTCCGCCGGTCCAAGCGTCCTCGGTCGTGGTGCCGGGCCTCGATGCGGACCGCGACACCGCCGGCGCTGACGACGTGGCGGTCGATGCCATCGATGCGGAGTCGAGCGTCGAAACCGCCGCGCCCCCTTCCGAACTGGTCGATGTCGGCGCTGAACCGAGCGCGCCGGAGGTGTGGGCTGCGAGTTCCGAGGCCGACATGAGCGTGCTCACCGACCTCGTCGGTGACGATGGTGAATCGCTCGCCATCCCGAGCCCCAGCCGCCGTCCCGCCGAGGGCGCGATTCCCGCCGCGACCGAGAACCCGCAGGAGATCGTGCTGCCCCGCCAGCCGTTCCTGATCGGGGCGGGCATCGCAGCCCTGCTTCTCGTGCTGCTCTTCGTTCTGTGGCGAACCGCCGGCGACGGTGATTCTGCACCGGTGGCCGCGCCGCTCACGCCGACGACGGAGCCTGCAGTCCAAAACGACGCGGCGGTCGAACCGGCCCCGAGCGGGGTTCCCGACGAGGTCGTGGCGGAGATGACCGAAGCAGCCGAGAGTCGGATCGCCGATCTCGAGTCGCAGCTCGGTGAGCAAGCTGCTGCGGTCGCTGACCTCGAGGCCGAGCTTGCGGCCGTACCGCCGACGGCGCTGCGCGGTGCCGAGCTGCGGCGAGTCGTCGTGGCCGCGGATGCCACGGCGCTGAGTGTGGGCGAGGAGGGCATCGCCGTGATTGGTCCCTTCGGGGGATACGCATCGATCGACCCGGCGACGACCACGGTGACTGCGTCGTCCCAGATCGGCACCGCAGCCACCCGGGTGCTGCGCACGGCGTCCGCCGTGTGGGTCACCAACTACACCGACAGCGAACTGATCCGAGTCGACTTCACCACCAACGAGGTGTTGGCTCGTTTTGCGTTCCCCTCACCCGACGGGCTGGACAAGCTCGGCGGCACGCTCGTGATCGCCTCCCACGACGGTGGCTTCGTCGCCCAGGTCGATGCGGGTCCCGGCACGATCAGCCGCCAGGTCGATGTCGGCGGCCAACCGAGCGATGTCATCGTCACGCCGGATGAGGCCGCAATCTGGGTTGCACTGTTCGACACCGGCGAGGTCATCCGCATCGACGCGGCGTCGTTCGAGATCACGAGCCGGTTGGCCGTCGGCGCAGGTCCGGTCGGCCTGACGCTGGTCGACAACACGTTGTGGGTCGCCAACCACGAAGAAGGAACGGTCGTTGCTGTCGACACCGCCTCGGAAGCCGTCGTGTCTCGGTTCTCGGTCGGGGCGGGCCCGTCGGAGTCGGTCATCTTCCAGGGCTCGTTGTGGGTCACGGCCACCGATGCTGGCGAGTTGGTGCAGCTCGATCCGAGCAGTGGCGAGGTCATCACCCGCACGCCGCTCGGGAGCAGCAACCTCGGCGGCCCCACCGGCCTCGCAATCGGAAGTGACTCGCTGTGGGTCGCGATGCAGGGCGAACGCTCCGTTGTTCGGGTCACCCCGGCGAACGGCTGAGCCGACCGTGCCCACGCGATGACCGAACCGAAGTGGGATGAACACGCCGACTGGTGGCAGCGCGAGTTCACCGACGGCGTCGACCCGGAGTACGTCGAGCAGATCATCCCGTTGGCGTTGGACCAGGTCGACGGGTTCGCTCGCGTGCTCGATGTCGGGGCGGGTGAGGGTCAGGTCGCTCGGGCGATCGCCGAGCGCTTCGGTGGGTTCGTCGTGGGCCTCGACCCGACCGGGTCGCAGATCGAGGTCGCGGCGAGCCGCGGGGGAGCGGTGACGTATGCCCGGTCGGGCAGTGATGCCCTTCCCGTGGCCGACGAGGCGTTCGACGCCGTTGTGGTCTGTCTCGTCTTCGAACATGTCGATGCCCTCGACGAGTCGTTGGCGGAGATCGCCCGCGTGCTCGCCCCTGGGGGGCGCCTGGTGTTCTTCCTCAACCATCCACTGCTGCAAACGCCAGACAGCGGCATGATCATCGACCACATGGTCGAGCCGCCCGAGACGTATTGGCGAATCGGGCCGTACCTGCGAGAAGCGGTCACGGTCGAAGAGGTCCAAAAGGATGTTCGGGTGCGCTTTGTGCACCGGCCGCTCAGCCGTTACGTCAATGGCCTGATCGATGCCGGGCTGCAGCTCGAACGGATGCTCGAACCGGCGCCGCCTCCGGGGTTCATCGCCAAGGCCAGCGAGTACGAACACGAGGTGGTGCAGACGACACCGCGGCTGCTCACCCTGGTCGCCCGCAAGCCCGAGTAGATTCGCACACGCGTGAGCGAAGTCGTGGTGATCGCGGGGATGTCGGGGGCTGGGCGCAGCACCGCCGGCAACAACCTCGAGGACTTGGGGTGGTTCGTGATGGACAACCTCCCTCCTCCCTTGATCGCAAAAGTCGCCGAGTTGGCCGATGGCAGCGGCACCACCGGTGACCGTTTGGGTCTCGTCGTCGGGACGGGACGCCACCACGAGCAGGTGATGTCGCAGATCGCGGAGCTACGCAATCAGGTCGAGCGGATGCAGCTCGTCTTTCTCGATGCGTCGACCAAGGTGCTCGTACGCCGCTACGAATCAAGCCGCCGGGTGCACCCCTTTGCGTTCGACGATTCGGCACCCGGCACCCTCACCGAGATCATCGAAGCTGAACGTCAGGCCCTCGAACCGTTGCGGGCCGAAGCGGACCTGGTCATCGACACCACCGAGCTCAATGTGCACCAGCTGCGAACCCGGCTCGTCGAGTCGTTTGCGAGCGGCGGCTCCGAAACGCCGATGCGCACAACCGTCACGTCGTTTGGCTACAAGCACGGTCTCCCACTCGACGTCGACATCGTCATCGATTGTCGGTTCCTGCCAAACCCGCATTGGGTCGACGAGCTCCGGCCTCTGTCGGGTCTCGACCGAGAGGTCGCCGACTATGTGTTCGAGCAGCCGGTCACCGGTGCGTTCCTCGCTCGCCTCGAACGCTTGCTGGCGCTGACGCTGCCGTTCTACGTGCAGGAAGGCAAGTCCTATCTCACGGTGGCGTTTGGCTGCACCGGCGGTCGTCATCGGTCGGTCGCAATTGCCGAACGGGTTGCTGAGGCGCTCGACAAGCTCGGTCATGCACCGGCGATCGTGCATCGAGACATCGACAAATGAGCCTTGGATCGGTTGTCGCCATCGGCGGCGGGCATGGGCTCTCGATGGTGCTCGAAGCGCTGGTCGATGAATGTGATCTTCTCACCGCGGTCGTGTCGGTCGCCGATGACGGTGGTTCGAGCGGTCGGCTGCGCCGCGACCTCGAC
>JBCCYT010000112.1:0-14157 GCA_039188975.1 Actinomycetota bacterium
AGGGCGTCCGCCGCCAGGTTCGTCACCGCACCCGTTCGTCGACGTGAGCCCCGACAACGTCTTTGCTCCCGCCGTTTCGTGGGCGTTCGCCAGTGGCGTAACTGGGGGAACGACGCCAACGACATTCGAACCCGACCGCGAACTCACGCGAGCCGAGTTCGTGACCTTCCTCTGGCGCCTCGCTGGGCGACCCGCACCGACGGCCTCCTCGGTGCGTTTTGGCGACGTTGCCTCATCGAGCTTCGCGGCCGACGCGATCGAATGGGCGGCAGAGATCGGTGTCACCCGAGGCACGTCGGCAACGACGTTTGATCCGGGCCGTCGCGCGACGCGAGCGGAAGCGGCTGCCTTCATCCGGCGGTTCGTGAACCGGTGACCGCTCAGTCGACAAATGGTCGAGCCCGAGCCTTCTTGCCGCGGATCGTGGTGTTCTTGATCGCCTTGACGACGGTGTTGACCGACTTCTCGGGAACCCCGACGACGGAATAGTTGTCGCTGATTCGAATCGGGCCGATCTCTCGGCCGGTCAGGTCGGTTTCGTTCGCGATCGCGCCGACCAAATCGCCCGGTCGCATGCCCGCCTTGCGGCCGAGGCCGACGTAGATGAGGCCGGTGCCGGGGCCGACGTTTCCCTTCGGCTTCGTGCCACTGCGGTCGTGTTTGCCTTTGCTGGGTCGGTCGCCTTCGTAGCGCGGTTTCCCTTCGCGGCGGCCCTTGCGATTGCGGGGCTCTGATGCATCAGGGATCTCGGCCTCGTCGGTGACCGCCCCCCGCGCATGGTGAAAGAGCTTGATCGCGGCGAGGGCGATCTCTCGGTCGTCGAACTCGCCGTCGAGCGCGTCGATGACCGCCTCGAAATCGTCGAGGTCATCGTCGTTGAGCGCTGCTTGAAGCGCGCCTGCGGTGACCTCGACTTGGCGAGTCCGGAGATCGGCCACCGACGGGACGGTGCGGATCTCGATGGTCTGTTTGGTGAGGCGCTCGATGTTGCCGAGAAGTCGGCGTTGCCGAGGCTCGGCCAGGGTGATCGCGACGCCTTGCCGGCCGGCCCGGCCGACCCGACCAATGCGGTGCACATATGACTCTGCTGCAGACGGGACGTCGTAGTTCACGACATGGGTCAAGGTGTCGACGTCAAGCCCTCTCGCTGCGACATCGGTTGCGATCAGAACCTCGGCGGTGCCGTCGCGCAGGCGCCCCATCACCCGGTCGCGTTGCTGTTGATCCATGCCCCCGTGCAACGCCTCGGCTCGGTAGCCCCGACCGTTCATTGTCTGGGTCAGTTCGTCGACATCGGTTCGGGTCTTGCAGAAGACGATCGCCGACGACGGCCCTTCCATGTCGAGGACTCGGCCAAGCGCCAGTGCCTTGTGGGCCCGGGCCACGATGTAGGCGGTCTGGCGCACGAGGGTCTTGCCGGCCGATGACTCATCGAACCCGACCTTGATGCGCTCTGGGTCCCGGAGATACCGCTTGGCGATCGATTCGATCCGCGACGGCATCGTCGCGGAGAACATCACGGTCTGGCGGTCGCTCGGGGTCTGCTCGAGGATCGTTTCGATGTCCTCGGTGAACCCCATGTCGAGCATCTCGTCGGCTTCATCGAGCACGACGGTGCGGATGTCGTCGAGCGCCAGTGAGCCGCGGCGAATGTGATCGATCGCACGGCCAGGGGTGGCGACGACCACATGCACCCCGCGCCGCAGCGCTTGAAGCTGGCGGTGGATGGGTTGGCCGCCGTAGATCGGTACGACCTGAACGCCCTGGTTCTTGCCGTAGGTGAAGATCGCTTCGCTGACCTGAACGGCGAGCTCTCGAGTGGGCGTGACGATCAGCGCAACCGGTGTCGGATCGGCTCCCGGATCGATGGTCTGCACGATGGGGAGTGCGAACGCAGCGGTCTTGCCGGTGCCGGTGGCTGCCTGTCCGACCAGATCGACGCCATCGAGCAGACGGGGAATCGTCTTTCGCTGGATCGGCGTGGGTTCCTCGTAGCCGAGATTCGTCAGCGCCGTGCAGATCTCCGATCGAAGACCAAGGGCAGCGAAGCCGGAGTCGGGCACGGCGCCGGTGAATTCATCGGGCGCGTCGTCGTGCTCGTCAGAAGGCATTTGGCACTGTACGTCCGATCCTGGCGGGCTCCTCGGACGCACCGCTGGGTCGATCGCTCAGATCTCGACCCACGCTCGGGTGTCGGCCGACATCACGATCGCATCGATGACCCGCATGTTCGCGACCCCATCGCTGAGTGGAACCGGTGCCGGTCGACCGGCTCTGACCGCAGCGGCGAAGGCATCGACCTGTTCGCCGTACTGATCGACCGGCCCGAAACTGCGGTGATCGACGCCATCGGCGGTCGTGACGATGATCTCGGTCGGCGCGTTGCGCGGGCTGTTCACGGGGATCAGGATCTCGATGCGCCCCTCGGTGCCGTGGATGGTGGCCCGTTGGAACGGCGCCATCTGGGTCGACACGGAGAATGTCGCTGTCGTGTCGCCGAAGTCGAGCGTCGCCGTCGTGACCCGGTCGGTACCGAATCGAGGGTCGCGCTCGATCGTGCCGACGACTCGGGTCGGTTCGGCGTTCAGCACCATGCGGGCTTGGCTGATCGGGTAGCAGCCGATGTCCATGAGCGCACCGCCGCCGATGTCCGCCTGGTTGCGCACGTTGGTCGGGTCATCGTTGAAATAGGCGAAGAACGTCTGGATCGTCTTCACCGTGCCGATCGCTCCGGCTCGCACCAGCTCGGCGGCAGTGATCCACTGGGGATGGAAGCGGTACATGAACGCCTCCATCGCAACCAGATCGGGGTGGGCGGCCGACGCGTCGGCGAGTCGCTGAGCATCGGCTGCATCGAGACCGAGCGGTTTCTCGCACAGCACGTGCTTGCCTGCTTCCAGCGCAGCAATCGACCAGTCGACATGCAGGTGGTTCGGCAACGGGTTGTAGATCGCCTCGACGCCAGGATCGTCGAGCAGAGCCTCATAGGAACCGTGAGCGGTTGCCACGCCATGAGACTCGGCCCATGCCCGAGCCCGATCGAGATCCCGCGATCCAACGGCGACCACCGACTGGGCCGAGGAGGCCTGCATCGCGGGGATCAGATGGTTGGCAGCAATGTTGGCGGTGGAGAGGATGCCCCAGCGCAGCGGCTCGACCCGGTCGTCGGCCACGGTTCAGATGACCTCGAAGGTGAGACCGGCATTGGCGACGAGCGCTTCGATGAGCTTGTCGCCCATGGCGGTCGCGGGTGTCCAGAATCCGCCCGGCGTTCCTGTCTTCTCACCGCGGTTGGTTGCCAGCAACGTGGTTGCCGCCTCGGCAAGCATCTTCGCCGTGGAGCCGTAACCCGGATCGCGGTCACCGGTCACTTTGGTGGTGATCGTGTCGCCGCCGGGCGTCGAGCCGAAGAAGCGAATGTCGTAGAACCCTGCCTCCTGCGCTTCTGGCGTGGGCCCTTCACCCGGGTCGGGGAGCACCTTGTTGAGCAGCTTGCGAGCCGGGCCGATCGCGGCGAGCCCCATGAACCCTCCCAGGCCGCCGGCGAGCGCTCCGGCCTTCACCGCGCCGAGCGGGCTCTCTCCCATCAGCATTGCCTCGTCGTACACGAAGTCGTCACCCCAGGGGCGCCCGAGCAGCGCGTGCGTCCGGTGCACGACCTTGGTGTTGATACCGGCCATCACGAACGGCCCGACCCACTGACCGGAGGCTGCGTCCTTGGTGGGCGCCATCACGTTGGGCTGGCGTGGGCCCGACCGCATGTCGG
Organism: Actinomycetota bacterium; assembly: GCA_039188975.1. Lineage (GTDB taxonomy): Bacteria > Actinomycetota > Acidimicrobiia > Acidimicrobiales > Aldehydirespiratoraceae > UBA11606. Next base: position 3,767 of record JBCCYT010000112.1, read on the forward strand.
CCGGAGCAAGTGCGTACGGGTTGCCCAGGGTCTTGCGGAGCGACGGGTCGGCCTTGGTCTCGTCGACCACGTTGAGCATGCTGGCGATCGTGCCGCCGCTGGCGCCGCCCTTCATCGCCTTCACCCGCATTGCGATCGTCGAGCACGGGGCGCCGAAGCGTTCGGTTGCCTGTTGCTGGGTGAACCAGGCGCCGAGGTCGGAAGGGATCGAGTCGAAGCCGCACGTGTGCACGACACGGGCCCCACTGGCGACTGCCGCATCGGTGTGGGCGTCGATCATGCGTTGCATCCACTGGGGTTCACCGGTGAGGTCGACATAGTCGGTTCCCGCAGCGGTGACGGCCTCGATGAGTGTCGAACCGTAGAGCGCGTAGGGGCCCACCGTGGAGATGACGACCCGACACGAATCGGCGAGGGCAGCGAGCGCCTCCGCGTCCGCAGCGTCGGCAACGATCTGTGGCACCGACGCACCGGTCGCGGTTGCGACATCGTCGAGCTTGGTTGCGTTGCGACCCGCAATCGCCCAGCTGAGATCGCCGTCGGTCCCGTGGCGTTCGACGAGATAGCGACACAGGATCTCGCCGACGAAGCTGGTGGCTCCGAAAACGATGAGGTCGTACGGGCGGTCGGCGCGTGCAGTCATGAGACGATCCTACGGAGATGGGGTGCCGGTCGCTTTTCGCGCGATGGCGTCAAGCTCGGCGACGTGCATCGGCCAGAACGCAGCGTCGACATCGGGGAGGTTGTCTTCCCCGTCTCGATGGCCCGCTGCGCCATCGAGCCCCTCTCGCAGGATGTCGAGCTGGCCGAGGTGGCGATGCAGCTCAGTGACCATGTGGATGGTGATCAGGTGCAGTGTCACCGGATTGTTCGCCCCCCACCACGGCACGTGCCCTTCGGTTGTGAGCGGAAGTTCGGCGAGGGCTTCGGTTGCGTGGGCCTGCGCCCGCGCAAAGAGATCGAGGATGTCGTCGACCGACTCGTCCACCTGGGCGTACATGTCGGCGTTGACCTCATCGGCATTGGCGGGCATTGCGATGCCGTGGGGTCGCTGGAAGACGTCACCGAAGTACTCGAGCTCGACCCATGCGACATGTTTGATGATGCCCAGGAGGCTGGTGCCCGTCGTGGTCAGCGGTCGACGAATGTCGTACTCGTCGAGGCCTTCGAGTTTCCACCGCATTGCGTCGTGGGCGACGTCGAGGTAGCGCTGGAGGATGGCCGCGGGGTCCGATGGTGGAGCCATGCTCCACCGTATGCGAGGCCGTCAGCTCAGGCCGAGGAAGTCATCCAGCACGCTCACGAGCGCCGCGTTCTTCGCAGGGTCGGTTGCGTTGGGATGCGGCGGCGCGAAGCGGCGACTGTCGTTGTCCCAGTAGCGGCCCGACGCGCTGGCGAACTCCTCGCTGGTCGCCGCTCGAACCAGGATGTCGACACCGATGCCCACGTCGTTGCCTTCCATGCCGAAACCCTCTTTGACCATCTTGGTTCCGAGGTACGAGCCGGGGTTGACCGCAATGAACACGGGCCCTTCGGGGTTGGCGGCGGCAAGGTGCGCGTTCCACATCGTGAGCGCCAACTTGCTCTGGGCGTAGGCATCGAACGGTGAGAGGCGGGGCGAACCAGTCATGGCGGTGAGGTCGACCGGCGCTTGGGCAGCCGATGACAGATTCACGAAACGTCCTGCGGTTGGAACCGCAGGAAGCAGCATCCGGCACAGGAGATACGGCGCCATGGTGTTGACGACGAAGCGGACGTCGAGCCCGTCGGCGGTTTCGACGTTGGGGGTCTCGAAGATCCCGGCGTTGTTGACAACGACGTCGAGTCGCTCATGCCGGTCGAGGAGGTCGGTTGCCATCGCCGACACCTGTTCGAGGTCGGACAGGTCGGCTTGTGCGGTGGAGATTTGCGAATCCGTCGACGCGCTGGCGCTGACGGCTGCTTGGGCCGCATCGAGCTTTGCTGCGCTCCGGCCATGGAGGATGAGGTCGTGGCCGGCTGCGGCGAGCGCCTTCGCCGTTTCGAGACCGATGCCGTCGGTCGCGCCGGTGAACAGAATCGTAGACATGAACGTGTGCTCTCTGATCGAACGAGGGGTTGACGGATCCACCGTCGGCCTTGATCATCGTGGAGGTGGTCGCTTCAGGCAAGAAGGCACCCCAACGTGAGGTAGGTACCTGATGGAAACTAGCAAGGCAATCGTCGACGGCGATCTGTACTCGGACCAGTGTCCGTGTCGCGAGATCCTCGAACTCGTCGCGTCGAAGTGGTCAACGCTCATCATCGGCAAGTTGCAGGAACAGCCGCACCGGTTCGGCGAGCTTCGACGGGCTGTACCCGGCATCACCCAGAAAATGCTGACCCAGACATTGCGGCGACTCGAACAAGATGGGCTGGTCCACCGAGAGGTACTGGTCGAAATGCGGCCGCCGCAGGTCGAGTACTCGCTGACGCCGCTCGGGGTCAGTGCGACCGAACCGCTCGAAGCCATCCGTATCTGGACCGAGGCCCACCTCAGCGACGTTCAAGCGGCCCGGTTGGAATTCGCCGAACGCCAACCGGCCTGACCGCTCAGGTCGGTGGCTGGCGCAGCGCGATCTCTGCTGGTTCAGCCAATGCCAGGGGTTCCATCATCAGCGCGTGATCGACCGCGGTCTGCAGCGGCTCGGGTCGATGGAACAAGAAGCCCTGACCCAGGTGGTACCCGGCCGCCCGCATCGCACCGACCTGTTCGTCGGTCTCGATGCCCTCGACAACGGCTGACATCGAAGCGCCGGCGGCCATCGTCGCAAACGCAGCCGCCAGCTGCGCCGTGCCCGGTCGATGGAGAGCCTGGGTCAAAACCCGGTCGATCTTCACATGGCTGAACGGCACGTCGAGCAGCTTCTCCACCGTCGAGTAGCCGGTTCCGAGGTCGTCCATCGCGAGCCCGATCCCCGCCACCCGCAATCGGTCGGCCGTCTCGCGCCAGATCGGCGACGACGGCAGGTGTTCGGACTCGGTGATTTCGAGGATCAGCCGGTTGGCGTCGACCCCTCGCAACACGAGCAAGTCGGTGATCTCGTCGGGGAGGCGCCGATGGTAGAGATGACGGGCGGACACGTTGACCGAAACAAACAGTCCCTCGCGCCGAACGGCCGGCGCTGAGAGGGCATCGATCGCATGGGTGATCATCTGCATGCCGAGCGCAGGACCTCGCCCCTGTTCCTCGATGACCGGGATGAACTCAGCGGGCGAGATCATGGTTCCGTCGGCCCGTTGCCATCGAGCAAGAAGCTCCAACCCCGCGGGTCGACCCGTGTCTAGGTCGATGATGAGCTGGGCCCATGGTGTGATCTCACCCGCATCGAGCGCGGCACCGGCTTGACTGCCGAGTTCGTTCCGTGAGGCATCAGCGGCGCGCAGGTGAGGCGTGACCTCGATGACCTGGTGCTTCCCGAGCTGTTTCGCATGGCGCAACGCGGCGCCCGCCTCCCGGAAGAGCGCTCCGGCCTCGAGATCAACGCTGGGCAGTGCGGTGAGGCCGACGGTCAGCGACTGGGCGATCTGAAAGGCCTCCCGCCCGTCGATGTTGAGCTGAGATTCGATCACGCGGCTGAAGTCGGCTCGAGTCGGCCCGACAGCGACGTACTCGTCGCCTCCGAATCGAGCCACGGTCCACGTATCGGGGAGCTTCTGCACGAGGTCGCGGCCGACGGCTCGAAGAACGGCGTCGCCGAGCGCATACCCGTGGTTGTCGTTGAGGTATTTGAAGTCGTCGATGTCGATGAACGCGCAGAAGACGGTCGGGTGGCCTTCGGCGACGAGCTGTTCGACCGCCTCGATGGCTGCGGCACGAGTAGCCAAGCCGGTCAATGGATCGGTACGGGCGTCTTCCTCGATCTTCTCGCGGCGCTCGATCAAGACATCGTTGACCTCGAGCCACACGCGTGCTGCGACGACGAGGCTGACACCGGCAACGACGACCGCACCCACGGGCAGCCACTGGGTGTTCAGCGCAAACGCGACGACGAAGCTGCCGGGGTAGATGAGGAGCTGGACGTCGAACTCGGGAAGCTCGGTCGGGCTTTGGTAGAAGAGATCGGTCGCAACGCCGTAGACGACGACGAAGACGAGCAGCCAGGCGGTGGCACCGGCTTCGATCGAATCGAACACGATCCACGGCAGGCCGGCCCAGACGATCGTTGCCACCCAGCCGAGGCGGTCCTGGATGCGATCGTTTTGCGTCTGCCGGTTCGGGTACAGACGCTGGATGAACTCCCAGCCATACGACGTGGCGACCACCAGTACCGCCCACGCGGCGAGCAGCGCAACCGGTGCCTCATCACGGAGTCCGATCGCGGCGCCGATCGCGACGAGCGCATCAGCGAGCAGGACGACGCCGCCGAGCAGGCTGCGCCGGACCGCGAAGATCTGGGATCCCTCAGTGGGAGCGTCGTCGCGCTCCTCAGCATGGGTGGGGCCCGCCATCAAAGCAGTATCGGACGGTTTCTGATCAACGTGAACTCCTTGTCACGGAACGTGACAAAGGTGCACGAGATGGGCGCTAGGTGGTGAGGGCCTCACAGCCGGTGCCCGCGAGTGCGTCATCGACGCGGCTTTTGTCCTCGCTGGTCAATGCGGCGTACTCCGCTCGCAACCACCTGAGACACTTGGCTTGATACGCAAAGGGCGCTTGTCGGTACGTCTCATGGGCGATGTCCACCACGACATCATCGCGGCCGTGTTCGATCGCCTCAGCGTTGGCGATCATGAACGGGACGTAGGTCCGCCCGATTTCGGTGAGGAGCTGACGGGTGGGATCGCCGAGCGTCTCGATCTGGGTCCATCCACGATCGCCGTCGACCGGTAACCACGACAGGTCATCGACCCGGTCAACCCAGTTGATCACTCTCGGGGCGCGAGTCGCGGCGATGGTGGTCGATGTTGGATCCCACCGCACGAGTTGACTGAGCTGACCGAAGAGACCGAAATCGCCGCGACCGGGGCGGTCACCGAGAACGAAGTCTTGGGTGGCGAACACGCCGGCAAGCGCATCGAGCACCCGTCGATACGAGTCCTCGATGATGGGCTGGGTGATGTCGGTGGACCCGACCAGCTCTCGTCGACCGATCTGGCGTTGCGTAATGAAGTCGTAGCTTTGCTGGGCCGCGTCGGAGGTGAGCTGCAGATTGCTCGAGAGCGGGAGGAGTTTGCCCGCCTTGTCGATGTCGGCGTCGTAGGTCCAGCGGTAGTGGTACATCGCCTTGGTGAGCCACTCGTCGGCGAAATCTTCGATGAGCGAGTCGATGAAGCGAAGTGCCGCATCGGTCGGGACAACCCGTCGGCCCGAATACTCGTCTTCTAATCGCATGATCTGGGGCGATGAGTCGATCGTGACCTCGCCGTGGGAACCGTCGGGGTTCGGATACACGATCATGGGGATCAGCCGGACGGGCGGATCGGGAAGGTCATCCCACTTCGAGTCGCGCAGCACCCATCGAAACGGGATGTGTCGGTAGCGGAGCACCGCCCGCATCTTCAACGAGTACGGCGATCCGTACTGGCCAGCGAGCACGATCGGATGGTCGACCATGGGGACGACCGTACGACAGCGGTGACTTCGTGCGCCAGATTGGTTCGCTGCGGTTGCGGGCTCAGCCTTCGGCAAGCGCAATCAGCGCCTCGAAGCCGTCGCGGTCGACGGCTCCGCCGGCTCGGGCGACGACGTTGCCGTCGCCATCGGTCGCGACCCAATACGGAAAGCCGGGAAGTCCGAACGCGTTCGCAACACTGTTGTTGTCGTCGTCTACGAGCACGGTTGCGTCGTACCCGACGTCGGTGAACCAGGCCGATGGCGGGAAGTTGTCGGCACTGCGCTCGACGGCGGTCGACACCGCTACGAACTCCACACCGTCAGGAACCAGCCCTTCCTCGATCCATGCCTGCACGATCGGCAGCTCGCGCTGGCAATGCGGGCACCAGTGGGCGAAGAAGCCGTAGATGCGAGCGGCCGGCTGGGACAGATCGACGGCCGAGTCGTCGAACGACAGCCCGGTCACGGCCGGTGCGGGAAGGCCACGGGCGGCGTCGTCGTCAGCGAACGGCGGGAGCGATTCGCCGGTGATGACGACCGCAGCCGTCTCGGTGGCTTCGGCGACGTCGCTGCCACCATCACCGCCGGCGTTGAGCGCGATCGTGATCGCAAATGCGGCGACGATGAGCACGCCAACCAAGAACACGGGGGAACGGGTGATGGAGCGATTCGTGGTCATGCCGTCTTCTCCGGAGTTGGTTGCATCAGCACCAGCATGCCGATGATCAAGGCGAATGCGAGCGCGACCACCCGAGGAATCACCATCCCGCCGAACGCCTCCACCCACCGTCCATCGCCAACGTGGTGACAGCCTGCGTGCGCCACCCCTGAATGGTCGAGAGCGTGACGTGGTTAGACGGGTCGGGTGAGCGGTCACCCGTCACCTCTCCCCGATAGTGTGGCGGCCGTTCAGGGGAGCTGAGGGAGGCACCATGGCTGGCGGCTTGGTTGGTTTGTTGGACGACGTCGCTGCGCTGGCGAAGCTCGCCGCCGCCTCGATCGATGACGTGGGTGCTGCGGCCGGGCGGGCGAGCATGAAGGCTGCCGGTGTGGTCGTCGACGATGCCGCGGTAACGCCTCAGTACGTCCAGGGTCTCGCCGCCGATCGCGAGCTGCCGATCATCAAGCAGATCGCTCGCGGCTCGGCGTTCAACAAGCTCATCTTCATTCTCCCGGCCGCCTTGCTGCTCAGCGAGATCGCGCCGACGCTCGTCGAGGTCATCTTGATCTGTGGTGGCTCGTTCCTCTGTTACGAAGGGGTGCACAAGATCCTGCATGCGCTGGCCGGCGATGACCACGACCACGATGTGCCGGTTGCGGTCATGGGGCCGGAGTACGAACAGAAGACGATCGCCGGAGCCGTTCGTACCGACTTCATCTTGTCGGCCGAGATCATGGTGATCTCGTTGAAAGAGGTCATCGACGAGCCGCTCGTGACCCGTGGCGTGATCATGGTCGTCGTGGCCGTCCTCATCACGGTGGTGGTGTACGGCGCAGTGGCGCTGATCGTGAAGATGGACGATGTCGGTCTTCGGATGGTGCAGTCCGACTCTGAGGGTTCACAGCGCACTGGCCGGATGTTGGTGGCAGCGATGCCGAAGGTGCTGAAGGTGCTGTCGGTTGTTGGAACGGCAGCGATGCTGTGGGTCGGCGGCCACATCCTCGTCGTTGGCACCCACGAGCTGGGATGGGACTTCGTCTACGACGCCGTCCATGGCGCGGAGGTCGCCGTCGAAGATGCGTGGCTCGGAGGAGTGTGGGCGTGGTGCCTCAACACCTTCATCTCGGCGATCATCGGCTTCTGGTGGGGGTTGGCCATCGTGGGAGTGGTTGGCGCCCTGCCCTCCGACGGCGATGAGCACGGTCACAACGACGCCGACGACCACGCCGACCATCACTGATGAGGGCGGGGGTCAGGCCCGCTTGCGGTGCCGCCAGACGGCCCAGGCCATGACGAACTGGAGCGGAAGCCGGAGCAGGTTGACCGGGCGGGCCGCCTTCACCCCTTCGATTCGTTGCGTGGTGCCGTTCTCGTCGGGCTTCACGACCACGTCATTGATCGCCATGTCGATGTTGGCGGGATACACCGCCGCCGTAAGCGCCAGCAATCCGGTCGCCGCGAGCGGACGTGTTCGTTTGGGAATCATGCCGAGACCGAGCACGATCTCCGCCGCACCCGACGCCTGATTGGCGAACGCCGGATTCGGAAACCAGCGGGGCACGATCGCCTCGAAGAAGTCGGGACGCACGAAGTGCATGACGCCTGCGCCGGCGAAGAACGCACCGGCGGCGTGGGCGGATCGGTCAGAGGGAGCAGCCATGGCGTCCATTGCTAGCGGAACTACTCCCGGGGGAGTAGTTCCCAAGCCTCCCGCTGTGGGATTCCCGATCGGTCCCCGTCCCGCACGATGAGTGCATGATCGAAGTCACCAACCTCACCAAGCGCTACGGCACCTTCACCGCTGTCGACGACCTCAGCTTCAGCATCAAGCCCGGCATCGTCACCGGCTTTCTCGGCCCCAACGGCTCGGGCAAGTCGACCACCATGCGGATGATCCTCGGGCTCGACGCCCCCACCTCCGGCACCGCCACCGTCGGTGGACGGCCCCTCAGCCAGCACCCGGCACCGCTCTCCTCCCTCGGGTTCTTGCTCGACGCAGGAGCGGTCCACCCGACCCGGTCGGCCTATGACCACTTGCGGGCGCTGGCCATCACCAACGGGATCTCAACCGCTCGAGTCGACGACGTGCTCGACATCGTCGGCCTCGGCGAGGTCGGCAAGCGACGCTCCGGTGGCTTCTCGCTCGGCATGGGCCAGCGCCTCGGTATCGCTGCGGCGTTGCTCGGTGATCCGGAGGTCGTCATGCTCGACGAACCGGTCAACGGCCTCGACCCTGAGGGCATCCTCTGGATCCGGCATCTGCTCCAAGACCTCGCCAAAGAAGGTCGGACCGTCTTTGTTTCTTCGCATCTGATGAGCGAGATGGAACTGATGGCCGAGCACTTTGTGATCATCGGCCAAGGCCAACTGATCGAGGACATCTCGATCGACGAACTCCGCGAGATGGCAGCCGGCGAGAAGACCCTCGTGCGGTCCGAGCAACTCGACGAACTCGTCTCGTTGATGCGAGGCGACGGCGTCGAGATCGTGTCGGCGGACCGAGGCAGCATCAGCGTGCGAGGCCTCGACGCACCCGAGATCGGTGCAATCGCACGCGACCACAACATCGCACTCACCTCGTTGATCCCCGAGCAACGCTCGCTCGAAGACGTCTTCATGTCGCTCACCGCCGACTCCGTGCAGTACCACGGCGGAACCACCGCCAAGGCCGCCGCCTGATGCGCGCCCTTTCCAACACGCCGCCCTCTCCACTTCCTGAAACCGAAACCATGACCACCATCACCGCCCCATCCGAAACCTCCCCCTCGAACGAAACCGTCGACACCATGAGCACCACCACTGTCCCCGCCACGACCAACCGAGTCCGCATCACGAACGTGATTCGAGCCGAGTGGGTCAAGTTCTGGTCGATCCGCTCGACCTCCATCACCCTGGTCGCGGCGGGCCTCGCCACCGTTGCCTTCGGCATGATCTTCTCTGCGGTCGCCGACTCCGAGGAGCAGGCCGGCCCGGCTGCGCTCCTGAGCGACCCCGTGGACATCGCCCTCGGCGGCATCGGGCTCTCGGAGATGATCATCGGCGTGCTCGGCGTGATGTTCGTCGCCGGCGAGTACTCGACCGGCCTCATCCGCACCGCCTTCGCCGCGGTAGGCAAGCGAAGCCGAGTGATCACCGCCAAAGCGGCCGTGCTCATCGCTGGCGTGTTCGGTATCGGGCTCGTCGCAGTCACCGGCGCCGTCGTCCTCGGCCAGGCGGTCTACGCCGGCAACGAAGCGACCGTCGCACTGACCGAGGTGTGGGATGTCGTCTTCGGTACGACCTTCTATCTGACCGGGATCGCACTCATGGGTGCGGCGCTGGGCTTCATCCTGCGCTCCACCGCCGCCGGCATCGGCACGCTGTTCGGCACCGTGTTCATCGGCCCGAACCTGCTCCAGCTCCTGCCCGACAGCTTCACCGACATCTTCATGAAGTACCTGCCGTCGGAAGCGGGCTCTGCGATGATGACTCGAGTGTCTGACCCCGATCTGCTCAGCCGAGGCGCCGGCTACGCCGTCTTCACCGCCTGGGCTGTCGGTTTGCTCACCATCGCTGCGGTGATGGTCAACCGTCGAGACGCATGAGCCTTCCGGTGATCGGTCCGGCCACAGCCTGGCTGCGGGCTGACGCCCGCCGGCTCGACGTGGCCATCGCTTTCGTCACCATCAGCCTCGGCTCGCTTCTGCTGGTCGTCGCACCCGAGGAGTTTGAGACCGGCTGGCCCGAAGTGGCCGCCGGTCTCGGCGCGTTCGTGATGGTCGCACTGCGCAGATGGCAGCCCTTCATTCTGCTTACCATCGCGCTCACCTGGGGTGCGATGCACGTGGCTCGATACGAACGGCCAGCGCCGATCTTCTTTGCCGTGTTGGTGCTGCTGGTCACGACGTGCATTCGGCTCGACCGGCGAAAGGCGATTGGACTCGGGGTCGTCACCGCGGTCCCGCTGTACGTTTCGGGGCTGGTCGTCAACGACGCAGCGGCCGGCGACTCGCGAGCGACGATCGGCATCGTCTGGGCCTTTCTGGCCGTCGGCATCGCCGACGCAATCCGGTCGTGGCGTCAGTACAAGAAATCCGCCGATGCTCAAGTTCGCACGGCCGTTCTCGCCGCCGAGGCTCAGACCCGGCAACAGGTCAGCGAGGAGCGGCTGACGAT
>JBCCYT010000113.1:0-13831 GCA_039188975.1 Actinomycetota bacterium
CTCGGCGAATCCCAAGCCGCCGCCGAACTCCTCGCCGCCGGCACCGCCACCACCCTCCTCGGCGACGACGTCAACATCCGCATCGACAGCACCGGCAACGTCTTCATCAACGACAGCCAGGTCATCGTCGCCGACATCCCGGCGGAGAATGGCATCGTCCACGTCATCGACGCCGTGCTCTTGCCGTAGCGACGAACGGCTCCGCCGTCGCACGATGCGTCGCGGCGGACCCCGACCATGAGGCGGCTGGTTCTTCGGAGCTGGCCGCCTCAGGTCGATCCGCGAAGTCCGTTGACGAACTCGATCACGGCCGACCGGAAGACGTCGTTCTTGTCGCCCGCCACCATGTGCGCGGCATCAGCAACATCGACATAACCGGTTCCCGGTACGGCGTCGACGAAACGACGAGCAGCTTCCTCGGTCACCACATCGCTCATGCGCCCGCGAATCAGCAGCTTCGGTACCGCAATCGCTCGGGCACAGTCGGTGAGCAGCCCCGCTTCGAACAACTCCGAGTCGGGGTTGGAACGAGCCATCTGTTGCATGAAGCGGGGATCCCAATGCCAATACCACCGACCATCGCGCTCCCGGAGATTCTTGCGAAGACTCTCCGGATCAACCGACCGATCTGGTCTCGGGTTGTACGCCGCTACCGCCTCGGCCGCCTCGCCGAGGGAGCCAAACCCGGTCTCGACGTGGGCCGCCATGAAGTCCTTGATGCGGTCAGTGCCGGTCTGTTCCATCTCGGGGACGATGTCGACCAGGACAAGACCGCGCCCAAGGCCAAGCCGCTCCCGTCCCATCGCCAACAGGCTCGTCAGGCCGCCGAGCGACGCACCGACGACCACCGGGTCAGCTCCGACCTGATCGGCGACATGGAGAAGATCACGGGCGAAGTCGCGCAGCGCGTAGCGGGCATCGGGTGACCAGTCGCTCTCGCCGTGGCCACGTGAATCAAGCGTGTAGGTGCACCACCCGTGCTCCGCAACCGCAGCAGCCGCCGCGCCCCACGAGTGGCGGGTCTGGCCGCCGCCGTGCAAAAAGAACACCGGGGGATCAGCCGGGTCACCTCGCCGATCCGCCGCGATCATCACGTCGTCGGACTCGAAAGCCAGGGTGGTCGCGCTCATTTCGAACGGACCGTAGACCCCGCGTTAGGGTCGCTTCGAATTCACCGGGGGATCAATGGCTTCCAACAGCAGCGGCTTTCCAGAAGACATCGGCGTGATCGACACGATGATGGGCACCACGGCTGGTACCACCGGCAAGAACCGGTACGCCTTCCTGGAGCGGGCGCTCAAGGACGCCGAGTCCGCGAACATGAATTTCCCGGCGCAGTACATGTTCAAAGACGTGCCGTTCTCTGATCAGGCCCGCGACGCCGACGGCAGTCTCACCGAGCCACCGCAAGGGCCCGACCTGCTGCTGCCATTCATGGATCGCTGCAATGTCGACATCGCCATGGTCGGGATCCGGCCGGACGGCACCGGTGAGGGCATTCGCTGCATCACCGAGCACCCCGACCGATTCGTGCCGTGCTACGAACCCAACCCGAACGATGGGGTCGAGGCAATCCGAACGATCCGGCGGATGCACGACGAGTTCGGCCTGAGAGCCGTCACGGCGTTCCCGTCGGGCCGGATGCCCCAGGTGGCGATCGATGCGCCCCTCATGTATCCGCTCTATGCGCTGTGCTGCGAACTCGACATCCCGATCTTCGTGTGCGCCGGAATTCCCGGCCCTCGGGTGCCTGCGGCGCCTCAACACGTCGAACGCATCGACCAGGTGATGTACGACTTCCCGGAACTCACGTTCGTCACCCGCCACGGCTGTGAGCCATGGGAAGACCTTGCGGTCAAGCTCATGTTGAAGTGGCCAGGCCTGCACTACTCGACATCGGCGTTTGCTCCGAAGCACTACCCGAAGGCGATCATCGACTACGCCAACACCCGCGGCGCCGACAAGATCATCTATGCCGGCTACTTCCCGATGGGCCTCTCGCTCGATCGGATCTTCGAGCAGCTTCGCCACGTGCCGTTCAAGGACGAGGTGTGGCCGAAGTTCCTACGCGAGAACGCGCGTCGGGTGCTTCGTCTCGACTGAACGAGTGATGAACGCCACGGCCTCATCCATCGGCATCGGCGGCGCAATGCCGTAGCCCTGGATCCGGTCAACCCGGATCGCATGGTGGATCAGCTCGTCGCGAACCCGAAGCGACTCGACGCCCTCCGCAACGACGACGAGATCGAGTGCCGCGCCGAGATCGGCGACGGCTCGAACGATCGCTCGATCATCGTCGTTGGACACGACGCCGGACACGAACGATCGGTCGATCTTCAACGCCGTCACCGGAAGATGGCGAAGCCGCGACAGCGACGAGTGACCGGTTCCGAAGTCATCGATGGCGATGCCGACACCCATTGCGCCGAGGTCGGTCAGCACCGTGCGAGCGGTCGATTGCTCGCCGATCATCTCGTCTTCGATGATCTCGATGGTGACCCGCTCCGCGGACACGCCATGGTCCACCAGCGAGGCTTCCAACGCCACCGGCAACGACGACCGCATCAGGCTCCCGGCCGAGATGTTGACCGAAACACCAACCGACTCTGGCACCGCCGCAACGAGTGCGGCGGCCTCGTTGAAGACCAGTCGGTCCATGGTTGCCCGCCGGCCGATCGCTTCGACCAGCTCGAGAAATGCCGCAGGACTCAACAACCCGTGCGTCGGATGCTCCCACCGCAACAGCCCCTCGACATCCACCACCACACCCGTGTCGATGTCGACGATCGGCTGAAAGAACAGCCGAAACTGGCCGTCTTCGAAGGCCTGTTCGACTTCCCCGCTCAACTCCACCCGCGTGCGCGACGCAGAGCGAGTCGAGTCAGTCCAGTGCCGGATCCCGCCCTGATTGTGCTTTGCCTCGTACATCGCGAGATCGGCACGGCGCAGGAGTTCCGTTCCGTCGACGCCGGCGACGGCCGCCGCGATACCGAGCGACGCACCGATCGACACATCGACATCGGCGAGCGCGACCCGACGACGGCAGGCTTGCAACACGTCGTTGGCAACGAGATCGACGTCGTCGACGAAGACAGCGATCGTGAACTCGTCACCCCCGGCGCGAGCCAGGACGCCTCGGTGACCAACGGCTCGTTCGAGGCGCTTGGCCAGCACCACCAGCAGCTCGTCGCCGGCCTCGTGTCCAAGCGTGTCGTTGATGTCTTTGAACCCGTCGAGGTCGACGGCGATCACCGACAAGAACGGGGTGGTCACCAACACATCAGCGAACCCCGCTCGATTTCGAAGGCCGGTCAAACCGTCGTGTTCGGCCCGGTGCCGCATCCGGGCCCGATGCTGGCGGGCCCGGTCCCGCTGGACGTTGGCGACAAAGACGAGGAGGGGGAGCAAGAGCGTGAAGACGGCAAGCAGCCGGAGCCACTGCACGGGCTGATGGATGACGCCACCGACGACGAACCCCGCGAGAACCACCGTCGCCGTTGCGAGCAGGGCTCGATGACTTTCGCTGGCCACCGACGCCAACAGAGCAAGCCCGATCAGCAACGCCTCCAGATAGATCGCCGGAAAGAACACGACGGCGATCGAGACCCACACGGCATCGGCGATCGTGACCCGCGTCAGGACTCTGGTGCGATCGGTTGTGAGGTAGATCACCGACGACGAGATCGGCACGGCCACCATCAAGACGGCGGCGAGCCACCATCGGTTCGGGTCAAACGACGGGAGCGCGAGAACGAGGGAACCCATCGCAAACGAGGACAGGACGCGTAGCGCCACGACGCGGCGGGCATGCGCATCGTCCCAACGGGGCGCGAGGCCGGCGAGATCCGACACCGTAGACATGGAGCTTTCATCGGCGGATGTTGCGCCAGATCAAGCGTCAAACTGACCGGCGAGGAACGGTGCAAGTTCCCCCGGAGGTCCCGGTCGGGCATACAGATATCCCTGGGCCCGGTGGCACCCGAGTTCCGACAAGATCTCGGCGTGCCGCTCGGTCTCGACCCCTTCGGCCACGACATCGAGGCCAAGCGCCTCAGCGAGCGAAATGATCGAGCTGACGAACGCCCGATCCTCCTCGTCCTCGCCCAACCCGATGACGAACGCTCGGTCGATCTTCAAGGCATCGACCGGGAACCGCTTCAGGTAGGCCAGCGAGCTGAAACCGGTGCCAAAGTCATCGACAGCCAGCTTGACGCCCAGCTCTTTGAGGCGATGCAAAATCTGCTCGGAACGGTTGATGTCGGTCATCACGGCCGACTCGGTGATCTCCAAGCACAGGCGGTGAGGTGGGAGCCCGCTCTCTTCGAGGGCAAACCGAACGAGCGCAACGGTGTCGTCACGCTGGAGCTGAGCGGCCGCCAGGTTCACCCGAACCATCGGCCCATCGTCGCCTCCCGGCCACGTTGCCGCTTCGGCGACTGCCTCGGCCAAGACGATCTCACCCATTTCAATGACGAGGCCCGTCTCCTCGGCGACCTCGATGAAGCTGCCCGCAGCAAGGACCCCTTCGGTCGGGTGATCCCACCGAACAAGCGCTTCGGCACCGAGCATCCGGCCATCGATCGTCGAAATCTCCGGCTGGTAGTAGACGATGAACTCGGCATTGCGCAACGCACCGCGGAGTCCCGCCTCGGTCGCCATTCGCTCGGTGACTTCGAGCTGCAGCGCCTCGTCGAACAACGCAGCCTGGGCTCGCCCCTGGGCCTTGGCCCGGTACATGGCGGTATCGGCCCGCCGCAACAAGTCAGCGACATCGTCGCCGTCGGAGAAGGCAATGCCGATACTGGCCGAGGGGTAGAGCTTCTGCGAATCGAGCTGGACTGGCTCACCGATCAGGCGGAGGAGCCGGTTGGCGACGAACTCGGCGTCGGTCGGCGTCACCGGACCGGCGAGCGTCACGGCGAACTCGTCGCCGCCGAGCCGAGCAACCAGATCGCCCGGACGCACGGCGAGACGGAGACGATCGGCGATCGTCACCAACAACTCATCGCCTCGATCGTGACCCATGGAGTCGTTGATGTTCTTGAATCGGTCGAGATCCAGCAGGAGAACCGCGACACCCTCGGGCGCGTGGGACAACTCGTCGAGTTCCTGCAGCAACCGACCGCGGTTCGCCAACCCGGTCAACTCATCGTGGGTGGCCTGAAAGCGAAGCAGTGCTTCCGCTCGACGGCGGTCGGTGATGTCCTCGACGTGCACGAGCCAGAAGTGGTCTCCGGCGTCACCTTCGACGGCCGTCGCCCGCATGTGGCCCCAGACCCGACCGCCGTCCATGCGGCGAAACGCCGCTTCCGCCTCGAGCCGCCCGTTGCTCTCCACCCAGCCGATCGACTCGATTCCCTCGGCGTACACGTGGTCAGGCATCGTGCCCCCGAGGTCGGCGGGCGCGGCGTATCCGAGGAAATCGGCGAACGCGTCATTGCAGGTGATGAGCCGAAGCCGATTGTCACGCATGACGATGCCGACCGGAGCGTTGTCGAACGCCGCGTCGACGTAGCGTTCCGCGGCGATGCGGGCTTCGACGTCGCTCAGGACCGCACTGACTTCGGCGAAGAGCTCCCGAGTCAGCGGCGACCAACGCTGCGGAACCCGAGACTTGGTGATCAAGATGCTCTCACGAGGCTCTGACCCACGCCGGAACGCCAACACGTTCAGCTCGGGATCATCGGTTGCAAGATCTGGCCCTACGTACCAGCCGTCAGCGATTCGAGCCTCGTCGAGGGTGGCATCGCTACCGAATGGGCGCACGTCGGGAAGGTCGGCGCACTCCCCTTCGGCCGGCGCCGCTCGATAGACCGGTCGGTACGCGTGACCATCGTTGTCGATGCGCCAGATGGTGAGACAGGTGAGGTCCATCGATGCGCAGATGTTCATGAACGCCGAGTGGACCGATTCCTTGAGGGTGTCCGCGGTCGCATCGGCCAGCTCGGCCGCGAAGTCGCCGAGGAGTTCTTCGGACTGCAGGCGGGCTTCGTCTCGTTGTTCGGCGGCCACGCGGGCCCGGAACTGACCGAGCATCGTGGCAACCGAGCGCAACACGCTGCGATCCAGTTCGCTGAAGCCGCCCGGCCGAATAGCGGACACACAGGACACGAGTTCGCCGTTCACCGACACCGGGGCGAACATGATGTGGGCACCGTCCCACCGCTCGCGGAGTGCTCGGGCTGTCGGGTCGTCGCCTTCGGGCGAGAAGGCGGTCACGCCGACCGGGTCGAGTTGCGATGGCGGTACCGCACCCGGCGGCACCGGTGAGCCGGGGCGAACGTCTGGTCCGGCCACATCGGGATGTCGCCACATCCGTTCGATGACGGCATCCTCGGCGACCGGGCCAATCCCGGCACCCGTCAGTTCCAAGAGCTCGGCCATCCGAGCGAGGGTGCGGTTCTCGACCACAACCGCCGACCGCGACGACCCGCCCAGGAAGTCATCGGCGATGTCGGAGAGCACTTCCTCGGCCCGGAACCGGCGGCTGGTTTCTTCCTCGGCCAGCACTCGGAGTTGGAGCTGACTTGCGAGGTCACGGAACGCCCGCAACGCTTCCAGCCCGACCGAGGCGGGGAGCGAACTCTCGACGGGGAACCCCAGTGCAAACGATCCGCCGAGCCGCGGCGCATGTCCTGCGGCCACCCGCCAGGCCCCGCCGTCCAACCCCCACGCCTCGACGAGGTCGGGGGCCAAGGTGATGGTGTCGACCATCGACGTGGCCGCAAGTTGGGCCCGGCTCAGCCCGAGATCGCTCAGCGGGACACACCCCGGCTCGAACGAAGTCGAGTCGACCCATGCCCGAAGCAGATCAACCTGACCATCGTCGGTCTCTCGGTCGAGCGCTACGAGCGCAAATGATGCGCCGAGGGAGGAGGCAACATCGCGCCAGGCTTGGTCGCCAGCATCGATGGCGTGCGCGGCGTCGACATTGAGAAATCGCTGCCCGACATCGGCGAGTACCTGCTGAAGGGCGTAGCGAACCTTGGAGTCGATCTCGGCGGCGCATCGGGCGCGTGCCTGGCTGACCATCGACACGATCGTCGAGACCGCATCGATTTCGACCTGGCGCCACGGCAACGCTCCCTCACGGGAAACGCCGATGGCGGTGGTGGCGAAGCCGGAGACCTCCGACGGCACGAGCACGATGTTGTGTGGATTCTCGGCCGCCCGCGCATAGGCATCGGAGTCGCGCCCAAACACTGCGCCAGCGAGCTCGGTGCCGTTCAGCACTCGTGTCGTCCGGACGAGGTCGAGCATGTCGACCGCATCGGTGCCGGTGAAGGCATCGACATTGTCGACCGCCAGCAGACCGATGGCGGGAATACCCATCGACCGGGTCACGACCGAGGAGACATCGACGTGGTGCTCGTCGACCACATCGATGAGGAAGCAGGCGTTTCCCCCGACCGCGCTCATGACCTCACGCAGGAGATCCTCGATCGAATCTTCGAACTCCGAACCGGTGACGCTTTGCAGCCGGTCGGCGAGGGCCAGCGAGATTTCATCGAGTTCGCGCCGCTTGTGCAGGGACGCCTCGGCGGCGACTCGTCGAATGAACTGCCGAACGAGCAGACCGAACCCTCGAAGAAATTCGACCTCCTCGTCGTCCCAGTCGGGTTCGAATGCGGCGATGAACAAGGCGACAACCCGGTCGTCGTCTTGTTCGATCCAGGTGATCAGCCCTTTGCCGTCGGGCCAGCCGAGTTCGTGGATCCGGTCCTCACCAAAGAGCTCGCGCAGGTCGAAGATGCCGTGGCCGTGTGCGGCGGCCAGCTCGGCCCGCACGACACCGGGGAGGATCGGGGTGATCGGACCCTCGGGCAGCCCGTGCCCGGCAACCGTTTTGGTCGATCGATCGACGAGATTGTGCTCGAACACACCACCCGACGATGCCCCCATCAGCTCACACACCTGCGCGAAGGCCGCGCTCAGGCGAGCCTCGGACTCGCCCGGATCGGCATCGATCAGGGACGACCCGATGGTCCACAACAACTGTTGAGGAGAACCGATCCCGCGCACTGCCCACAGTGTAGGCAGATCCACGAACCGAGGTAGACCCTGCGAGACTCGGCGACCACGCTCCGCGGTCTCACGAACACCGGTGACCCGGCGCCATCGGGTGCGCGACCCGACCCAAACCAGGCATGCTGGCGGGCGATGACCGCCGTTCGTTGGACCGCCGAACTTCCACCACTCCGATCCCCCATCCTCGTCACCGCCTTCGAAGGACTCTTCGATGTCGGCGGCGCAGCGACCGGCGCAGTGGAATCACTGCGCACGGCAGGAGCCGTCGAGGTCGGCTCCATCGACGGCGACACGTTCTTCGACTTCACCGAGCACCGACCGATGATTCGGCTCGGGCCCGACGGAGCCCGACGGATCGAGTGGCCCGACCATCGAATCCACAGTCTCGAACTCGACGACGAGCCGAGAGATCTCGTCCTCGTCGATGGCATCGAACCCCACCTGCGCTGGCGAGGCTTCAGCGAAGCGATCACCCACGTCGCCGAGACGGTCGAAGCCGCCATGGTGGTGACCTTCGGCGCCATGATCGCCGAAGTTCCGCACACTCGGCCCCCGTCGATCACCGGCTCCACCACCGACCCTGATCTCGCGGCGGTCATGCGACTCGGCCAGCCGTCGTATCAGGGACCGACCGGTGTGATCGGCGTGCTGCACGAGCATCTCGAACGGCGAGGCGTCCCGGCGGTGTCGCTGCGCGCATCGGTCCCGCACTATGTGTCTGGTTCGCCGAATCCCAAAGCATCGCGAGCGCTGCTCGAGCGGTTCGAGCGCATCACCGGTCTCCCAACTCGATGGGCGTCGCTCGACACCGAAGCCCGCGACTGGGAAACCCGAGTCAATGAGGCGATGGCCGATGACGACGACGTCATCGCCTACGTGGAGAGCCTCGAGCGCCGCTACGACTCCCACGCCGAGTCACACATTCCAAATGCCGACGACCTCGCCGCCGAGTTCGAACGGTTTCTTCGCCAACAAGACGACTGACGAGCATCGGGTCTGCCGTGCATTCGATCGTCGACGTTCCCGCCGGTCCTGATCCGGAACTCACCGGTGACCGCCTCTGGGTGCTCGGCGCCGTCGGCGTCGAAGCGCGCGACGGCCTGCTCATCGGATCATTCTCCGACCCGACGGCCGCCCAGGCGGCAGCCGCGGCACTTGGCGGCCGGGTCCGGACAGCCGACGATCGAACCGGCGTCGACGCCTGGCGCGCCCACGCGACCTGGTACCAGGTCGACCGATTCATCATTCGTCCACCGTGGGTCGACGCGCCGAGCGTCGATCCGGCCAACGACATCGTCATCGACCCAGGGCCAACGTTTGGAAGTGGAAGCCACCCATCGACCCGGCTCGCCGCACGCCTGCTCGTCGATGTCGTGCAGCCGGGCATGTCGGTCACCGACCTCGGCGCCGGAAGCGGCGTGTTGTCGATCATCGCGGCTCGGCTCGGCGCTCGCGTCACCGCCATCGATCTCGACCCGACGTCGCCGTCTGCCGTCGATGACAATGCGCACCGAAACGGCGTCGGCGCGCACGTCACGGCACACCACGGCCAGATCGAATCCCACCTCGTCGACGCTGACGTGTCGGTGCTCAACGTCACCATCGACATCCATGAACGAGTTGCCTCGGCGCTGCAGCACCAACCACTCGGTCGGCTCATCGTCGCTGGCATCCTCTGCGGCGAGCAAGAGGCCCGATGCGCGGCCGCCCACAACCGGACGGCATCGCGGCGTCGCGTCGACGGCGAATGGACAGGCGTCGTACTCGATGATCGGGCAACCGACTCCTCCTCGTAGGATCGGCCCATGGCGAGGATCGACATCCCTGATGGTGAGGAACTCGAACGCATCCGCTTGCTGATGATGCAACCCGACATCGCCATCGGCATGGGTTCGTACGCAAGCGCCGTCTATGAGAAATCCTCCCTGCCCGCCCGCATCCGCGAGATCGCCCGCCTCCGCATCGCGAGCGCCAACGGCTGCCCCGTCTGTCTCAACACTCGCTCACCCAACGCCACCGCCGATGGTCTCGACGAGAACCTCGTGGACACGGTCGTGACCTGCGCCGTGGGCGCCGTCGCCGAGCTCGAAGATCTGACCGAACGCGAACAGCTCGCCGGCGAATTCGCAGACCGTTTCGCCACCGACCATCACCGCATCGACGACGCCTTCATGGCCCAACTGCGCCAGGCGTTCACCGACGTCGAAATCATCGAATTGACCGCCACGTGTGCGATGACGCTCGGCAACGGCCGATTCCTCACCGTGTTGGGGGTCGAAGCCGACGACGACGGCCACTACCTCCTCACCGAAGCAGACACATGACGCTCCACACCACGTCCTCCGACGGCGTCGAACTCGCCATCCATGATCTCGGCGGCGACGGACCGCCCCTTGTCTTCGTACACGCAACCGGGTTCCACGGCCGCTGCTACACCCAGATCGCCCGTCGCCTCCATCCGCTTCGCCGCTGCTGGGCCCCCGACCTTCGAGCCCACGGCGACAGCACCATCCCCGCCAACAACCGCTTCGCGTGGGCCGGGATGGCCGACGATCTCATCGCCACCCTCGACGCACTCGACATCGACGAACCCGTCGACTTCGTCGGCCACTCGATGGGTGGGGCAACCATCGCCGCAACCGAACTGCGCCGCCCCGGCACGATCCGAACGGCCTGGCTCTTCGAACCAATTCTCTTCCCACCGATGGGAGACAACCCGAGCACGATGGCCGAAACCGCCCGCAACCGGCGAGCCACCTTCGCCGACCACGCCGCCGTCATCGAACGCTACGGATCACGACCACCGTTCTCCATCGTCGACAGCGACGTCCTCGCTGACTATGTCACCCACGGATTCGAGCACACCGCCGACGGCGTCACCCTCAAGTGCACACCCGAGAGCGAAGCCCGCACCTTCGAAAGCGTCGATCACGACGTGTTCGCGCGGCTCCACGAGATCACCGCCCCCATCACCGTGATCGCATCGACCGACGGTGCACCACCCGCACTCGTTGCACCCATGGTCGCCGACGCCATCCCCACCGCCACGCTCACCACCTGGGACGCCAAGACCCACTTCGGACCCTTCACCGACCCAGGTCGCGCCGCCGACGAAATCCGCGCCGCCATCACATGAGCGTCATCTCCCCGCGGGAATGGCTCGGCCTGGAAGCCACCCACAACCCGCAGCGCTGGTACCTCCCCATCATCCCTCGACTCAGCGTCCGAGAGATCTTCCTGTTCGGCGGCGCCGGACTCGCCGCCGCGACAACCGCCCTCGAAGAGACGACCGGACGACCCGTCGTGTGGGCCACCGCCCAATACCTCGACTTCGCCAAAGTCGGCGAAACGATGGACCTCGACGTCCACGTCTCGGTCTCAGGCCGCTACACCACCCAGGCGCGCGTGATCGGCCACGTCGGCGATCGCGAAATCATCACCGTCAACGCCGCGCTCGGCCAACGAGACCTCGACATTCACGAAACGTGGCCTCAACCGCCCGACGTCCGACCACCCGACGAATGCCGACCACGAGAATACGACTACGACCAAGACTCGCTCGGCAAACACCTCGATCAGCGCTTCGCGCCGACCACCGGCGAACGGCTCGGCGGACCAACCGGCCACGGCCCCGGCCGGCTCTGCGTCTGGACCAAACCACCAGACGGTGTCCAAAACAGCGCAGCCACCCTTGCCGTCCTCGGCGACTTCGTGCCCATGGGAATCTCCAACGTTGCGTCGCAGCCAGTCAGCTCCAACAGCCTCGACAACACCCTTCGCATCATCGACGTCCGACCCAGCGAGTGGTACCTCCTCGACATCGAAGCTGGCGGTATCAACAACGGCTTCGGGCACGGCCAACTCCGGATCTGGGACGACGCCGGGAACCTGCAAGCCGTGGCGAGCCAATCGGTCGTCGTGCGCAACCGCAAACCAGGCTGAGCGTCACCTGCCCTCACATCTGGAAGGTTCCGCCGAGCGTCACCTTCCAGGGACCACCGGCGGTGGTGCCGCCGTCGACCGGGATCGACGCGCCCGTGACGAAACTCGCCAGATCCGACACCAAGAATGCGATCACCGCCGCACATTCATCGGGCGTGCCCATCCGCCGCAACGGTGATGGATGGTGGGCAGCAGACATCGCCGCGCTGTCCGCCGCCAGACCCTCGTCGCCCGGGGTCGCGATCATGTCCGGCGCAACCGCATTGACCCGAATGCCACGATCGGAAAACTCCAGGGCAAGGGTCTTCGTGAACTGCTCGACCGCCGCCTTCATCGCCGCATAGACCCCGAACCCCGGGGCTGCATGATGGGCCTCGACCGACGTGACATTCACGATCGCGCCGCCGTCCGCCATTCGTTCATAGCCAGCCCGCACCCCATTGGTGACGGTGCCGAAGTTCTCCGCGACCAATGCCGCCTCTCCCCCGGCAGAGA
The DNA here is from genome assembly GCA_039188975.1 of Actinomycetota bacterium. Classification (GTDB taxonomy): domain Bacteria; phylum Actinomycetota; class Acidimicrobiia; order Acidimicrobiales; family Aldehydirespiratoraceae; genus UBA11606. The sequence continues at coordinate 12,466 of JBCCYT010000113.1, forward strand.
CATCGACGAAGGGGGCATGAAAGCCACCGCCCACGTTGTTCACCAGAATCTCGATCGGACCCAACGCCGCACGGACCCGTCCAAAAAACGAGTCGACGTCGTCGGCCACCCGCATGTCGAACCCGCCCGACAGGGCCCGGCGTCCGAGCTGCTCGATTTCGGCAACCGCCTCCGCCAGCCCGTCGGTGTCGCGATCGCACACCGCAACGTCGGCTCCCAACGATGCCAACGTCACGGCGACAGCACGACCGATGCCCTGCGCGGCGCCGGTCACCACCGCAACTCGGTCGGTGAGCAACAACTGGTCGGCAGTGATCGGCACGGAGTTCCTCTCGGCAGGCGAGCGCTTCTACCCTACGCGTATGCCCGTTCCCCCTCGAACGCCCGTGATCATCGGCCGAGCCCAACTGGTCGCACAAACGGCCGACATCGACAACCCGAACGAGCCGGTTCAGCTCATGACCGACGCAGCACGGGCCGCCGTCACCGACGCCGGGATCGACGGGGCGACCATCGACACGGTCGGTGTTGTGGGCGGCCTCTTCCGTCACCCCAATCCCGGTCGCGCCATCGCCGATCAACTCGGCGCAACCGAGGCCCAGTCGGTGCTCACAACGTGGGGCGGCAACACACCGATCGCGTTCGTCGGTGAACTCGGCGACCGACTCGCTCGGGGCGAAACGTCGATGGCCCTCATGGCGGGTGGCGAGACCGGTCTCACCCGAGCCGCGCTCCGCAAAGCCAGTCGATCCAAGCTTCCGGCCACCGTGGACCCGTCGATCGAGCCTGCCGAGGCATGGGGCGCCGCGCTCGACCGAGGCGACCCCACGGACCTCGAGCGCGGCGGGGAACATCCCCGCAACACCTACGCCGTGTTCGAGAGCGCACTGCGGGCCGCAGCGGGCGAATCGCTCGACACAGCCCGACAGCGAGCAGCGGACCTGTGGGCCGGTTTCTCCGCCGTCGCCGCGACCAACCCCGACCTCGACGTCACGTCGATGACGGCGGACGACATCCGCGAGCCGTCTTCTGCCAACCGGATGGTGTCATGGCCCTACACCAAGGCGATGTGTGCCAACAACACCGTCGACCACGCGGGCGCGCTCATCATGACCACCCACCAACGCGCCGAGGAGCTCGGCATCGCACCCGACCAACGCGTGTACCTCCGAGACACCGTCGTCAGCGCCGACACCGCCACCTTTGTCACTCGAGCCGACGTGGCATCGGTGCCGGGACTCGACGCTGCGATCGTCGAGCTGCAGGAACGCTGGGGCGACCTCTCCGGCATCGAACACGTCGACCTCTACGGCTGCTTCCCGTCGATGGTCGCCTATACAGCCCACGCGATGGGCCTCCGCCTCGA
>JBCCYT010000114.1:0-13821 GCA_039188975.1 Actinomycetota bacterium
CAACGTGTGGGAGGCGATCGCGGATCCTGCGACCCAGGGCCTGGCGAACGTGACGCTGGTCGTCGATCTCAACCGGCAGAGTCTCGACCGGGTCGTCCCCGACATTCAGGCCCACCGCCTGCAGTCGTTCTTTGCCGATGCTGGGTGGCATGTGGTCGAGGCGAAGTACGGCCACAAGCTCCAGGCGGCGTTCGAACAGCCGGGTGGCGATGCGTTGCGCGAGCGCATCGACGAGATGCCGAACGAGGCCTACCAGTCCTTGTTTGCGATGAAGCCGAAGAAGATGCGCAAGAAGTTCCTGAAGGGCGGTTCGCTTGCGTTGCAGGAGTGGGCGGCCACCGTCGACGACGACACCCTTGCCGAACTCGTCTTCAACCTCGGCGGCCACGACCTCGGATTGCTGGTGGAGCGGTTCCGAGAGTGCGACGCCGTCACCGATCGTCCGAGCGTGGTGTTCGCGTACACGATCAAGGGCTGGTCGCTTCCCATGGCGGGCGACCCGTTGAACCATGCGGCCCTGCTCACCGAGGAGCAGATCGACGACTTCCGACGCGAACTCGGCCTGACCCTCGAGACCGAGTGGGATCGGTTCCCGACCGACTCGGCTGCCGGCCGCTGGTGCGGCGATGTCGGCGGCGAGATCAACAACGAGCCGCCGAAGCCGAGGCCGATCCTGCACGTTCCTGCTGGTGTGGCCCGGTTCGGCGACCGAGCCTCCGTGTCGAGCCAGGAGGCGTTCGGCCGGATCCTCACCGGTTTCGCTGACGTGCCCGATGTCCGGCCTCGACTGGTCACGACCTCACCCGACGTGTCGATCTCGACGAATCTCGGCGGCATCATCAACAAGCTCGGGGTGTTCAGCCCCGACGAGCGCGACGACCATGGTGGTGCCGACCGCCTGCTGCGGTGGGCGCCGAGCCCTGATGGTCATCACATCGAGCTGGGCATTTCCGAGATGAACCTGTTCTTGCTGTTGGGTCAGCTCGGGCTCGCCCACGAACATCACGGCGAGATGCTCGTGCCGATCGGCACGGTCTATGACCCGTTTGTGCTCCGCGGGCTCGACGCCTTCATCTACTCGCTGTACAACGCGGGCCGGTTCATCGTGGCCGGCACCCCATCGGGCGTGACGCTGGCACCCGAAGGCGGCGCTCACCAGTCGACGATCACGGCGTCGGTCGGCATGGAGCTTCCCGGCGTGTGTTTCTCCGAACCGGCGTATGCCACCGAGCTCGACTGGATCCTGTGCGACGCGGTCCGCCAACTTCACGAGCCCGATGGCGAATCGGCGTATGTGCGACTCTCGACCCGACCGGTCGACCAGTCGGCGTTCTCGGCGGCCCGGGATCGCATCGGGGTCGATGAGCTGCGCCGTCAGGTCCTCGCAGGCGGGTATCGCCTGCGCGAGGGTGATGCCGATCTGACCGATGGGGTGGTGATCGCGACCAGTGGCGCAATGGTCCCAGAAGCGCTGGCTGCGGCTGACGAACTCGAAGCCGAAGGGGTTGCTGCCACCATCATTGCAATCTCGTCGGCCGACCGGCTCTACCGTGATTGGCAGCGTCAGGTCCGTTCTGTCGTCGATGACCTCGCCCATGTCCCCGGCGCCGGCCACCTCGATTCGCTGATCAAGACAGCCGAACGAGGCCGCCCGGTCATTTCGGTGCAGGATGCGGCGAGCCACTCACTCGCCTGGCTCGGTTCCGCCATCGGCGCTCGACAGATCGCGCTCGGCGTCGACCGCTTCGGCGAATCGGGTCGCATCGCCGACCTGCACGACATCGTCGGCATCTCTGCCGCCCACATCGTGAATGCTGGTGTGGTGGCCGCCGAAGGGCTCTGATGCGCTAGGCCCCGGGCTCGGCTACTCGGTGCACGGCATCGACGAGGGCAGCCCAGTCGGTATCGAGCATGATGTCGTGACCGCCGGGTAGTACCACCAGGTCGGCGCCGTAAGCGGTCGCGAGGGCGCGCTGCTCGCCGAGGGTGAAGATGGCATCGGCTTCAGCTGCGATGACATGGACCGGCACGGTCACGCGCCCCGGTCGGGGTCGGCGCAGCACCATCGTGTTGATGGCAAGTGCTGATTCGTTCTGCAGCTCGGCGGCGGTTTCGAGCACGGTGGCGTCCGGCGTTTCGGGGGTGAAGAAGAGCTCGCGTACAAGTGCGGGGTCGTCGACGAGCCCCATGTAGTCCGCCGTCAGCATTGCCTTGATGGTGCGCCCGGGGTGGTGGCGAAGCGTTCGCAGATTGGCGGAAAGCGCGCCCGATGCGGGAACGGATGCGACGAGCACCGCCCCGCTGACGTCATGATTTCGCTCGAGGTAGCGCTGGGCGACATAGCCGCCCATCGAGTGACCGACGAGCAGGGGTCGGGAGTCGCATGCTGCGACCGCGTCGCCGACCGCCTCGACAGCGCTTCTGATGGTTGACCAGATACGGGTCCGGCGGCCCGGCTGGTCGTGGCCGGGCAAGGTGACAGCGTGAACTCGATGACCACGCTGGTCGAGGGCATCGGCCACCTGCGACCAGCACCACGGGCCATGCCATGCGCCGTGCACCAGGACGATCTCGGTCATGGCCCGACGCTAGCAAGCAACGGAGGGCCCGGATCGAACGGTCCCGCCGTCAGGATGCCCGAATCTCGATGCTCCGGAGGCGGCCCTGAAGTGGCGACTCATGACCGTCGGAGCCGTTGTCGACGCTACGCCAGAGGTTTGTGCCGAAAGCCCACGGGTTCTCGTTTCCGGCGGGTGACCACACGAGATCCGGGTCGCCGGCAACCGGCGCGTCGTCGACGAAGAGGAAGACGCCAGCTGGCCCCCACTCGGCCCGAACCGAGGTCCACACCCCTGCGGCGATCGAGCCGCCGACGAAATGGTGACTCTCCGAGTCGGTCTGCACTCGGAACCAGATCTCACCGTGGTCGAGGTTGATCGTGAAGTGGCCGCCGGTGTCAAAGCCATTCGAGTCCGATGATGCGAGCCCTTGCACCGATCCGACCGAATCAGCGAAGAACTCGAGCTGAAGGGAGCCAGCGGTCGGTTTCAGTGCCGGTTGATGGTCGATCTCGAGGAAGGCTTCGACACCGTCCAGCACGAGTTCGTTGCCGTCGAGCGTGGCACCGCCTTGCAGGACCCCGCCCGCTTGCCCGTTGGCGATCCAGTCTGGGAGGTGGAAGGCGGCGGACGGCGGTGGAGGTGCCGTCGTCGTCGTCGGGAGGGTCGTGGTGGTGGTGGTGGTCGTCGTCGTGGTGGTGGTCGTGGTGGTCGGAGCGATCGTGGTGGTCGTGGGCGGCGCGGTCGTTGTCGGCGGTGCCGTCGTGGTGGTCGGCGTGGGAGCCGCGGCACCTGCGGCGGGCGCGACGGTGGTCGTGGTGGTGCTCGGCGCCGCCGTGGTGGTGGTGGTGGTCGTGGTCGTGGTGGTGGTCGTCGTCGTGCTCGGCGTGGTGGTCGATGGTGTCGCCGTGGTGCTGGGCGAAACGGACGTGGTCGTCGCCGAGGCCGTCGTTGTGGGTGCCGGCGTTTCGACGATGCGTTCGACCACAACCGACTCGATCGCTGGTTCGGAGGTGACGGGCGCGACGACGGCACCAGCCGACACTGCCGTGGCGACAACCGCCGTCGAGACGGTGTCGGGGACTCGAGTCACCCAGGCGAGCTCGCTCAGCCAACCGGCCGGCCCGACGATGACTCGCAGCCGACCGAGGGAAACGTCGAGCATGGCGCGGACCACGTCGGGGTCGAACTGGGTGCCGGCGTTGCGCAACAACTCTTCGCGAGCGACCTCTGGCTTGAGCGCCTTCTTGTAGCTGCGGGCCGAGGTCATGACGTCGTACGCATCGGCGACGGCGACGATTCGGCCCGCGAGGCTGATCTGCTTCCCTGCGAGGCCCGCCGGGTACCCGGTGCCGTCGTAGCGTTCGTGGTGTTCGGTTGCGGCGAGCGCCCATTCGCCGAGCCAACCGAGAATCGGACCGATGTACATCTCGGCTGCGCTCGGGTGGGACCGGATGACCGCCCACTCGTCGTCATCGGGCCGACCGGCCTTGTTGAGGATCTCGGGTGGGACGGCCAGCTTGCCGACATCGTGGATCAGCGCACCCCAGCGGAGCTTCTCCAGCTCGGCCTCACTCAGCCCCATGTTCTGCCCGATCATTTCCGAGTAGGCACGGACGCGCTCGGAGTGTCCCCGGGTCAGACGGTCGTGTTCTCCGACGAGCGTGATGAGCCCGAGGAGGGCGCGGGCGGCGTCACCAGAGTCAGCGATCTGCCCGGAGACCAGTTGGGCTTCGAGGCGGCGGGGGTTGCCCTGGCGGAGCGCAACCTTGTAACGACTCGGCGCCTTGTCGGGGAAGACGAGCGACATCCGAAACAACACGGCGAGCGGGAGGAGTCGACGGGAGTACCGGTCGACCAGGATGGTCGCTCCGATCGACACGGCGAACGCGCCGATCCAGAAAGGCGCCTGGATCGGCCAGCCCGATGGACGGTCGACCACCGCGACATAGAGTCGGGTCGCGACGATCGATGCGATGATCGGGATGACGACCACGATCGCTCGGATGCCGCGGCTCATCCAGGTGCGGCCCTCCCATCGGTCGGGCTGGAGGTCATCTGCTCGCGTCGAAGCGGAGCTTCGTTGCGCACCGACCGTCGATCCCATCTCAGCCCATCGGCACGAACCGCGTCCGGCTGATGCTTTTCGTCCCGGAGGGCCCGGACGCGTCGAGCCAGAAAACGGATCGAGCCGGACCGGTGGCGGTGCCATCGACGATCCGGCTCGGAATCCTGGGGGGGGATTTGGTTTGTAGGGCTGGAGGGGGGTTGCCCTACACGATCTGAAACGCTTCTCCCGCGGGTTGTGTTCCCGATTTAGTCGATTTTCTCCGGTTGTTCCGGAGCGGCCGCCCGGAGGGACGAAACCTCCGCCTCGAGTTCTGCGATCCGAGCCCGAAGTGCAGTGGTGTGTTCATCGAATGCCGCCTGCACGTCGGGCTGTGTGTACCGGGGAGTGAGGTACTTGGGGCAGTTCCAGGCGACCGCGTCGACCTCGATCGTGGTGGCGCCATCGTGGCGTTCGCCTTCGGCGTCGAGCACGCCCGCCAGGTAGGTGTCGAGCTCGGCGTGATAGGTCGCGCGGCCGAAGAGCTTGAGTCGGGTCCGGTTCGGGTAGTCGACCAAGATGAGCGAGACCCGGTCGTTCGCGGCGAGGTTGCCGGTGCCGAGGTACTGCTTGTTGCCGTTGCGTTCGAGCCAGCCAATCGTGGTGGTGCCGAGGACGTTGATCCAGCCAGGCTCGCCGCCCTTGTGTTGGACATAGGGCCAACCGGTCTCGCTGACGGTCGCCATGTAGAGCGAGTCTCGTGCCGCGATGTGCGCGATCTCGGCGTGGCCCAGTTGCGGGTTGGTGACGGTGCGGTCGTGGTTGGCCGCGTTCATCTCTCGAGAGCCCTTCTCCCTTTGCCGTTCGACGACGCTGGGCGTGAAGGCGATGTCGAAGTAGGGCTGGAGGGGCATGGACTCAGCTCGGGTCTTCGTGGCGGCCGTCCGCATGCCGGGCGAACCGGGCGGCATCGGGGCCGTGGTTGGGATCGGGGCTCGGCCACGGCCAACCGCCGAAGTGGGTCCGCTGGTAGTCGTCGAATGCCTGCATGATCTCGGCCTTGGTGTTCATGACGAAGGGACCGTGCTGGGCGACCGGTTCGCCGATGGGGCGGCCCTGCAGCAACATGAGCTCGATGCCGCCGTCGCCGGCAACGAGCTCCAGGTCACGATCGGGGACGACCACTGCGCCGGTTCGAGCTTCGATCGGCGCAGCTCCAGCGATCTGGAGCGTCGAGCCCTCGAACGCGTACAGCACCCGGAGGGTCTCATCGCCGAGGGCTCGCGGGAGTGTCCATCGACCACCGGCCGAGATGCGGATGTGCCAGACGGCGAGGTCGGCTTCGGGTTTCGCCGCCCACGAGTCGGGGGGTGGGGGTGGCGCATGGGTGTCGCCGAGACGGCCGGCGATCACCGTCACCTCGGTTTCGATGCCGGCGTCGTCAGTGAAGCTGACTCGCGGCGTGCGCTCGTTCCACAACATCGTGAAGTACGGCTCGACCATCTTGTCGGCGGCCGGGAGGTTCAGCCAGATCTGGAACAGCTCGCCCGTGTTGCCACCGTTGCGGTTGACGAGCGGAAACATCTCGCAGTGCTGAACCCCCTTCCCGGCGGTCATCCACTGGGTGTCGCCGTGGCCGAACCGAGCTGTGGCACCCATCGAGTCGGCGTGGTCGATCAGCCCATGGCGAACGTGGGTGATCGTCTCGAAGCCTCGATGGGGATGCTGGGGGAACCCTGGCACGCGCTCGCCGTGGTACATCGACCAGCCGTCCTTCTCGGAGAAGTCGTTGCCGATGGACCGGCCGGCGAGCTCGGCCGGCGCCGGGCCGAGATCCTCTTCACCGGCCGGGTAGTGATCGACGTGATGGGCGACGAACAAGAAGGGATCGACCGTCGGCCATTGGGCGCCGAGCGGGAACGTTTGGAGAACGGGTGCTGCGGTCTCTGTGCTCATGCCTGCTCCAACGTAGCGATCCCGACCTTTTATTTCACATTTGAAATGATCGTGGATCTGTCGTCGGACATCACAGCGAGTCGAGGAAGGCGGCAACGTCCGCCTCGTCGAGGTCTCGCCCGTAGTCGAATCGGTCGGCTGCCCGGTCGACGATCTCTTCGTCGATCTCGATGTAGCGGTCATACCCCGAGAGTGCTCGTTCGTCGCCCCGCCGCTCAGAGACGTAGGCGACTTCGACGCTCACCGGCTTGCCGGCGCAACGTTGATCGACTTCGGCCGCGATCTCCATCAGGTCTCGGTCGCGGCTGACAACGACGACGACGTCGCATTCATCGGTGAGGATGCTGCCCACCGCATCGAGTGCGAGCGCGACATCGATGCCCTTCTCACGGGCACCCCGGTACTTCTCGACTCGGGCGTCGGCTCGTGTCGGGGCCGAGTCGTACCACGGCGGATCGAGCTCACCTCGTGGCACCCGCCATTCCCAGTGGTAGCGCAGCGTCCGCTCGGTGACCGACACGCCGGTTCGCCGCATCAGATCGTGGCGCCGCCGCACGAGTCGGTGCATGCGTTCGTTTTCATCGGGATCGTGAATGCCGGAGTAGTAGTGAGTGCCGACCAGGTCGCGGTCGGGGCCGGCCAGTTCGCGAGCCAACAGCAGCGGGTGAAGCCGGGTGTCGAAGCGGCGTCGGAGTCCCTTGAACAGGTTCTGTCCGTCGATGAACACCATGACGCGAGGTCGACTCATGCCCGCACCTTAGGGCGGTACGGTGCCACCCATGGCTGAGGCGATGAAGGACGGGTTCGACCGTGATCTCGTGGTGCGAATCGCGCGAGCGGCGGCCGAGTTGCGCCGCGGTTTCGACCACCCGGCCTTTGTCGACACGGTGATGGCCGAACTCCCCGCGTTGGAGCTCAAGGATCGCGTCAGCCTCATGGCCGATGCGCTCGTCGAAGGGCTCGGTGGCGAGTACCTCGAGCTGTTGCCCACCGTGGTCGAGGTTGCCTCCGCGGTCGCGGGTGATCCCGATGGCGGTGACGCGTGGGGCACCAGCATGGAGGCGTGGCCCCTCTGCTCGGTCGTGGAGCGGCATGGTCTCGACCACCCAACCGAGTCGTTGGCGGCGATGGCTCACCTCACCCGCTCGTTCTCGTGCGAGTTCGCCATCCGGCCCTTTCTCAACACGCATCTCGACGAGACGCTCGCCGCCTGCCGAGGGTGGACCCGCTCCCCCATCGCCGCGGTTCGACGCCTTGCGTCGGAGGGAACCCGGCCATACCTGCCGTGGGGGGCGGGGGTCCGAGCGCTGGTTGCGCATCCCGAGATCGGGATCGAGTTGGTGAGCGGATTGCGCCATGACCCGGACGAGGTGGTGCGTCGGTCGGTTGCAAACCACCTCAACGACATCGCTCGAAAGCACCCTGACCGAGTCGCCGAGCTCGCTTCCGAGTGGCTGGCCGACCCGACGATCGAACCATCGATGGTCCGCCATGCTCTCCGCGGTCTGATCAAGAGGGGACACCCAGGTGCGATGGCGGCCCTCGGTTTTGCGACCGACGCGACGGTCGAGGTGGACCGCTTTGTCGTGACGCCGGGGGAACTCTCGCTCGGTGCCTCGATCGCCCTCGATGCCACGTTGACGTCGACTGCGTCGGAGCCGCGCCGCTTCGTCGTCGATTTCGTGATCCATCACATCGGCGCTCGCGGCGAGACCTCCCCGAAGGTCTTCAAGTGGGCGACCGTGGAGCTCGAACCGGGCGAGACGATCTCGCTGCACAAGGCCCGCCGGATCCAGACCGCATCAACCCGCCGGTACCACGCGGGCCGGCATCGTACCGACCTGCAGGTCGCCGGGCAGATCGTGGCCACCGACGGGTTCGAGTTGCTCGACAGCAGCACCTGACGCGATGGCTACCCACCCGCCACGCAGACTCCTCGGCGTCGATCTGGCGTCGCAACCGACCAACACGTCGATTGCCGTGCTCGAGGGTCAAAGACTGGTCGAGCTGCGTTCGGCGGCGAACGATGACGACATCGTCGCACTCGCGCACGACTGTGACGCCGTCGGACTCGACGCACCGTTGGGATGGCCCGATGACTTCATTGCGATGGTCACCGCCCATCACCACGGGGTGTCCCTGCCCGAGGCCACGCCCCGGTCGTTGCAGTTGCGCCGAACCGACCAGTTCGTCGCTGAGCGCATTGGAAAGCGCCCGTTGAGTGTCTCAACCGATCGCATCGGCGTGGTTGCGCTCCGCGGGATCCGCATCCTCGAACGGTTGCGCGGTCCCGGCGCGGATCGCTCGGGGCGGACCGGTGTGTACGAGACCTATCCGGGCGGGGCGGTCGTGGCGTGGCAGCTCGTCGCTCGCAGTTACAAACGATCCGACAGCACGCCGGAGCGGCAGACGATCGTCGAGGCACTCGGCCGCCATCTCGACCTGGGCGACGACGCAGCTCGGCTTGTTGCGAGCGACGACGATCTCGATGCGGTGCTCTGCGCCGCTGTCGCCGGCCTCGCGCAGCTCGGACGCACCGTTGCTCCCGAACCGGGCGATGTCGATCGAGCCGGTCGAGAGGGGTGGATCCACGTCCCGGCGGGGCCCATCGACGATCTCGCTGCGCTCGATAGCTGACCGTTCGTCGAGCCGATCCACCGCGACAAACCGACTCAGTCGAGCGTCTGGTCGATGCCGTCTGTCACCATGACAGTCGAGAGATGGAGGACGCCGTGGCCGGTGTGATGGATGATCTGTTGGGACAGCTGGGACGTGCCGGTGGAGGCGGCGGGGCGGGAGATCTGCTCGGCTCACTGCTCGGCGGGCAGAGCAACGACAGCGAGGGAGCAGCAAAGACGGAGCGGGCGGCCGGCCTCGGCATGGAAGCCCTCCTCAGCGGGTTGGCTCGCAATGCGGAGTCACGCCAGGGCGCTCGGTCAATCACCAAGGCGCTGAAAGCCCACGACGGCGCCGTCCTCGACGACATCCCGCAGGCGCTCGGCTCGAGCCGTAACGCGGCCGACGGCGAGAAGATCGTCAACCACATCTTCGGTGACAACACCGACCAGATCGCTCAGTCGGTTGCCCAGAAGTCCGGGCTGGATCTCGGCAGCGTCACCACGTTGCTCCCGATGCTCGCACCGCTCGTGATGGGTGCGCTGGCCAAGAAGACCGGCGGGAAGGGCGCGGGGGCCCTCCCCGGTGCGCTGCGCCAGGAGACCTCCGGCTTCGATCTGGGCGACCTCGTCGGGATGTTGGGCGCTGGCACCGGCAGCGGCAAGGGCAGCGGGCTCGGTGCGTTGGGTGGCCTGCTCGGCGGGCTCTTCGGCAAGAAGCGCTGACGCCCCCCGGAAACGTCCGTGCGGCGGTCCCGTGAGACCCGTACGCTCCGCAGGTGGATGGTCTTCGGGGGCTCAGCCGAGCGGTGTGGCTCATGGGTGCCCTCTCCGCGTCGTTGGCGATGGGCTACGGCGTGCTGTTCACGATCGTCGCCGATTACCGCGATGCATACGGCATCAGTGAGACCTCGATCGGCTGGCTGATCGGCGTCGGCTTCATCGCCGCGTTCTTCGCTCAGACCTTCATCGCGCCGATCGCCGATCGCGGCCACGCTCGCCGGGTGATCCTGGCCGGGGTGTCGATCAATGTGCTCGGCCTCGTCGGGATGGCCTTCGGCGAGACGCTCGAAGTCCTCATGGCCGGTCGAATCGTCTCCGGCATCGGGATCGGCGCGTCGCTGCCGGCGATCCGTCGGATCGTGATCCTCACCGACACCGAGAATGTCGGCGAGAACCTGGGGCGTCTGTTGAGCGCCGACGTGTTCGGCTTCGCCATGGGGCCGGCCGTCTCGGCTCTCCTCGTTTCCGAACTCGACCTCGGGTTGGCGTCGCCGTTCATCGTGGTCGCGGCGCTGACGATCGTGCTGCTTCCCGCAACGATGGCGCTGCCCGTCGAAGAGACCGTCGACCGCAGCGGCCAGCGGCTCGCGGTCGACCTGCTGAAATCGAGAGTGGTCGCGGGTGCGGTCGTTCTCGCGGCCGGGGTGTTCTTGATGATCGGCGCGTTCGATGCGCTGTGGGATGTCGTGCATGAAGATCTCGAGACGCCGGAGTGGATGGCCAACCTCGGCATCACCCTCTTCGCCGTGCCGCTGATCATCCTCGGACCTACCGGTGGTCGGCTGGCGCAGCGCATCGGGCCGTTCCGGATTGCCGCCGTCGGTCTGGTGGCGGGCGCATTCTTCATCTTCATGTACGGCCAGCTGCCGACCGGTACCTGGATCTTCGGCTTCACGATGGTGCATGCCATCTCCGATGCGCTCACGATTGCAGCCTCCGGGGTCGCGGTGGCGATGGCGGTCCCCGAGGAGCGACAGGCCGGCGCGCAGGGTCTGATCGGCGCGGCCCAGGCGCTCACGGGCGGCATCACCGCCGGTGTCATCGGTGGCATCTACGAGGGATCTGGTCGGGCGGCGGCCTACACGACGGCCTCGATTGCGATGCTGATCGTGACGGTGTTCGGCATGTGGTTGGCGGCGGACTTCTGGCGGAACCGCACCCACGAGGCGCACCAGGATCCGGTCGGCGCCCAAGCCGGGACGAACTGACCCAATGACGGCACCCGCCGCAACCCACCGTTCGCGCCTCCCGCTGTGGGTTGCGGTTGCGGCCGGCGGTGCCGTCACGGCCGTTTCGCTCGGGGTGCGGTCGACCTTCGGGATTCTGCTTGAACCGATCGCCGACGGGCTCGATACCGGCACTGGGTCGATCGCGATCGCCATTGCGGTCCAGAACCTGATGTGGGGTGTCTCGCAGCCGATCGCCGGTGCCATCTCCGATCGCTGGGGTGCCGCTCGTACGCTCGCGGGCGGCGGCGTGCTCTACATGGCGGCGATGCTGCTCATGTCGACGGCGAACTCGCCCGGCATGATCTTGTTGTCGGGTGGTTTCATCGCCGGCATGGCGACCGGCGCAGCGAGCTTTGCGGTGGCGCTGTCCGCCGTCGGTCGGATGGCACCGCCGGAACGTCGATCGTTCATGCTCGGACTCGTTTCGGCGATCGGTTCGCTCGGCCAGTTCGTGCTCGTCCCGATCTCGAGTTGGCACCTCGAGCGCAACGAGTGGCAAGACACCGCCGTGCTCCTCGCCGTTGTCCTGATCGTGATCGTGGTGGTCGCGCCGGCGATCATGAGTTCTCCGATCGTCCGTTCCGGCTCGGTGGGTGCTGTCGAAGAACCGGCCCGGCCGCTCCGGGCCGAACTGCGTCGAGCCCGCCATGACCGTTCCTACCTGATGTTGAACGCCGCGTTTTTCGTGTGTGGTTTCCACGTCACCTACATCGGTGTGTTCTTGCCCGGCTACGCCGAGGACGCCGGGATCTCGGCGACGACGGCGTCGACCGCCTTGGCGCTCATTGGTCTTTTCAACGTGTTCGGCTCGCTCACGGTCGGGGTACTCGGTCAGCACGTGGCGTTCACCCATGTGCTCGCCGGCATCTACGGCCTTCGGGCGGTGGTGATCGCCGCCTATCTCCTGGTGCCGATCTCCGCGGCTTCGACGATCGTCTTCAGCTGTGCGATCGGGCTGCTGTGGCTTGCGACCGTGCCGATGACGTCGGCGATCGTGACCCAAAAGTTCGGGCCGACCCATGCCGGGACCTTGTTCGGGATCGTGTTCCTGTCGCACCAACTCGGCTCGTTTCTCGGAGCGTCGATGGGCGGCGAATTGGTCGATGCGACCGGCTCGTATGCGTCGATGTGGTGGATCTCGGTGGGTCTCGGCGGGTTTGCGATGGTGCTTCATCTGCTGATCGATGAATCACCGGCGGCGGAACCTCCGCCGCCGGGCGAGGCGTCGCTGCCGGTCGTGCCGGCTGGTGCCGCTGCGGTGTTCCTCGTGGCGGGCATCGCGTCGGTCGGCGATGCACGAATGCTCGACCGGGCCGACGATGTTGCGGTGCCGGTCGAGGCCGAGGGCGATCCGGTCTGGGTGCGCCAGCTCGCCTACTGTCCGCTGGGCGGTGTGCACGTCAACTGAGTGGCGACCGATCGGGTTTGCTAGACCTCTGTCGTTCGTCTCTCAGCAAGGAGCGCCACCATGAAGGTCGACGGAGGACTCGGCAACGCACCTGACATTGCGTCGATCGCCGCCAATGCCAAAGCCCAGGAGGCCGCGGGGTATGACGGCGTGTGGACGGCCGAAACCAATCACGACCCGTTCTTGCCGTTGGTGATTGCGGCTGAGCACACCGAGACGATGGAGATCGGAACGTCGATTGCGGTTGCGTTTGCTCGCAACCCGATGTTGCTCGCCAACCTCGGGTGGGATCTCCAGGCGCTCAGCCAGGGCCGGTTCAATTTGGGGCTCGGCACCCAGATCAAGCCGCACATCACGAAGCGTTTCTCGATGGAGTGGGGCAAGCCGGCGGCTCGGGCCAAGGAGATGATCTCGGCGATCTCGGCGATCTGGGATACCTGGGAGCACGGCGAGCCACTCGACTTTCGTGGCGAGTTCTACTCCCACACGTTGATGACGCCGTTCTTCACGCCGGACAAGGCTGATCTCGGCGATTTCGGCCGGCCGAACATCTGGCTGGCGGGTGTCGGTGAGCTCATGACTCGTACGGCGGGCGAGGTGTGCGACGGGTTCATCTGTCATGGCTTCACGACGGAGAAGTACATCCGCGAGGTGACGTTGCCGAATCTTGCCGAGGGCCGCGAGCGGGCCGGGAAGTCGATGGACGGCTTCATGATGTCGGGTCCGTTCTTCGTGGTGACGGGCACGAATGAGCAGGAGTTCGAGCAGGCGATGGCGGCCACGAAGCAACAGATCGCGTTCTACGGCTCGACCCCGGCGTACTCGAAGGTGCTCGAGCTTCACGGGTGGGATGATCTGCAGCCGCGACTCAACACCTTGTCGAAGCAGGGTGATTGGAAGGGCATGGGCGAGCTGATCACCGACGAGGTGCTCGAGACGTTTGCGGTGGTCGGCGAGCCGGACACGATCGCGCCGGGTTTGTTGGCCCGGTATGGCGACATCGTCGATCGGATCAGCTTCTACGCGCCCGGCCAGAGCGACATTCGGGCGTACCGCCCCGTCATGGACGCGATCAAAGCCGGCTGACCCAGCCGGCTGAGCGAGCTGGCTAGTCGCGTTCGTGGCGGAGTCGGGTGAGTTCGGCGCGGAGCGCGTCGCTGGCGTCGAGCTCTCGGAGCGGCACGACTCGGCGGCGATGCATGTGGCGCAGTTCGGCGCCTTTCCC
>JBCCYT010000115.1:0-13539 GCA_039188975.1 Actinomycetota bacterium
CCGTCACCGCCTTCTTCCAGCTGACCTCGGTGACCGTCCGCCTCGGAACCGACGTCGCCGCGACGTACTTCATCGGCCGCGAAGCCACCGATCAGCGAGTGCCCCAAGCCCGGCGCGTCCTCACCGTCACCGTCATCCCGGTCGCCGTCGTCACCAGCGCCATCGCCGCCGTCGCGATCTGGCAATCCGACCAACTCGCAACCTGGCTCGCCGAACCCGGCGAACGGGCCGAATACGCCCAGATGCTCGAGATCATCGCCATCGCCCTCCCACTCTCGGCGGTCGGCGAAGTCCTGATGTCGGCCACCCGCGGCTTCAGCACCATGATCCCGACCGTGCTCGGCGTCAACCTCGGACGCCAGTGCGGCCAGCTCATCCTCGTGTCGGCCGCCGCCGTGTTCGCAGCCGGCGAAGCCGATGCACTCGCCTACGCCTGGTCGGCACCGTTCCTGGCCACCCTGATCGTGCCCGCCGTGTGGCTCGTCCGCCGAGGCGTACTGCGAACCTCGGCCCCCAACCGGCCCGAACCCACCGGTGCGGTCTGGGCCTACGCCGCGCCGCAGGCCGCCGGTGCCGCCGTGCAGGGCGGCCTGGAGAAGGCCGACATCATGATGCTCAACAGCATGGTCGGCGCCGACGCGGCGGGCGACTACAACCTCGCCAACCGGTTTGTTCATCTCTTCACGCTCGTGCGCTACGCGTTGGCCACCAGCCAGGCCGCAGCGATCGCCCAGGATCTCCGCACCCGCAACTGGTCGTCGGTGTATGACCGCCACGCGCAAGTGTCGGCCTGGGCGCTCACCCTGTGCGGTCCGGGCCTCGTGATCTTCGCCGCCCTCCCCGAGGCGTTCCTCGGCCTCGTGAACGACGGCCTGACCGACGGCGCCACCGCGCTTCGCATCCTGTCGCTGGGCATGCTCGTCTCACTCGTGCTCGGTCACGGCCTTCCGATCGTGTCGCTCTCAGGTGCGGCCACCCGAGCGTTCGCCTACAACGCCACCAGTTTGGTGATGAACCTCGTCGCCAATGTCATCCTCATCCGCGAGTTCGGCACCGCCGGCGCCGCGTGGGCGTGGGCCGCCGCAACCGTCTTCCCCCGCGCCGCCGCCTACCGCTACGTCAACCGCAAGTTCGACATTCACCTCTTTTCCGAACCGGTCATCTTCGCCTGCGTCATCACCGCGACCACCGCCGCCATCGCCACCGCCGGACGACTCTTCCTCGGCGACGAGCAGCGCACGGTCTTCATCGTCGTGCCGATCGCAATCATCGTGTGGGCCGCCATGGTCGGCGGCTGGCGCAAGCGCCTCGGCCTGCAGCGAAACCCCGACGACGATTCGCGGCTCACCTACGCCCACAGCATCAGCGGGTCGTGAGCACCCGCTCCTCAGTGCTGCTCGTACGGGTCGTCAACCACACCACCGCAACGAGAATGATCGCGCCGCCCACCAGGGTGGCGCCGGTCGGCGTCTCGTCATAGACCAGCCACGGCCAGATCGGGCCGAGCACGATCTCTGACATCAACAGCAGCGTCGCATCGGGAGCCGGAACCGCCTTCTGGGCGTAGTTGAAGAACGGCAGCGGCACCCCGATCAGCAGCGCGCCGGCGAGCAACCCGATCACCAGATCACGGCCCGACACGGCGAGCCCATCGGTCGCCAGCGACACAACCACACCAGCTGCGGTCGTGATCGACCCCGCAATCAAGACCGGCACGAGCGGATCGCCCTCGGCTCCAGCCCGAATGAGGCTCGAATACACACCGAGCCCGAGCGGGATGTACGCCACGATCAACACCGCCCAGCCGACCCCGGCGTCGAGCCCGGAAGCGACCATGATCGTCACCCCCACGAGTGCCGCCACAGCCGCGGCAGCTGCGTCACGCTCGAACCGCTCGCGCAGCAGCAACCAGCTGAAGATCGCAGCAGTGATCGGTGCGAGCGCCTGGAAGAGCAGGACAAAGGCAGCGTCGGCTCGGCTCAGCGCCACGATGAACGAGATCATCAAGGTGCCGAGCACCGCACCCGCGGCCGCGTGTTGCCACGGCAACCGGCGGCGGATCGCGCCGACATCGGCCCGGTTCTGCCACAACAACAGTGGCCCGACCACCGCGACCGCACCAGCGCCACGAAACGCCAAGTACTGCCAGGCATCGACATCGTCGGTCGCCCGAAAGAACAGCGCGCCGAAGCTGAACACGACCCCGGTCGCGAGGACCAGGAGGGCACCGCTCCGACGAGAGAGAGCCAAACGTCAGATCTTGCGAATGGTGTCGCCCTGGCGGATGGTGCCAGCGGTGACGACGCGTGCGTTGATGCCGCGCAGATGCAGCTCCTTGCCGACCGGCGAATTCACGAACCGATGGGCGTCGACCCCGAACCGGCGGCTGAACTTCGCACACCCATTGTGGGGCTGGTCGGTCACCTCGATGACCGCATCACCGATCGCCAGCTTCGTCCACGGCGGCACGTTGGCCTCGCTCAGATCGAAGTCGACGATCAACTGATCACCAGCGAGCGGCATGCGATCCCGCGAACCGGCGATCTGTTCGAGGATCCGCACATTCATGATGTTGAGCTGCATGTCCGGGTGCGGACCACCATCGGCGCTGCGACGAGAGCCTCGCTGATTCCAGTTGTCGCCGGCCAGACCCTCGTCATGATTGAGCTCCGCCTCGCTCAGCACCACCCGCATGTCCTTGTCGGGGCGCTGGACGATCAACTCGAGGGTGCCATGGTCGGCCGGCGCCGCCTTCACGTGCTCGAGCCCTGCCTCGAGTTGCTCGGTGGACAGATGGACGATGTCGACGCTCATGGCGAGGATCCTACGGCAGCCGCCCCTGGGGCGAGAAGGGTTTCCGGAACGCCACCGATTCAGCGATGCAGCCAACGATCCACATCGGCTGGCGCCGCGAAGCTCTCCACCACACTGTTCGTCGCCAGCTGGGCGAGGCCGTCTTCGTCGAGGCCGGCCAGGCGCGCCGCGTGTTCGTACTCGGCGAGAAGGTCGGTCGCGAACAACGGTGGATCATCGGAACCGAGCGTCACCTTGATGCCGGCGTCGAGCATCGCAGGGAGCGGATGAACATCGAGCGACGGCACTGCGGCCAGAGCGAGGTTGCTTCCCGGGCACACGTCACAAGCGATCTGGCGGTCGACCAGGAGCTCCACGACCGCCAGGTCTTGCATGGCCCCGATCCCGTGCTGGATCCGCTCCGCTCCGAAGCGTTCGATCGCATGGCGCACCTCCCACGCTGGTCCGTGCTCACCGGCATGCGAGACCGTGCGCAGGCCGACATCCCGAGCCCGGTCAAAGGCGCTCTCGAAATCCTCGTCGGGCCAGTTGTCCGCCGGCCCACCCATGCCGATCCCGGCAACGCGAGGGTGGGGGTGTGCGAGCACGACGTCGAGCGCCTGGTGAGCAGCATCGCTTCCGAGATGGGGAGACAGATCCGGTAGCAACAACGACGAAATCCCGACATCGGCCTCGGCCTGGTCGCACCCGGCCACGATGCCTTCCAAGATCTCGGTCCAGTCGGACCCCTGTTCGACGATGTGGTAGCTCGACGACACATGGAACTCGACGTGCACACAGCCCATGGCATGAGCCTGGTGCAGATAGGCCTCGGTGATCCGTTGGAAGTCCTCGCCGTCTCGCAAGAGGCCACACACGAAGAAGTAGCGCTCCAAAAAGCTCGGGAAGCCATCGAAGCGCAGCCACCGCCGAATGCCGTCGACGTCGGCGGCGGGCGGCGTCACCCCATGGCGGGCGGCAAGCGAAAGCAACGTCGCAGGATCGACACTTCCCTCGAGATGCACATGCAATTCCGCCTTGGGCAGCGAGCGAGCGAAGGTCCGCACATCGATCACGGGCACGACCGTACCCCGGGCTCGGACCTCAGCGATCTACGGTCAGGGCATGCCGATCTCACGCCGCCGTCGACTGGCCGTCCTCGGCCTCGTCGTCATGTCGATCATCATCGCCGGAGCCACTGCGCTGGTCGCCGCTGCGGCGGACACCGAACGCATCGACGGCTACTGGACCTCAGCCCGCCTCACCGATGACGGTCTCGTCGTGACCGAAGTGATCGACTACGACTTCGGCGTGAACTCGCGGCGAGGGATTCTCCGCAACGTCCCGGACGTCGTTGCGGGCAGCGTGTCGGTCTCCTCCCCCACCGCTCCCGACCAATTCACGGTGCTCGATGGCTTCGTCGAGACGACGATCCGCATCGGCGATCCGAACACCACGATCACCGGCCGCCACCGCTACCGCATCGACTACACGCTCGAACGAGACAGCGTCGTCCAGGCTGACCTGCTGAGCTGGAACGCCATCGGCCTGGACTGGACCGTTCCACTGTCCAACATCGAAGCCTGGCTCGTCGTCCCCGGATCGATCACCTCGCCGACGTGCCGGCAAGGCACCGTGTGGGAACCGGCATCATGCGAGCTGCGCGAGCAGGCCGACGGCACCTACCGAGCAACGATCGAGGACATCAGCCCCGGGGAAGGCGCCACCCTGTCGGGCTCCGCACCGGCCCCGGGAGCAGCAGCGGCCGGCCCGACCCCGCCTTCCGGCCCGGCGACCGACCCCGGGTCGGGGGTCAGCCGACCCGCGTTGATCGCCCTCGCGGCCACGATCATCGCCGGGCTCATCGCCACCGTCGTCACCCGGCGCGCCGGCCGAGAGCGGGTCTGGACCGGTGGCGCCGCTGACGCAGCGTTCGGCGAAGCCATCGACGGTCTCGACAGCCGGCGTCTCGACGAGAAACAGTTGGCTGCCCTCGCCACGATCGAGTTCGAGCCGCCCCGCGACACCAGCGCCGTCGAAGGAGGCCTGCTGCTCCACGAACGCGTACAGGACGAACACCTCGCGGCATGGCTCCTCGAATCCGCGATCCGAGGGGAGATCACGCTCGACAGCGAGACCGACGACGACCCCGTGCTTGGCTGGGGTTCCGCGCCAGCCCACCCGAGCGTGCATCAGATTCTCGACTCGATGTTCGACGGCCGCCGCGAGATCTCCCTCGGTGAATACGACGAGGACTTTGCCGAGGGATGGGGCCAGCTCCGCGCCGAGCTGAAGGACTGGCTCCACGGATCCGCCCACTGGGACGAAAGCGGACGCAAACGGCAAACCCGGTGGCGGGGCCTGTCGGTTCTCGGCGTCCTCCTCGGCGGCCTGATCGGCGGGATCGCCACGGCGATCGCTGCGACCCAGGGCGGCGGCGCGCTCATCGGCGTCGCCATCGGTGGGGTCATTGTCGGCATCGCGCTCGGGACGCTGCTGTCGTCGTACGAACTCCTCGTCCGCACCGAGGCCGGCTCTGCGATGTGGCTGCGAATCGAGTCGTTTCGTCGCTTCCTCGAGAATTCCGAGGCCCGCCACGTCGATGATGCCGCCGAACGAGGCGTCCTTCGTCACTACACGGCCTGGGCGGTCGCCCTCGGCGAATCGAAAGCATGGGCATCGGCGGTCGAAGCGGACGCCGCCGGCAACCCCGAGCTGCGCTCGACCATGGGACGAGATCTGGCGTTCGTCTACGTCGGATCGTCGATCGCATCCGCGTCCAACGCCGCCGCCACCGCACCATCCTCGAGCAGCAGTGGCGGGAGCTTCTCGGGAGGTGTGGGTGGCGGCGGCGGAGGCGGTGGCGGCGGGTCATGGTGAACCCACCGCCAGTTCCCTCACACCCTTGCGGGGCGCATCACCAACTGGTGATCAACATCCAGCCGAGCACTTCGGTCGTGTGGCTGGTCTCACTGTCGCCGGACGTTTCTTCCTCGATCTTGAGGTCGACGCCGTCGTCGGACAGGTTCTGGTAGCGGACCCCGGCAGTGTCGGGTCCATCGAATGTTTGCATGTCGGCAAGCACGCCGGTGGCGCCGCGGGCTCGGGCCCCCGTCACCGTGTACCACGCGTTGGTCGCTTCGTTGCCGGATCGACCGACAACGAGCGCCAGGCCATCCTCGGTTGTGGAGCCCTCGCTGAAGGCCAACACATGCACGGTCTCCGCGCCATGGATGTCATCGCCGGCCTCTTCCTCCTGCAGCCGGAGATCGACGCTCGTGGTGCCCACGTTGCGCATACGGATCACGGTCGCAGCCGCGTCGTTGTCGCTGCTCACCGACGCAAACACGACCGGAGCCGTGTCGAAGCCGGTACCGAGCGACACCGACTGCCAGGTGTGATCGAGATCGATCGACGTGGCGAAGCCGGTCATCTTGCGGAGATCGTGTTCCCCCGGGGCGGCGGCTACCCAGGTGGCCGAGTCGGTGATGTGCCCGCCATCGAGGTACTCCCACTCATCGAGCTGGTACTCGAAACCGGTCGTGGTCACGTTGCGCACGCGCATCATCGCCGGGTGGGTACCCGCGTACGAGATCGGGCCCATGACGACGATCGGCGCATCGTCGAACGCTTCATCGAAGGTGACCGAGTACCAGGTGGCCGAGTTGGACTGGGCGAACGTCACGACACCGGTCTGCAACGTCGGGGTTCCTGCCGCAGAACCGGGCGAGGCCGTCGTCAGGAGTGCACCGAGCAGACCGAGGACGGCCACCAAGCGGAGAGCGGAACGCAAACGCATGCCCCTCCGTCGACCGCCCGCCGCCGCGTTCGATAGGGCCTTTGGCCCATTTCGTCGCGTCCGCATGAGCCGAACTCCCCACCGCCACCGGCCCGGCCTGGGAACCCGTAAGGCGGGAGTTCGGCGGACCGGCCGATGGCGATGAAGACTCTTGGCGACGACCGACGGAGCCGCCGGCCGTTCACGTCACCAGCTGGTGATCAGCATCCAGCCGACAACCTCGGTCGTGTGACTGGTTTCGCTGTTTTGCGACTTCTCTTCTTCGACTCGGACGTCAACGCCGGTGTCGCCCAGATTCCGGTAGCGAATACCGGCGGTGTCGCCGCCATCGAAGGTCTGCATGTCGGCGAGCACACCGGTCACTCCGCGAGAACGGGTGTTGACCGTGTGCCACGAGTGGGTGACCGAGTCCGTGGTCTTGCCGACGACGAGCGCAAGACCATCCTCGGTCGTCGAGCCTTCACTGAAGGCCATCACCTGCACCGTCTCAGCCGCGTCTCGGGGCTGGCCAACCTTGTCGTACGCCTCTTCTTCTTGGATACGGAGCTGGACACTGGTGGCCGTGACATTGCGCATGCGGATGGCAGCCGCCGACGGGTCGTTGTCGCTACCGACCGAACCGAACACCACAGGCGGCGCATCGAAGCCAGCCAGACTCACGGTCTGCCACTGGTGGTCGAGCACGACCGTCGTGGCGAACGCGGTCATCTTGCGAAGGTCGTGCTGGCCGGGCGTCGCCGCAACCCAGGAGACGGTTTCGCCCGTGTGACCCGCGTCGAGATAGTCCCACTCGTCGAGCTGATACTCGAAACCAGTCGTGGTGACGTTTCGAACCCGCATGACAGCCGGGTGCGAGCCATTGAACGAAATCGGACCCATGACAACGACGGGGACGACGTCGAACGACTCGTCGAAGGTCACCGGGTACCACGTCGTGGCGTTGGCCTGAGAAAAGGTCACGACTCCCGTCTGGATCGTCGACGTGCCCGCAGCCGAACCGGGAGTGGCGGTCGCAAACAGCGAGGCCAACAGACCACAGACGGCAAAGATCCGGAGGAACGAACGCAAACGCATGCTGTTGCCTCGACTGACCAAGGTCACCGCTCGATAGGGAAAGCGGCTCATTTCTCTGAAACCGCTCAGAGGTTCTTCAGCGCCTCCCGGACCGTCAACGAACTGAGCGTCTCTCGGCGAGCATCGACGAACGCCCGCACCGAGTCCGGTTCGACGTAGGCGTACTGTCGCAACGCCCAACCGATGGCCTTGCGATAGAAGAAGTCGGTCTCACCCGCCCGGAGGTCGCAGTAGCCGAAGAGGCGCGCTGCGTCGGTCGTCGCCTTGAAACCAAGCTGATGGAGGATGGCGACCCGGGCGACCCACATGTCGTCGCTGCGCACCCACTCGTCCATCACGGCAACCTGCGACGGGTCGTTCTTCACGATGCGCCCGGCGACGTGCTTCGCGAGTTCGTCGATCGTGTCCCACCAGGCATGGGTCGTTGCGATGCGCCGAACTGCAGGCCACGACGCTGCGGTCAGATTGCGTCCGTGCCGACGCAGCACCGCGACGGCTGTGTAGTGCCATTCTCGTTGGGGACGTTCGAGACACGCGTCGACGAGCGCGGCCAAGGCCTGCTCGTCGGTGGGTGGTGGACGTTGTGCGAACACGGTCTTGTGGAGCTCGGCACGGTCCTTGGCGCCGATGCCGTAGAACGGGAACTGGCCACGCATGTACGTCGCCATCGGTTCGGCCCGCTCCGGGTCGGCCGACGCGACGAAGTGCCGTTCGAGACTGTCGAGAATCTGGTCGATCTCGCTCATCATGCGATGATCGCAGGATGCACGTCGCCTCGCTCGCCAACTGTGCGCCGGTCCTTCGCGCCGACCCGTACTCGCTCGACAATGAGGCGCTCGCCGAATCGATCGAGGCGACCGCGTCCGCCGGTTTCGACGCGGTCGGCCTGTGGGGATTCCACGTACAGTTCGGCGGCGATGACGCAGCGGCGATCGTTGCCGACTGGGGTCTCCCGGTCACCACTCTCGATGCCGCGCTGTCGTGGGTCGACGGTCCGTCCGACGCCGCCATTGCCGAGATCGACGGCCTCCTGGCACTCGCCGAACACCTCGACGCTCCCGTCATTCATGCGACAACCCTGAACCCAGAGGTCGATCTTGCCGCGGCGGCCGACGGCTATGCCGCGATCGCCGAGCGGGCCCAAGCAGCAGGTCGTCGACTCGGGCTCGAATTTCTTCCGTGGACCGGCATTCCGTCGCTCCGGGTGGCCAACCAGCTCTGCGAGAGCGCCGGACCCGCGGCAGGCATCCTGCTCGACACCTTTCACTGGACCCGCCAGCCCGGCGGGCCCGACCTCGATCTCCTCCGCTCGCTCCCCGGACACCGGATCACGAGCGTGCAGCTCAACGATGTGGCGCTCTCACCAGGACCCGACGTCGAGCACGAAGCGATGCACGAACGCCTCCTCCCAGGCACCGGTGCCGTCGACTACGCCACGATCTGGGAGGCGCTCGACCACATCGGGGCGACACCGGTCATTGCCGCCGAAGTCATGAACGACGAGCTGGTCGCCGCCGGACCAGCGGCCATGGCGTCCGCAGTCCATGACGCAACCCGGACGGTCTTGCCCTAGAGCCGCGTCGTCACGTACACCCACTCGAGCCCGGGTCGATCAGGGGCATCTCGGATCTCATCAACCCGGAATCCTGCACGCAGCAACGAGTCGTTGAGCGTTGGCTGCTCACGAAACCAGAGCCTCGACCGGCTGCGGTATTCGGTCCCGTCAGCGAAGCGATACTCGCCGACGAATTCGACGTAGGGCAGGTCGACGACCTCGACGTCGATCCACTGATCGACGACGCCCTCGCCCTCGATGTCGAGCGTCTGCTGGGTCTCGTGTCGATTCCAGCGCAACCATTGCTGCTGCGCCGGATCGCGCGTCTCGAACACGAAACGGCCACCGGGCCGCATCGAACGGTGGAGGCCCTCCAGCGTCGCAGCCCAATCGGCCTCGTCGGCGAAGACCATCGCCACGTTGCCCGTCATGATCGAGATGTCAGCCGAGAGGCCCGCCGGCAACATCGCCGCCGTGCCCTCGATCCAGCGAACCTGCTCAGCACCCGGTTTCGCCTCGGCGACGGCGAGCGACGCAGCTGCGGGGTCGACCCCGACCACCTGGTAGCCGCGTGCCGCCAGCCGGACGGCGAGTGAGCCAGTGCCACATCCGACGTCGAGCACCGACGCGCCGCCCAACTCGGCGATCAACGCCTCGTAGTGATCGAGATCGTCGCGGGCGCCCTCGAAGGCGTCGTAGATCCGAGCAAGTCGCGCCTCGGCAAACTGCGGGTCAGGCACGGTCAGCGAACGGTGAACACGACGAGATTGCTCATGTCATCGGGCGTTGCGGGATCGCTGTTGCGGTACACCTGCACGACCCGAATCTCGTACGGTTCGATACGGCCATCGGCGACGGCGGCATCGAACCAAACGCCGAACCGGTGATCCTCGAAGTGGGCGGCGTTGATCCCAATGGCGCACCGTGCGCCAGGCATCGCCACCCGAATCAGCTCGTCGAGTGGCTCGGGCGGCAGATGTCCATGCGTGAACGTCCCCGAGGACGCGATGCCCGCATAGGTGTCGTCGTCGACCACCATCCCGACGGTGAGATCCGCTTCGAAGAGCTCGCGGTAGACGCCCTTGGCCGCCGCCTGCGCAAGCATCTCTTGGGAGATGTCGACCCCATCGATCAGGCCGACACCTCGATCATCGAGCGCGACGCCGACGACACCCGTCCCACAACCGACGTCGAGGACCGGGCCACTCGGGCGACGTCCGTCTATGAGCGCATCAGCGACATGGAGGTGGTACTCGTAGTCCGTGGCCTCCACGAAACTCGCCTCATACGTCTCGGCCCACTCGGCGTACAGGCGGCGATTGTCGTCGGGCGTTACGAGGGCGTACGCGGCATCGAGCCCCGGTGCTTCACCGTTGTCGCTCGTCATGGCGGGACGGTAGCGCAGTCGACATCGTGACCTCCAACGAACATTGGGGATCGGATTCAGCCGCGAACTACGGTCGCAGCATGGACGACCAGAGCACGATCTTCATCGACAACGAACATGTCGCGGCGCACACCGACGCCCGCATCTCGGTCATCAATCCCGCAACCGAAGCGACCATCGGTTCGGTGCCCGACTGCGGCCCGGCCGACATCGATCGAGCGGTCGCAAGTTCCGTCGCCGCATTCAACGGAGAATGGCGCCGATGGAGCCCCGACGAGCGAGTCGAAGCGCTGTCGCGCTTCTCCCAAGCGATCCAAGCACGGGCCCAGGAGTTCGCCGATGTGATCACCGCCGAGGTCGGCACCCCCGCAACCCAGTCCATCATGGTGCAGGTCTTCGCCTCGACGATGGTCCTCGACCAATACGTCAACGTCGCCAAGAACTACGCCTGGCAGGAGCAACGTCAGGGGTCGCTTGGCCAGCGGGTCCTGATCAACAAGCAACCGGTCGGCGTTTGCGCCGGCATCGTCCCCTGGAACGTGCCGCTGTTCATCGCCGCCATGAAGCTCGGTCCGGTCATCGCCACCGGATCGACCATGGTGCTCAAGACGGCTCCCGAGACGCCGCTCCACGGTCGGTTGATCGGCGAGTGCGCCAAGGAGGCCGGCATTCCTGATGGGGTCATCAACATCGTCTCCGCCGACCGGGCCGGCTCGGAGTACCTCGTGCGTCACCCCGACATCGACAAGGTGTCGTTCACCGGCTCAGCCGTGACCGGGTCGATCGTCGCATCGATCTGCGGCGAGCACATCAAGCGCTGCACCCTCGAACTCGGCGGCAAATCCGCCGGCATCATCCTCGACGACGTCGACCTCGACGCGGTGATGAACGATCTCGTCATGTCGGGGCTCATCAACACCGGCCAGGCCTGCGGGGCCCAAACCCGTCTGCTCGTCCCGGACACCCGCCACGACGAGATCGTCGAGGCACTCGCCGCCGCCGTCGCCGCGCTGCCCTATGGCGACCCGACCGATGCCGACATGGTGCTGGGGCCGCTCGTGTCGAAGCGCCAGCACGACAAGGTCGGTGGGTACCTCGAGGCGGGACGGGCCGCAGGTGCCGTTGCGGTCACCGGCGGTTCGCTCGACGATTCCTTCGACACTGGCTTCTACGTGCAACCGACCGTGTTCGCCGGCGTCACCAACGACATGACCATCGCTCGAGAGGAAATCTTCGGGCCGGTCCTGTCCTGCATTCGCTACTCCACCGTGGACGAGGCGATCGCCATCGCCAACGACTCCGACTATGGCCTTTCCGGCTCGGTGTGGACAACCGACCACGACCGGGCGGCGGAGATCGCCGGCCAGATCCGAACCGGAGTGGTGGCGGTCAACAGTGCCGCGATCCTCGACATGGCAAGCCCGTTCGGCGGTTTCAAGAAGAGCGGCATCGGCCGTGAACTCGGCCCCGAAGGGTTCGGTCCGTTCACCGAGATCCAGTCGGTCTTGCTCCCCGGGTGAGCCGTCAGGCCGGTCCGGGCGGCGGCTGGCGATCGCGCCACGCGTCGGCCACCGGCATCACCGCCCACGAATCGTCCTCGGTGGCGGACTGATCGCTGGAGGGCGACAGGCACTCGTCGCCGCCGACCGTTGCGATGTCACGAACCCAGCCATCCCAGCGCACTGTTGCGGCGAATTCAGCCAGGCGACCGGCGAAGACCGCATGGAGGAACGCCGAGTAGCTCAGCCCGAGCGCCAGCCACTCGTCAGCACCAGGGGCCCAGTAGTGCACATCGCCCGGATTCCCGCCGAGCGCTCCACCGTCGGCTGCGAAAAAGCCGCCGACCGCGTCGTCGGCGATCAGCAAGAAGCCGTCGGCTCGATCCTGATTCCAACTCACCAGCGAGCGTCGAAGGCCCCGTTCGCCGCCGTCGCTGCCGCTTCCGAGAATCCGGAGCCAGCCACCATCGACGATGATCCCGCCCGTCGAGTACACGATCGCACCCATTGGCGAGGCGGTGGTGATCTGGAGTTCGACGAGCTGATCGCCCGAGGTGGCAGACGGGCCGAGAATCTCCACCGGCACCGCCGCCTTTTCGATCCACTCGATCAAAAGTTCGGCCCCGGCGCGGTCGTCCGTGAGTTCGTCGAGCGTTCGGAGTTCAGCCATGGCGCAGCGCACGGTAGCGATTTCTTCCTCGCTCGACTTGCAAGGCGAACATATGTTCGTGTAGACTCATGTCATGTTCGAGGCGGCGTTGGCGGAGCTCAAAGCGTTTGATCCGACTCCCTTCTCGCGGCCCGAGCTGGCTGATGCGCTCGACGCCCACGACAAGGTGATCGCCCGAGCCGAGGCCAACCGCTTGCGGATCTTGTCCACAATCGACGCGCTGGGTGACAACGGCGCCGATTCGGAACGAATGGGCCGCAACCGATCGAGACGGTCCGCAAAGACCTCCAAACGGGATGCGAGGACAGCCGCCGCGTTGTGCGACATGCCCGACGTCGCACAGATGCTCGCCGAGGGCGAGATCACCACCGAGCATGCCGCCGCCGCAGCCGATGCAGCAGCACGCACCTCCCCCAAAGCGGCCGACGAGCTCGCATCGATGGCGTCGTCGATGCCAGCCGACCTGTTCGCAAAGAAGTCACGCGAATGGGCCAACGGGCGCGAGGAGGACCGCACGAAAGAGGATCGACTACGTCGCCAGCGACGGAAGCGGTCCGTGCGGTTCTGGGAAGCCGGCGACGGCATGGTCCATCTGCACGCGGAGCTCGACCCGCAGACCGGCGCTGAGGTCGTTGCTGCGCTCCGAGAGCGCATCAACGAGTTGTGGCGAGCCGACGGGGGCCGCGAGGGAACGCCAGACGAGGCTCGCTCCACCGAGCAACGAGCCGCCGACGCGTTCGCCGAGCTGATGACCCGCACGCC
>JBCCYT010000116.1:0-13407 GCA_039188975.1 Actinomycetota bacterium
AAGATCGTTCCCGGCAAGCCCCTGCCCGAGGATCTCCTCAAGGCCAACCCCGACGAGGTCCACCAGGGCGGCGACAACCTGCGCAAGCAGCTCGAGAACATGCAGGTCCACGGCTGCACGCCGGTCGTGGCGATCAACGTGTTCCCCGGCGACCACGACGAAGACATCGCCGCCATCCACGAAATCGCCTCCGAGTACGGCGCCCGCGCCGCGGTGTCGACCCACTTCTCCGACGGTGGTCGCGGCGCCTCCGAGCTCGCGGAAGCCATCAAGGAAGCGGCCGAGGAAGAATCGAACTTCCAGGTCCTCTACCCCGACGACGCGTCGCTCAAGGACAAGATCCACGCGGTCGCCACCCGCGTGTACGGCGCCGACGGAGTCGAATACTCCGCCACCGCCGACAAGCAGCTCGCCAACTACACCGCACAGGGCTTCGACAACCTGCCGGTCTGCATCGCCAAGCAGCACCTCTCGCTGAGCCACGACGCCAAGCTCAAGGGTGCCCCCAAGGGCTGGACCCTCCCGGTGCGCGAGGTTCGCGCGTCGGTCGGTGCCGGCTTCGTCTACCCGATCTGCGGCGACATGCGCACCATGCCCGGCCTCGGCACCGCCCCGGCCGCCATGCAGATCGACATCGACGAAAACGGCGACATCGTCAACCTGTCCTGACGGACAACCTCCCCGCGAAACGAGACAACCATGGCACTGTTCAAGAAAAATGCGGTTCCTGAGATCGTCGAGTCCGACGACGCGAAGGCTCACCGCGAACACCTGACCCGCAACTTCACCATCGAAGTCATCCCGATGAAGAGCCTGGAGACGGCCCGGGAGCACCTGCCCGCCGGAGCGACCCTCTCCGTCACCGCGTCACCGGTGAAGGGCCTCGAAGAGACACAGCGCCTCACCGAGGAGTTCCAGGCCGCCGGTTACGAGCCGGTACCGCACATCTCGGCTCGCATGGTGCGCGATCGAGCCCACTGCGCGGAACTGGCCCACTGGCTGCGCGACGCCGGCCTGAAGAAGATGTTCCTGGTCGGCGGCGACCAAGACCCGCCCGGTGAGTACTTCGATGCGGTGCTCTTCCTCAAGGACTTCCTCGAGCAGGATCACGGCCTCGAAGGTCTCGGCGTCACGGCCTACCCCGACCACCATGCGTTCATCTCCGACGAACAACTGCACGACGCGCTCCACGCCAAGCAGGCATTGCTCGCCGAGGCGGATCTCCCCGGCTGGTGTTCAACCCAGATGTGCTTCGACGCGGAAGTGATCGAAGCGTGGCTTCGGGCCGAACGGGCCGCCGGCCTCACCTTGCCCGTCCACCTCGGGGTGTCGGGTGTGGTCGACAAGACCAAGCTCATGACGATGGGCGTCCGCATCGGGCTCGGAGCCTCGCTCGGGTACCTGAAGAAGAACCGGGCGGCCATCACCAAGATGATGACCTCGACCTCCTATGACCCGAACGACCTCATGATGCCGCTCTCGAATGCGGCGATCGAGCTCGGGATCGAAGGCGTGCACATGTACACCTTCAACCAAATCGAGGCCACCGAGCAGTGGCGGGCCGAATCACTCGCCGAACTCGCAAGCTGAGGCCGATCACCTGAGAACACCTTCCCGGTTGGCCTATTGACCCACGCTTGTCGTTGATAGGCCAACCGGCCCTTCTCCCTACAGAGGCTCCGTTCCATGGTCGAACGTGACGATGGAGCCCTAGCCGGGAGGAGGCAGCGATGTCGTTGGTGGTCGAGAGCGTGCAGACGCTCGCAAAGAAGCAGGCTGGCGCCGATGCCACCGCTTCGCCGACCGACGCCACATCGCCCCCCGACCCCAGCGACGCCGAGCGTGACGGCAGCCGAACGATCGCCACCTTCTTTGCCGCAGTACTTGCGATGTGTGCCACGGTCGGGCTCTGGATGGCGACCCCATCGCCCACCCCGATTCTGGTCGTTCCGCCGGTTGTCTTGATCCTCGCGTTCGCCGCAACCGAAGCGACCGCGCTTCACATCGAAAGTCGTCGGGAAACGCACGGCATCAGCATGTCGGCGTTCCCACTCCTCATCGGCTTGCTCGCCGTCAGTCCGGTGATGCTGGTCGCGACCCGTCTCATCGGTGCTGGTTTCTCGCTCGCCTTCGTGCGCGGGCGCCGCGGCATGCAGTTGCTCTGGACGACCGCAATCTTTGCCGCGGAGACCGCTGTCGCGGCGCTCATCGCCGCAGTCGTCCTCGTCGACGGCACGGTCACTGGGTCAGCGGACTGGCTCGTGCTTCTCGGTGCGCTCCTCGCAGCCGAGCTCGTCAGCTTCGTCGCCATCCCGCTGTTCATCGCCTTGTCCGAGGGCGACTATCAGCAGTCTCTCTTCGCTCAGGTGGCACGGAGCCAAGCGATCGCTGCGATGGGAGCCGCATTCGCCATCCTGGTGGCGGCGGCCGCGATCGAAACGCCGGCGCTGCTCGTGCTCGGCGTCGTGCCGTCGATTGGCGTGTCCTTGCTGATGCGCTTCGCCGGCATGCTCGGCAAGAAGTACGCCGACCTCACGCAGCTGCACCACTTCACCGCTGCGATCGGCGGGGCCAAGCCCGATGAGGTCGGACTCCAACAGCTGACCGACACGCTTCGGGCGCGCGGAGCCGTCCTTGCCCTTCCTCGGGTCGACGGTGATCACGATGTTCGTAGCCTGATCGACGGCGTTCGCAACGATCACCTCTTGCGCTTCACCGGGCTCGCTGCCTCCGGCGCCAAGCCAACCCGGGTCCTTGATGACGACGCCGGCCCCAACGGCGCCCTGCTGCGGTTGTTCAACGCCAGCAACGGTCTCGTCGCCGACCTCCAAGGCATCGACGGCGGATTTGCGCTCGTGTTCGACCGAACGGGCACCGCACCTCGTTTCTCCCCGGAAGAACGAGAGCTCTTCGGATCGATGGCCGCGACCCTCGGCTCCCGGTTGTCCGCCGACACCTTGCTCCGCAAGCTGGAGACCCAAGCGCGTATCGACACGCTCACCGGGCTCGCCAACCGCAGCACCTTCGAAGCTGGCCTCGAGACGCGTCTGGCCGACCCGGACAGTCGGGGCGCCGTCCTCATCATCGACCTGGACCGCTTCAAAGAGGTCAACGATTCGCTGGGCCATGGTTTCGGTGACGAAGTCCTGCGCACGATCGCGAACCGGCTCAGCTCCGTCGTCGCCGACGGCGGGATCGCCGCCCGGCTCGGCGGCGACGAGTTCGCCGTGATCATCGACGACAACCAGCTCGCCCCGCTGTCGGACCGGCTCGACCGGATCGCCGACACCCTCTCGATGCCGATCGAGCTCGATGGCATCGTGCTCGACCTCGGCGGAAGCATCGGTGTTGCCGAGTGGCCAGCCCACGGCACCAGCACGGTCGCACTGCTTCGAGACGCCGACATCGCCATGTATGAGGCGAAGCGCCGCCACGAGAGCTGGGTCCGCTTCGATCCGTCGCTTGACAGTCACGGGGCCACCGACCGGCTCGCGTTGATGGGCCAATTGCGTGACGCCATCACCAACGGTGAACTGACCGTCTTCTACCAGCCCCAGGTCCGGTCGACGAACGGCTACGTGGTTGGAGCCGAAGCCCTCGTTCGATGGATTCACCCGACGAACGGCATCATCCCGCCTGACGAATTCATCAACCACGCCGAGCATTCAAATGTCGCCGGATTCCTGACCCGATTCGTGATCGAGTCTGCGGCGACCGCTGCGAAACGGCTCGCCGACCTCGACCAGGACGTCGTCGTGTCGATCAATCTGACCAGCCGCGACCTCCTCGACCGGACGCTGCCCGAGTTCGTCGCCGCCGAAGTCGAACGACAGCAGATCTCGGCGCACCTGCTCGGCTTCGAGGTCACCGAGACGTCGGTCATCGCCGACATCGATGCCGCCATCGCCAACCTCGGTGCGCTGCGCGATCTCGGATGCAAGACGTCAGTCGACGACTTCGGCACCGGGCACGCCTCACTGCGGTACCTGCAGCGGCTCCCACTCGACGAAGCGAAGATCGACCGCTCGTTCGTCGAGGCGTTGACGACCAACGCCGGCGACGAAGCCATCGTTCGGTCGATGACGGTGCTGTTTCACGAGCTCGGCTTGGAAGTGGTTGCTGAAGGAGCAGAAGACGACGCCACGATGGCGATGCTCGCTGGCTTCGGCTGCGACCTGATCCAGGGGTACCACGTCAGCCCGCCGGTGCCCCTCGACGATTTCCTTCGCTTCTCGACACAACCGGGCCGAAGTGGGCAGCCGCTGGCGACCGTCACACCGATCCGAGCGGTGCTGGGCTGACGACGGCGTCAGAAGCCGGGCAGCGATGCGCGGACGTCGGCGAGGTGCAGGAACGAGCCGGTGACGACCACCGTCGTCGCATCGGAACCCGCAACCCGGTCCGCGACCTCCGTCGAGTCGACGGCCTCGATGTCCTCGAGACCGGCGGCGCGAAGCGCTCGCTCGATCGCGGCGGACCGATGGCTCCGCGGGCCGGCGCCGTCGTCCTCGGGGCCGAACTCGACGACCAGCGCAGTGTCGACCATCGCGGCGATCTCCCGGGCACAGCCGTCGAGGTCTTTGCCGGCGCCGACGGAAACGACACCGAGGCGAGGCTGATCCGTCTTGGCGAGGAGACGACCGAGCATGTTGAGCTTCATC
This sequence comes from Actinomycetota bacterium, assembly GCA_039188975.1. Taxonomy (GTDB): domain Bacteria; phylum Actinomycetota; class Acidimicrobiia; order Acidimicrobiales; family Aldehydirespiratoraceae; genus UBA11606. The sequence continues at coordinate 4,662 of JBCCYT010000116.1, forward strand.
GGGTTGTGGGCGCCGTCGAACACCCCGCGGCGCCCACCGACTTGGTAGACCTCGGCGCGGCCGGGCTGATCGATCGGGCCGAGGGCCCCGACCTTCGGCAGGAACCACAGCAGGGCGGCGCGGGCAGTGGCGACGGCGTCGTGTCGCCAATCACCGGTCGCATGGACTCGGACAAGTCGGTTGTCGTGAATGCGAGCCGATGCTTCGACGAGTCGCTCAGCGGCCGGGTCGGGCTGGGGGCCGAGCACGACCCACGATCGACCTGCGAGCACCGCTGCTTTCTCGACAGCGATGTCGTCAACGGTTTGGCCGAGCACGTCTTGATGATCGAGGCCGATTGCGGTGACGACGGTCAGGACGTCGTGGCGGTGGAAGGTGTTGGTTGCGTCGAAGCGGCCCCCGATCCCGGCCTCGATCACCAACACGTCGGTCTCGGCGTGACGGGCAAGCACGAGGGCCATCGCGAAGGTGACCGCAAAGAAGGTCGGCTCATGACCTTGATCGACCACCCGTTGAATCTCGTTCGCAGCGACAGCCACATCGTCCCAGGACGGCAGATCGTCAGCGACGGTGAACCGCTCGCGAATGTCGTACACGTGAGGGGACTGGTGCAAGCCGACGCTCACGCCGTTGCGGCGGAGTTCGCGGGCCATCAGCTGGGCCACGGTTCCCTTGCCGGCAGTGCCGACGATGTGCACTGCCCGGACCCGGTCCTGGGGGTCGTCCAGCGCCCTGAGGAACGCCTCGCTGGCAACTTGGGCTTCTCGGCCCCGAGGTGCATCTGACCGAACGAAGCTGAACAGCCACGTCTCAATGGCCTGGGGATCCGCTGAAATCACGTCCGATCGGCCCTTTCGCAAACTGTCCATCGCGCTATCCTGCGGTTCCGTCATACGGAACCGTTCCACATTACAGAACGCCCGTCCCACGGTTCCAGACTGGAGAACGAACGATGAAGGTGCTGCTCGCCGACGCTCTGCCCGACGCTGCGGTCGAACGCCTGGAAGCTGCCGGTGACGACGTCACCCGCATGCCGGACCTCGATGCCGACACGCTGCCCGAGCATATTGGCGGATTCGAAGTCCTGATCGTCCGTTCGACAAAGGTGACCTCAGCTGCCCTCGATCGGGCCGACTCCCTCGGGCTCATCGTCCGAGCCGGCGCCGGCACCAACACCATCGACTCCGAACGCGCCGCCGAGCTCGGGGTCTATGTCTGCAACGTGCCTGGGAAGAACGCGCTGGCCGTCGCCGAGCTGACGATCGGCTTGCTGATCGCCATCGACCGCCACATCGCCGCAGGCACCGCGGATCTTCGTTCCGGCTCGTGGAACAAAAAGGCGTACTCCAAGGCCGATGGCCTCTTCGGACGCCGGATGGGCATCATCGGCGTCGGCGACATCGGCATCGCCGCCGCAGCCCGAGCATGGGCGTTCGGCATCGATGTCATCGCCGTGAACAAACCAGGGCGAAGCGATGCTGCGGTCGCTCGAGCCGAAGCGGCCGGTATCACGTTTGTCGACTCGCTCGACGAACTCCTCGCCACCAGTGACATCGTCTCGCTGCACGTACCGGGCTCAGCCGACACGAAGGGCATGGTCGACGCCGACTTCCTGGCCACGATGAAAGACGGCGCCATCTTGCTCAACACGAGCCGCGGCGATGTCGTCGACGAAGCCGCGCTCATCGAGGCGATGGACAACAAGGGCATCCGTGCGGGGCTCGACGTCTACGCCAACGAGCCCGGTTCCGGAAAAGCCGAGTTCGACAGCACCGTGGCCAAACACCCAAACGTCGTCGGCACCCATCATGTCGGGGCGTCGACCGAGCAGGCGCAAGCGGCCGTCACCGACGGCACGATCGACACCGTGCAGGCCTACCGGGCAGGGTCGCCGATCAATTGTGTGAACCTCAACCCGGTTCCGGCTCGGGCGGCAACCCTCACCGTTCGCCATCACGACCGAGTCGGCGTCTTGGCGAGCGTGTTGCAGATCCTGCGTAAAGAGGAACTCAACGTCTCGAACATGCAAAACCGGGTGTTCGCCGGGTCGAAAGCGGCGGTTGCGTCCATCGATGTCGGACATCTGCCAAGCGATGAGATCGTGGCCGAAGTCCAAGGTCTCGACGACGTCATCTACATCTCGGTGACCCCGGCATGAGCACGCCGCGTTTGTTCGAGCCATTCGCGGGCTGGCTGATCGAGCCGGAATGGGCAGCGCGGGTCATCGCCGGCGCCTACGACGCGAAGAGCCCCGAGGAGCGGCGGGCGATCGTCGACGCGAATCCGTACTCCTATCTCGGCGTCACTCGCTCGTCAGAAGATCTCGCCCCGGGGGACGACGCCGACCAAGCCGAGCTCCTGCGCCGGGGGGCGTCAACCCTCACCACCATCCTGGACGCAAACGCGTTTGCGCCAACCGGCCACGCTGCGCTGTACGCCTACCGGCTCACGTACGCCGGCCACTCCCAGCTGGGCGTCGTGGGTGCGCTGGCGGTTGCCGGTTTCCACGACGGCCGGGTACTGACCCATGAGAACGTTCGTCCGAATCGGGCCCGGCTGCTGAGCGGACATCTGCAGGAGGTCGGCGCGACCTCGTCGCCGATCGCCCTGACCCATCGCCCTGATCCAGGGGTCGCTGCGATTCTGGCGGCCGCATCGGAGCGCGAGCCGGCAGTGCATCACATCGTCGAAGAGGTCCTGCACGAGGTGTGGGTGCTCGATGAACACGAGTCGGTTGCCGTGGCCGAGCTGCTCGCCGACGAACCGGTGTACGTCACCGATGGCCACCACCGGTCTGCGGCAGCCATCGCCGGCGACGAAGAACGCACTGAGGAGGCATTCCGCCGGACTCTTGCCGTGCTATTCCCGTCAGATGCGCTGCGAGTGGAGGCGTTTCACCGTCGCATCCCCTCGTCCACCGGCGACGAGCCGGGCGCACTCGAGGCCCTGTTGGCCGACGCAGGAGAGCTGACCGAAGTCGGCACGCTCGAAGAAGCTCGCCCGCAGGAGCCACGCGAGGTCGGCGTGTATCACCGAGGGAGCTGGTGGAAGTTGGCCCTTCCGGAACCGATCACGGAAAGCCCGGTCGGTCGTCTCGACGTCGAGTTGCTGCGCACCAGCGTCATCCGGGATCTACTCGGTGTCGATGAGCTCCAACCCGATTCGGGGGCTGACTATGTGCCGGCGCCAAACGGCATCGACGAAGTCGTTCGCCGCTGCGACGACGACGGCCTGGTGGGCTTTGTGATGTACGCCACGTCGATCGAGGATCTCATGGCGGTCGCGGACGCAAAGGAACTGATGCCGCCGAAGTCGAGCTATGTCGCCCCCAAGCCCCGCTCGGGCATCTTCCTACGCATCCTCGGTACCGGAGCGACCGCGCACCTCACGCCGAGCTGACCTCGCTCGACGCCTCGACGCGTCAGGCGAAGGCGCCTTGCATGCGAGCGGCGTTGAACGTGTTTTCCATCAGACAGGCGATGGTCATCGGACCGGTGCCACGCGGCATCGGTGTGATCGCGCCGGCGACCTCCTGAACGGCGTCGAAATCGACATCGCCCTGAATGCCATCAGCGGTGCGGGAGATCCCGACGTCGAGCACGGCGGCGCCGGGCTTCACAAACTCAGCGGTCACGAGACCGGCAACACCGACGGCCGCAACGATGATGTCGGCGTCGCGGCAAATCTCGGCCAGGTCGCCCGAACGACTGTGCGCCAGCGTGGGCGTCGCGTCACAGCCCTTCCGGCCGAGCAGCAAGACCTGGGGAAGGCCAACGAGGGTTGAGCGGCCGATGACGACCGCCTTCTTGCCTGCGGTCTCGACGCCATAGCGCTCCATGAGACGCATCACGCCGAGTGGCGTACACCCGACGTGACCGTCGAGGCCCCGCACGAGCCGGCCCATCGATCGTTCGGTGAGACCGTCGACGTCTTTCTCCGGCGGGATCAGGTTGAGCACCGATTCCGCGTCCAGTCCATCGGGCAGCGGCAACTGCACGAGGATGCCGTGCACAGTCGGATCGTCGACCAGGCCCTTCACCGCCGCTTCGAGATCGGCTTGGCTGATGTCGCCGGGCAATTCGACGTGGCGTGACACCATGCCGGCCTCGCCCGCCTTCTTTTGCTTGCTGGCGACGTAGAGACGGCTCGGCTTGTCGTCGCCGACAAGAACGGTCGCCAGGCAGACGTGCGGGCTGCCGAGCGCCTCGATCTGTGTTTTCAACCCGGCGATGAGCTCGTCGCGAAGCCGGATGCCATCCATCAAAATCGCGCCACCAGGGGTGCGCTCGAAGTTCTCTTCAGCCATGGGCCAAAACCTATCTCGCGATGCGCCAACGGAGAGACGAATCACGACGCTTGACCTGGAGTGCGCTCCAGGTTGTTGACTGGTCGTCATGACCACCACGGAACTCACACCGGCGGAGATGGCGGACCGCACCGGCGTCTCCATCGACACGCTTCGGTACTACGAACGCGAGGGTCTGCTCAGCGACGTCCGGCGGGCGCCATCGGGCCACCGTCGGTACCACCTCGAGGACGTCTTGTGGGTGCAGGTGCTGCGATGTCTGCGAGAGACGGGGATGTCGATCGAGCAGCTACGTCACTATTGCGACCTCGGCGCCCAAGGCGACCCGACGATCGCCGAGCGGCGCCGGATGCTGCTCGACCATCGAAACGGCGTGGTGGCCAAAGTCGCAGAGCTCGAGGCCGCGCTGGCCCTGATCGACGAAAAACTCACCCATTACGAAGGAAACGACGAATGAGCTTTGGCGCAGGATCCAACACCGAGCCCTACGTCCGCCTCGGGAGGAGCGGACTGTTCGTGTACCGGGTGGGGCTCGGCTCGATGCAGTTCGGCTGGTCGGTCGACGAAGCCGGTTCCTTCGCAGTGATGGACGCCTACGCCGAGCTCGGTGGCAATTTCATCGACAGCGCGGATTGCTACACGGCCTGGTCGGCGTCGATGGGTGGCCCCGAGCAGGGTGGCGGGATCGCCGAGGAGATCATCGGCCGGTGGCTGGCTGCGCGCGGCAACCGAGACTCGATGATCGTGGCGACGAAAGTGCGAGCGCCGATGGGCGTGCAGTTCGCCGACCATCGGGGAACGGCGGCCCAACGTGAGGGGCTCTCGCGACGGTGGATCATGCAGGCATGTGAAGACTCGCTTCGCCGGCTCGGGGTGGATCACATCGACCTCTATCAGGCCCATTGGATCGATCCACTCGTGCCGATCGAAGAGACGATGTCGGCGTTCACCGACCTGGTTCGCCAAGGAAAGGTCCGGTACCTGGGCTGTTCGAACTTCAGTGCGTGGCGGATCATGGAGGCGCTGTGGGCGTCAGACCGGCTCGGGCTGGAGTCGTTCGTGTCGGTTCAGCCCGAGTACCACCTCCTCTCCCCCGCTCGCAGCGACGCCGAAACCGAACTTGCACCGATGTGTGCCCATCACGGGCTGGGGATGATTCCGTACAGCCCACTGGCTGGCGGCCTGCTGACCGGCAAGTACCGCCGCGACGAGCCACTCCCCGAGAGTGTGCGGGCCGACGAGAACGCCGAGCGCCGCTTCACCGACACGAACTGGTCCATCATCGAGACGTTGGTCGCGGTTGCCACAGAAGAAGGCGTGACCCCGGCGCATGCCGCGATCGATTGGCTGCGGTCTCGGCCGGGGGTGGCGGCGCCGATCGTCGGCGCGAATCGGCCCGAGCAGTTGTTGGACACCGTCGGCTCGCTCGATCAGCGGTTGTCGTCGGAGTCGCTCGATCGACTGAACCGAGTCAGCGACTTCCATCGTTCACGGGCCTCCTTGGAGGAGTGACGCTGCGACGGACGGCACGTTGCTCAGCCGCCACGTAACGTCTGGGGCATGGGGGGACCACTGGAAGGAATTTCGGTGCTCGACCTCAGCCAGGTTGTTGCCGGCCCGCTGGCCGCGCAGATCTTGGCTGAGCAAGGCGCCGAGGTGATCAAGGTCGAGCCGATCGGCGGCGAATTGACCCGGATCTACGGGGTCGATCACATCATCGGGCTCTATGCGAACTGCAACCGGGGGAAGCGATGTTTGGCGGTCGACACATCGGTGCCGACGGGCGTGGAGATCGTCCTCGACCTGATGGCAACGGCGGACGTGGTCATCCAGAATTTCCGACCCGGCGTCGTAGAGCGTCTCGGTATCGACTACGCGGCGGCCCGCAACCGCAATCCGGACGTGATCTATGCGTCGGTTTCCGGGTTCGGTACGACCGGCCCGTACAGCCAGCGGCCGGTGCTCGACCCGGTGATCCAGGGGCTGGTGGGCATGGTGGACGGGCAGATCAGCAACGACCTGCCGTTCCCGGACCTCGTGCGCACCCTGGTCGCCGACAAGGCAACGGCGAATACGGTGGCACAGTCGGTCACGGCCGCATTGTTCGCCCGAGAGCGGGGCGCGGGCGGCCAACACATCGAGTTGTCGATGCTGGACGCGACCCTGTCGTGGTTCTGGCCCGACGGGATGGCGGACCTGACCCACAAGCACACCGACATCGTCACCACCCGACCTGGTGATCTGTACCGGATCATCGACACGCTCGATGGCCAGGTCGTGTACTTCATCGCCAATCGCACACAGTTCGAGGGGATGTGGCGGGCGTTGGGACGCGACGATTTCCTGGCCGACGACGACTTCTGCGATCCGGCTCGGTTCCGCCGCAACCCGGAGAAGGCCGCGGCCGCCGCGGCGGCGATCGTTTCTGGTCTGGGCGCAATGACGACCGAGCAGGCGGTTGATGCCATGGCGGCCAACCACGTGCCGGGCGGACCCGTGTTGACCCGCGAGGAAGTGTTCGACGATCCCCAGGTCCAGCATCTCGAGTCGATCGTGACCTGGGACCATCCCGTGGCCGGCACGCTGGTTCAGGCCGGTCCGCCGGGCACGTTCTCGGCAACGCAACCGGCATTTCGACCGCAGATCGGTTCGGTCGGTGAGCACACCGACGAGATTTTGCGAGATTTGGGTCGCGACGACACCACGATCACCGATCTCCGAAATGCGGGTGTTGTTGCCTGAACGAAGCGCGCCGCTCGGAGGGGTCGTCCTTCTAGCCTGAACGCCTTGGCTCACGATCTCTATCGCTGGCAGCACGATGCGTTGATGGCCTGGCACCGATGCGGTCGCCGGGGTGTGATCGAGGCTGTCACTGGATCCGGCAAGACCGATGTTGCGCTGACCGCCATCGAAGACGCGGTGAATCGAGGCTTGTTCGCGTTGGTGATCGTGCCGTCGCGGGTGCTGATGGAGCAGTGGTTCGAGCGGCTCGGGCGTTGGATGCCTGACGCCGAGATCGGCCGTTTGGGCGACGGCTACCGTGACCGTCCGATCGACTGCGACGTCTTGATCACGACCCGCCACTCGGCCGCGAGCCGGGTCCCGCTACCGACGACCGACCGGGGCGGCATTCTCGTCGCCGACGAGTGTCATGGTTTCGGTGGCGCCGTGCTGCGCAAGAGCTTGCTGCCGGAATACCAGGAACGGCTCGGGCTCACCGCAACGCTCGAGCGGTCCGACGATGCGGTCGAATCGATCCTGCTGCCGTATTTCGGCGGCATTTGCTACCGCTACGACTTCCTCTCCGCGATCAGCGACGGTGTGTGCGCCCAGCCTCGGGTCGGCTTCATGGCCGTGCCGCTCACCCACGAGGAGCGCACCGAGTACGACGCGACCGAGGGCCGGATCGTGGCCGCTCGTCGGGCGTTGAAGCAGATCAAGGGCATCCCCCACGAGCCGTTCGGCGACTTCCTCGCCGCGGTGCACCACCTTGCGGCGAACGATGCCGGCCCTGACGGCCGAGCGGCGAACGACTATCTCAATGCGTTCTCGACCCGCCGCGAGATCGTGGCGACGAGTTCGGCGAAGTATGAGGCACTCGGCAAGTTCGCCGATGCGATCAAGGCTGCTGACGGCGCCTTGTTGTTCACCGAAACGGTTCGGGCGGCCAACCATGCGATCGTGCGGCTCGACCCGGTGGTGAACATCGAGATCATCACCGGCGATACCGGGCGTCGCGACCGGGGCACGATTCTCGATGATCTGCGCGACGGCAAACTCGATGCGGTCGCTGCGCCTCGGGTGCTCGACGAAGGGGTCGATGTCCCGAACGCCAACCTGGGGTTGGTCGTGTCGGCGAGCCGCACTCGCCGCCAGATGATTCAGCGGATGGGTCGGATCCTGCGTCGGAAGCCGCTCGGCAGCGGTGCTCGGTTCGTGATCATTTTCGCGGCGGACACGCTGGAAGATCCACGATTCTCCGAGGATCGTGACGGCTTCCTGGAAGAGATCGAGATGATCGCCGAAGCGTCCCGCATCTTCAAGCCGTCGGAGTTCGATCAGCTCGCGACGTTCCTCGACTACACCGGCCCTGCGGAGCTGATTGAGCCGGAAACGGTTGGTGAGTTCGTTTCGCCGAACCTGAAGCCAGAGGAGATCACCGAGTGGACGGCCGAGGCGCAGCCGTACCTGGAGATGGTGAGTCCGGAGTTGCCGGAGATTTCGAAACCGAAGCAGGTGCGCGAGAAGCCGCGTTTGTCGACCGGCGAGCATCCAGTGGCGCTGATGGCGGTGGGAAAGCAGTGGGCGTTGCGATGCACGGGCTGCGAAGTGATGTCAGAGCCGCGGGACTACAAGTGGCAGGCGATGGACGACAAGGTCGAGTGCACCTGCGTGCGCTGAACGAAGCGCAGAGAAGGTCACGTGCGCTGAACGAAGCGC
>JBCCYT010000117.1:0-13360 GCA_039188975.1 Actinomycetota bacterium
CTCACCGCCGACACCGAGACGTTCGTGATGCTGGCCTGTGGCCGAGTCGATCCGCAACAGCGCATCGACGCAGGCCGCATCTCCTGGACCGGCGACGACGCCTGGGGTGACAAGGCAGCCCGCAACCTGCGGTTCACGATGTAGGTACAGGCGTCCCTCGAACCACGGACCGGTGCAGAGGTCAGCCAAGGAGCATGAGGACCCCAACGCCGGCGAAGAGCACGCCGCCGGCCTGGGCGACCCGGATCATCACCGGACCACTGACGTGGCGCCCGACCTCACCCGCCGCCGACCCGAGCGCGACATGGTAGGCCGCCGACGCAATGCCAGCCCCGATCACGAACGCCAAGATCGCGTCGAAGTCGTCTGCAAACGGCAACGCTGTGATGATCGCAATCCACGCACCGAAGACGGTCGGGGTCAACACGGTGAGCAGGAAGAACGCCCGGACCGGCCGCTGGATCGCACCCGCGACCGACTCAACCGTCGACGGGCGGACTGCCATCGCGACGCCGATGGCGATGAGGGCGACCGCCGACACGACCTGCACCGTGCCGAACGCGCCATCGGGCAAGACGCCACCCGACACGACGAGGAGACCGGCCGCGCTACCAACCGCAAGATCTCCCGCCGCGATCCCGATCCCACTTCGAGCCCCCGCCGCACGCCCCTGGCTCACACCGACCTCCACGAGGGTGACGGCCAGCGGTCCTGGAGGCAACACAAACAGCAGGTTGAGGGCAAACCCGAGAAGCACGAGGCTGAACGTCATGACCGTAGTGTCTCTGGTCCGTTGCCGTGATCGCATCGGAATTCAGTGCCACAGACCAAGCCTGGCCGAATAGTCTTCGGTCATGGACTCTCTCGACCGCAAGATCATCGATGAGCTTCAAGCCGATGGCCGAATCTCGGTCACCGACCTCGCTGAACGACTCCCGCTCAGCCTGTCGGCGACCAGCGAGCGGCTCAAACGGCTCAACGACTCCGGCGTCATCACCGGCGTGCATGCACGGATCGACCCGGCGCTCGCCGGTCGAACCATCGAAGCGCTCGTCGACGTTCGACTCAGCCCCGGCGCATACTGGGTCGAACCTTCCTTCGACAGCGCCGAGTTCGACGCCGTGGTCGACGCCATGCACCTCACCGGACGGTTCGACATGCAGCTTCGCGTCCTCACCACCGACGTCACCGAACTCGACGCCCTCCTCGGACGACTCAAGGACGAACTCGGAGCCGAAGAAACGAACACCCGCCTCGTGCTGCGCACCCTCGACGGATTTCCCCGCGCGCTCCGCCCCGCCTGACCGCGCTGTCGGCCTCGCTCGCCGCTACCCGGCTGTGTTGTTGCTCGCCGCTACCCGGCGAGTGCCATACCGGCGTAGAGGGCGACACCCTTTTGCAGCGCCGTCTCATTGATCGTCATGAAGTTCGAATGGTTCGGCGCCGTGGTCGTCCAGTCTTCACCCTCGGGACAGACCCCGAGCATCGCCATCGAACCGGGAACCTGCTGAAGGACGTAACTGAAGTCCTCCGCCGCCATCGCCGGCTCGGGCATCACGGTCACGACCTGGTCCAACACCGCCGACGTCACCTTGCCGACCATCTCAGTCTGGCCCTCGTGGTTCACGGTCACGGGGTAGCCGGGCTCGATGTGGGTCGTACAGGTGCACCCGTGCGCAGCCGCCGTCCCTTCGGCGACCCGCACAACGCCGTCCTTGAGCGCCTGGCGGGTCGCTTCACTGTGGGAACGGATCGTGCCTTCCATCCATGCCTGCGGAGGGATGATGTTGTTCGTCGTGCCCGCTTCGACGTGGGCAACGGTGACCAGCCCGGATTCGGTCGCGGCCAGCGAACGACCAACCATGGCGTGAAGGCCGGTGATCGTCGCTCCGAGCGCAGGAATCGGATCGGTGCAGTTGTGCGGCGCCGAAGCATGACCCCCCGAACCGTGGATCGTGATGTCGAACTTGTCCGCCGATGCCAAGATCGCGCCATCCCTGATGGCGAACTGCCCGGACGGAAAGTTCGTGAAGACATGGATCGCAAAGGCCCGGTCGACGCCATCGAGCACGCCCTCGTCGATCATGTACTTGGCGCCGTGGAAACCCTCCTCGCCCGGCTGGAACATGAAGCGCACCTTCCCGGTGAGCGAATCCTTGTTCTCGGCCAAGAGCCGAGCTGCGCTGGCAAGCATGGCCACGTGAGCATCGTGCCCACAGGCGTGCATCCGGCCATCGTGCTTGGACTTGAAGTCGATCGGGTTGTCTTCCTGGAGCGGCAAGGCATCCATGTCGCCGCGCAGCAAGATCGTGGGTCCCGGTTTCCCCGTGTCCAAGTCGGCGACAACCGAACTGAGCGACTCGCCGAGGGTGATGTCCAGCCCCAGCCCGGTGAGCGCATCAGTGACCTTCTTCTGGGTTTGTGGCAGATCGAGCCCGAGTTCAGGGTCGGCATGGATCGCCCGCCGCAGTTCGATCGTCTGTGCATCGAGGTCAGCCGCCGCACGAGCGATGTCGGATCCGAGATCAGAGAAGGTCATGACTCACGTTGGCCGATCCGTCCGGTGGTTCGCAACTGGAGATCACCGAAAAATGCACCCTCCTGGTGACCTGTCGCCCACTCTGGGTGCTTCCGAGAGGCGAATCACGCCCTCGGCGGACTACCGTGTCTCACGATGCACGGGGAGGGCGAACGGGCGGTGCCGGTCTGGCAGGAGTTCTTCCACCACCCCGCGGGCGGGTTCGTGTTGGCGGTGATCCCCAACGTCGCATCGGGTTCTGCCAAGCGGTGGTTCTTGTCGATGACCGGCCCCCATCCAGACAACCCGGCCGAAGCGTGGCGACCCTTCCGACTCTCGTATCGGCCGAGCCCTGACGCGCTGGTCCGGCAGCTCCCGACCTTCGTGACCGTCCGCGATCCCCGTAGCCGGCTGGCATCGGTCTACATCACCCACATGATTCGTCCGCCCGTCGAGAAGCTCTCGCCGTCGATTCGAACGCTGATCGAGGTCATGAGCGGTGACAAACTCACCCCCGACCATCCCCGACTCTCCTACCGAGAGTTCGCAACGGGGCTCTCGGTCTGGCGCAACGACGATGCGCTCGACCTGCATCTTCGACCGCAAGCATCGTTTGTTCGAGCGGCGGGTCCGCAGCCGTTCGTGTGTCGATCCGAGCTCCAGCGGGTGATGTTGGCTGGCCTCACCGAACGTGCGGGTCGGCCGGTTGAGCGGACCGCCGCAGAGTACGCGGCCCTTGGTCGACGGCCCTGGGCGGTCCCGAATGGCACCGCCGATCGAACCGCGGGGGAGTGGCGCCGTCGCCTTGGCGCAGGCACCGACACGATGATCGCTCGACCGACCTCGGTCGGGCGTGGCCCGGTCCTCGATCTACGCACGAGCGAGGTGCGAGACCCAGGAGCCGACGAGTTGATCGCCGAGCGCTACCGCGACGACCTCGACATGTACGAGGGCGCCGAGTGGGACCCAAGCCGCCACGACTGGCGCCCGAAGCGCTGAACCGCAGCCTTTGGGGCCGCGTTACTGTCGCCCCATCTCGGCGGCGAGCTCAGCTCGAAGGGTGTCGACATCGTCTCGGCTGAGGAGCTGAAACGCCATGGTCTGAAGCGTGCCTTCGAAGGGGAAGTGGTCGTCGTACTCGCGACTGACCGGCGAACCGGCATCCAGCGCGATCGACATGCCGACCGATGAGATCGTGCTCATGATCCACGGGATCTCACCCGACCCGATGGTCTGGTCGTCGGCCAACAGTGTCACGACCGCAGTGCGTTTCGGGCCGCGCAGGAACCGAGCGGTGAGCGTGCGTGCACCTTCGGGAATGGGCCCATCAGAGCTGATGATGGTGTGGGCATCGAAGGCGTTGTAGTCGAACACGAGCCGGTCATCTTTGACGAAGAACGAAATGCCGGAGTTCTCCGTACCGGTGGCAAAGAGCACGCCGCCGTGGCCGGCGCCGCGCTCGACGGTGGCGATCGCTTCGAAACTCTTGCCGCCGAGGGACGCGCTGGCCTGGGACGGCATCGGCGCGACGGGCGGGCGGTAGACGTAGCGTCGATCGGCCGGATGCGGCGAGCGGTCGCGGTGGCGGGCGCCGAACAGCTCCAGCATTCGGTCATCGAGCGGCAGTACACCGTGGAGTTCGGCTTCCTCCCACCACCGGTCGATCAGCTCGTCGAGCTTGTTGGGATCCGAGTCGGCCAGGTTCGTGCACTCCGACGGATCGACATCGACGTGGTACAGCTCCCACACGTCGTCGTCGAAGGAGGTCTTCGGCTCGTGGCGGGTCACCGCCTTCCAGCCGTCGAGCCAGATGCCGCGGTGACCCCCCATCTCGAAGTACTGGACCTCCTTGCGGGTCGGTTCGGAGGCACCGGCGAACGTGTAGCCGAGGGAGGTCCCACTGATCGGCATTTGCTCGCGGCCGTTGTAGGCGTCTTTCGGTGTGATCCCGCACGCCTCGTAGATCGTGGGGGCGATGTCGTTGACGTGATGGAACTGATGGCGCAGCTCGCCGCCGACCTCGGCGAGCCCCTCGGGCCAGTGCACGACGAGGGGAACGTGGACACCACCTTCGTGGGTGTTCTGCTTGTACCACTTGAACGGCGTGTTGCCGGCCTGGGCCCAGCCCCACGGGTAGTTGGTGTGACTGTGCGGGCCGCCGATCTCGTCGATGTGATCGATGGCCTGTTCGGGTGTCTCGAGGATGCCGTTGAAGAACTTCATCTCGTGCATGACGCCGAAGGGGCCGCCCTCCTGCGAGGCGCCGTTGTCCGCGAGCACCATCACGATCGTGTTGTCGAGTTGACCGAGGTTGCGTAGTGCGTCGATCAGACGGCCGATCTGGACATCGGTGTGCTCGAGAAACGCGGCGAAGGCTTCCTGCAGGCGAGCGGCGAGGCGCTGGTGGACCTCCGGCATGTCGTCCCACGCTTCGACCCCTGGGTTGCGGGGGGCGAGTTCGGTGCCCTCGACGAGCAGACCCATGTCCTGTTGTCGGGCAAACCACTCGGCCCGCACCTCATCCCACCCCTGGTCGAATGCGCCCCGGTACTTCTCGAGGTACGACTCCGGTGCTTGATGGGGTGCGTGGGTGGCCCCGAAGGCGGCGTACAGGAAGAACGGCCGATCGGGTCGAATCGACACCGAGTCGTGCATGAACTGGATTGCCTTGTCGATGATGTCTTCGCTGACGTGGTAGCCCTCGTCGGGACCCTTGGGCGGATCGATGTGGTGATTGTCGTAGGTGAGCGCCGGGTTGAACTGGTCGGTCTCACCGTCGAGGAAGCCGTAGAAGCGGTCGAACCCACGCTGCAGCGGCCACTGGTCGTAGGGGCCGGCGGCCGAGCACTGCTCCATCGGCGCGAGGTGCCACTTGCCGACGGCGAACGTCGAGTAGCCCTCGTCGTGCAGGACTTCGGCCATCGTCGCCGCATGATCGGAGATTTGGCCGGTGAGGTGGGGGAAGCCGCTCGTCATGTTCGACACGCCTCGCATACCGACCGTGTGGTGGTTGCGGCCCGTCAGCAGCGCCGCCCGGGTTGGTGAACACAGGGGCGTGACGTGAAAGTTCGTGTACCGAAGGCCGCCGGCGGCAAGGGCATCGATGTTGGGGGTGTCGATCGTCGAGCCGTAGCACCCGAGCTGGGAGAAGCCGAGGTCGTCGAAGAGAACGACGACGACGTTCGGCGCGTCCTCGCCCGGATGGGCCGGCTCGGGCCAGTCGGGCGTCGACTCCGCAACCGTGCGCCCGATCGTGCCCTGCCAGTTCCCGTACGTCTCCATGACCGAAGACTATGGCCGCCAATCTTCTGACACAAAGACTGACACAAAATCCATCCGGTTTCAGCCAATCTTCAGACCGCTCTCAGCCCCCACTCAGTCCGCTTCTCGAATGTGACGCAACCACCGACCCGCTCCGAGACGATGACCACCACCACAACCCCAATGCTCAAACAACAACCCGTGCGTACCTCGACCGTGATTGCGGTGGCGGTCGCGTTGCTCATCAGCGCGGCATGTGGGACGTCAACCGACGATGAGCCCGTGGCCATCGGTGACTCACCGGCACCCACCACCACGCCTGCACCCACCACCACGCCTGCACCCACGACCACAGCTCCACCCACGACCACAGCTCCACCCACGACGGCGCCCGCAGTCGAGCGTTCGACGATTGCGATCGAGCAGACGTTGCTCGTCGACGGCGTCGAGCGGGGCTACCACGTCGGGCTGCCAGAGGATCCCGTCGGTGCACCGGTCGTCATCGTCTTGCACCAGAACTCTTCCTCGGCCGACGCAACCCTGGGCCTCGATGGCGTCGGCTCTCCTCATGCGTTGTGGCTCGAGCTCGTCGACGATCAGGGGATCGTCGTCGTCGGCGCGGAGGGGGTGGGCGGGGCGTGGAACGACTGCCGCGCCGACGCCGACACCAACAGCGACGCCGATGACGTGGCGTACCTCGAAGCGATGGTCGACGAGCTTGTCGAACAGCACGGCGTCGCTGACGATCAGGTGTTCCTCACCGGGACCTCCAACGGTGGCCACATGGCGATACGGATGGCCGAGGAACGCCCGGACCGCATTGCTGGGTTTGCCGCGATCGCGGCGGCGAACGCCCAGTCGTCTGAGTGCGTGTCGGCGGGAGAGGCGGTCCCGGCGCTGTTCATGAATGGAACGGCCGACTCGATCATGCCCTTCGCTGGCGGCGCCATGTTCAGCGGGTCTCTGGTGGAGTCGGCGGAAGGGTCGGTTGCCGACTGGGCAGAACGCTTTGGCCTCAGCGAGCCGACGACCAACGTGCTCGCCGATGTGGACCCCGCCGACGGCTCGACGATTACGACAACGAGCTATGCCAGCGACGGAACGGTGATCGCCACGCTCTATGCGGTCGAGGGCGGCGGCCACAACGAGCCGAGCCGAGTCATCGAGGCGGGCGGTGGCTTCTTCGGAACGCAGAATCGTGACATCGAGACCGTCGACGTCGTCTGGGAGTTCTTCTCGGACCTCCTCGCCTGAGCAGCGCCGAGCTCAGAACGTCACCCTCGTCGCAGCTTCCCCGTCAACGCAAGCGAGGTCTACGCTCCACGACCATGCAGATCTCGATGATGCTCACGTACTCCGGCGATCCACGGCTGGCGGCGGCGGAGGCGGCCGACCTCGAACGTGCGGGCGTCGATGTCGGATGGGTGCCGGAGCTGTACGGCTTCGACGCGGTGTCGATCCTCGGCTACCTGGCCGCCAAAACCGAGACCATGCAGCTCGGTTCGGGCATCTTCAACATCTACGGGCGGACCCCGAGCACGCTGGCGATGACGGCGGCTGGACTCGACGCCGTCTCCAGCGGACGGTTCATCTTGGGCATCGGCGCTTCGGGGCCGCAGGTGATCGAGGGCTTCCACGGCGTGAAGTACGACAAGCCGCTTGGACGGCAGCGCGAGATCATGGAGATCTGCCGCACCATCTGGCGTCGTGAGGTCGTCGTACACGACGGGCCCAACTATCAGCTCCCCCTTCCGGCCGATCAGGGAACTGGCCTGGGCAAGCCGCTGAAGCTGATCAACCACCCGGTTCGCGACAACATCCCGATCTATCTGGCGTCGCTCGGCCCGAAGAACGTCGAGCTCACCGCCGAGGTGGCCGACGGCTGGCTGCCTGCCTTCTTCCACCCCGACAAAGCCGACGGGGTGTGGAAGGCCGACCTCGACGCGGGGCTCGCCAAGCGAGATCCAGCGTTGGGTCCGCTCGAGATCTCGACCGGCGGCGCGCTCTGCATTACCGATGATGACGAGATGGCCCGCAAGATTCGCGACGCTGGTCGCTTCATGACCGCGCTCTATGTGGGCGGCATGGGGGCCAAAGGCAAGAACTTCTACAACAACATCTTCCGCAAGTACGGCTACGAGGACGAGGCCGAGCAGATCCAGAACCTCTATCTCGAGGGCAAGAAGGACGACGCGATGGCGCTCGTTCCCCAGGAGTATCTCGACGCCACCTCGTTGGTCGGCGATGAAGGGTACGTGCGGGAACGGGTCGAGGCGTTCCGGTCGGCTGGGGTCACCCAGTTGCAGGTCTCACCCACCGGTCCCACCCCGCTTGCTGACATCGAGAAGGTCAAGAGCTGGCTGAGCTGATCAGCCCGACGCTGCATCTCTACGCGTGCGGGGCGGTTCGTTCGGCTTCGATGAAACGTTCGAGGTTGCCGAGCGAGGCGCGCAGGTTCTTCTTCAGGCCGCCGCTGAGGACCCGAAAGGCCGGTTTGGCGAAGCGCCGCGGCTGGAAGGCCATGAGGTAGGTGACGCGGACGCGGTCGGGCGACAAGACCTGGATGTCGATGCGCTCGTTGAGGCTCTCGGCGACCCGTCCCAGCGGGCCGCCCGCTCGGAGGACGGTGAACCCCCAGGAGCGTGGCTCGTCCCAGACGATGAACTCCTCGTCGATTTCGGCGTTGCCGACGGTGACCGTCCGGGTCGAACCCAGCCCTTCGCCACCGGTGCCGCGAGCCCCGGAGAGCGCATCGAACCACTCTGGCCAGCGTTCGTGGTCACAGATCGCGGCCCAGACCTCTGCGGGTTCGGCGAGCATCTCGCGGCTCGCTCGGACCTTGATCGGGGCCCGGTCGGTCCATTCTGGTGGTTGGCGGGTGAACTCGGCCATGGGGCGACGTTACTGCTCGAGTGCGTCGTCCATCGATTCTCCGAGGAGGTAGCGAGGGCCGGTGCCGAGCTTCGCGGCAACGTCGGTCGGGTTGTACATGGCGCATCTCTCGAGCGAGAGGCAGCCACAGCCGATGCACGCGTCGAGCTGGTCGCGCAGCGCCATGAGCCGTTCGATCTGCTGGTCGAGCCGAGGCTTCCAGGAGGTGGCGACCCGGTTCCAGTCGGCATGGGTCGGTGTTCGTTGCTCGGGCAGCGTTGCGAGTGCGTCACCGATCTCTTCGAGACTCCGGCCGACGGCCTGAGCGGCGGTGATGAAGGCAATGCGCCGGATCGTGTCGCGAGTGAACCGGCGCTGACCGCCTCCGGTGCGGGTCGAGGTGATCAGGCCGAGCTCGTCGTAGTAACGCACGGCCGAGGTCGCGAGGCCGCAACGGTCGGCCACGTCGCCGACGGAGAGAAGATCGGAACCATCGCTTGACTTCATGTTCACTTGAACTTTTACCATCATCGCCATGACCGACACCATCCCTGTCCCCCCGAGCGATGAGACCAGCGGTTCGATCACCGAGGTGGTGGCGCAGTTCGATGACCTCATTGAAGGCGAGATGAAGCTGGCCAAGGTCGGCGAGCGCCGGATCGCGCTGATCCGGACGGCATCGGGCGTGCATGCGCTCGACAACGCGTGCCCGCATCAGGGGTACGGCATGGTGACCGGGGCGCTCGACGGCGAGCTCATCACCTGCCAATGGCACAACTGGAAATTC
This sequence comes from Actinomycetota bacterium, assembly GCA_039188975.1. GTDB lineage: Bacteria > Actinomycetota > Acidimicrobiia > Acidimicrobiales > Aldehydirespiratoraceae > UBA11606. Next base: position 9,438 of record JBCCYT010000117.1, read on the forward strand.
CGAGTCGACACCGGCGAGTGTGTCCTTGGCGAGGAGAACCTGCCGTGCCATCAGGTGTCCATCGACAAGGGCGAGGTGTCGGTCACCGTGACCGAACCCACACCCGAGCAGGCCCGAGCGAAGCTCTGGCCGAGCCTGCGCCGTGGCATCGAGGATCACTATGTCGGTCAGGTCTCGCGCGACACGGTTCGGCTCCTGAGCAACGGCGCCACGCCAGCCGAGATCGCGTGGGTCGGAATCGACCACAATGTCCGCCGCGACGAATGGGGCCCGGGTCACGGGATGGCGACCGGCGCCGACTGTCTCGCGTGGGCGGAGGAGCGAAGCGGCGACGATCGCGCCCTTCCCCTCGTGCAGGGCCTGGCCGCACTTGCCGAACCAGCTCGCGGTCGTCCCGCTCGTGATCTCGTCGAACCGAGTGACGCCGATTTCGTCGCCTCGGTCGAAGCGGAGGACTACGAGGCGGCGATGGGCGCGGCCCGCCGGCTTGCTGACGGTTCGCCCGCCGCCGCTCGCCGCGAGTTCATCGAGGCTGCCTCGATGCATCACCTGAGCTACGGCCACGGGATCATCTATGTGCAGAAGGCGTTCGAGCTGCTCGAACGAGTGGGCTGGGACAAGGCGGCGGTGGTACTTCCGGAGGTCGCGCGGTCCACGACCGGGGCCACCCGGGAAGACGCGTTGCCGTACATGCGCAAGGCGGTCGCCGCCGTGGCCGCCGCCGACCTCGAATCGCTCGCAACGGTGCCGCTGGACCCGTCCTGGTCGGATCCAACCCTGGTGGACGTCTTCCTCGACAGCGGACATCCGCCGATCGATGAGGCGATTGCGGCGCTCGCGTCCGGTGCCGGCGTCGAACGGATCCTCGATGCCGTGGTCGACGCGGTCAGCCGCCGCCTTCTTCGCTACGACCTCGATGTCGAGTTCGACACCGAGGAGGCGTTTGGGTGGCTCGACATCACCCATGGATTGACGACGGCCCGAGCGGCGCGTTGGGCGTATCGGGCCCATCCATCCGCGGCGACGGTTCGCCAGGCGCTCTGGTCGGTGTGGCTGTGTCACGACACGGGCCGAGCCGAGCGGGAGCACGGTGCTCGGCCGGAACCGGTGATCGATCCGACGACCGGGGACGTGGCGATGCTGATCCGCCGCGGCGAGGAGGAGGCGGCCGTGAATGCGATCGCCGCGGCGGGTGCCGACGCGGGTGACGCGATGATCGACGCAGCGTTGGCGGACGGGGCCGGCTCGTTCATCGTGACGGCGCATCTCATCAAGATGACGCGAGCGTCGATCGAGGAGTTCGACCATTCGGGTTCGCTGCTGCCGCTGCTGGCGACCGGCCGCTATCTGGCGGCGCCGCGTATGGAGCGGTTCGTCAGCCGCAATGTGGCGGCGTCACTCGACTTCGTGCACACCGGCCGACCGCCCAAGCGGTGAACGTCGGCGAGTGATTGTGGCGGGCGGCGTCAGCTCCAGGCCGCGCTGATCGCCGTGAGCGTCTCGGTGGTGGTGCTGTCCGGTGCCCAGTAGACGAGCATCCAGGTGTCACGGATGTCGACCCACAGGGTGCGGCTGCCGTCGTTGCTGAGCTGGTGGAGGTCGCGGTCCGCAGTGACCGCAATCGACGTGCTCGCGTTGGTCGGGGACAGGATCGACTGGGCGAGTTCGAGATAGGCCGCTGAATCGGTGCCGGATTCGTCGCCACCGGCGATGATCCAGACGTCGGCGAGGGTCGCGGTGTCGTTGACGATGGAACGAGCCGCGAAGGGTTGGGTCGTTTCGGCCCCGACCAGATCGATGTCGTTCCATACGGCCTGCTCTGGCCCGCTGAGCGAGAACCCAGCGGGTCCGCGGTTTGCGATCGCGGCGACGGCGTCGATGCCGGGCTGGTGGTCGACGCTCGCGAACGCAGCCCCGGTGAGGACGTTTCGGCCGGCGTGCACCATCGGCACGATCCGCGCCGCTGCATCGGTGATCGCCGGCGTGGTTGTCGATGGTGGCGCCGCGAGGGCGGTCGGCTCGACCCTCTCGGGCTGCTTGGTGAGCTGGAGGTAGGTGAAGCCGCCGGCACCGATGAGCGCCAGGAATCCGACCGCGAAGGCGGTGAGCTGGAGCTTGCTCGTGCGGGTCAGGCCCCGCTGGACCGGAGCCTTCGCAACGAGCTGCACGTCGTCGCGATCGGTCTTGCCACAGATCACGCACACCGTGGTGTTGAGAATCGCTCCACAGTGGGGGCAGGCAGGAAGACCGTCGACTGGCACGTCTACTTCATCGGCGCGTTGGGCGAGGACCTGAGTACGGTTTCGGCCCATGTCGTCTGGCTCTTCTCCCACTCGGGTTCCCCACGTGGCGTTGGCGCATCTGCCCACGCCGCTCGAGCGCCTGCCGAGACTGTCCGAGGAGCTGGGAGGTCCACGGTTGTGGATGAAGCGCGACGACGCGACCGGCTTGGCGATCGGCGGCAACAAGGTCCGCAAGCTCGAATACCTCATGGCCGATGCGGTCGACCAGGGGGCCGACATCGTCGTGACCGTCGGGGCGACCCAGAGCAACCACTGTCGCCAGACGGCGGCGGCTGCGGCGAAGGTTGGGCTGCGGTGCGAGCTGTTGCTCGAGCATCGTTTCCCCGATTGGCCCGACGCATACAACCACGGGGGGAACCGTCAACTCGATGAGCTGCTGGGTGCGGTCGTCATCGGCTACGACAAGGGCACCGACATGGTTGCGGCGCTGGTGGAGCGGGTTGCGCGGTTGCAGGCGGATGGGCATTCCCCGTACGCGATTCCGCTCGGTGGCTCGTCGCTCATCGGCGCCTTCGGCTACCGCACCGCAGCGGCTGAGCTACTGCGCCAAGCCACCGATCTCGGGTTCACGCCGCGCGAGATCGTGCATGCGACGAGCAGCGGAGGAACCCAGGGTGGGTTGATCGCAGGGCTGGCGATCCGGCGCAGTGACGTGCCGGTCTTGGGGGTCAGCGCTGGCGCGACGGCTGCCTATCTCGGTCCGATCGTTCGAGAACTGGCCGAGGGAGTGCTGGCCCGGGTTGGCGTCGATCGTCGACTCGGTCCCAACGCGGTCGTCATCGATGACACCCACGTCGGCGAGGCCTATGGGGTGCCGACTGACGCGATGCGCGACGCAGTGGCGATGTGTGCCGAGCTGGAGGGTGTGCTGCTCGACCCGGTGTACAGCGGCAAGGCGATGGCGGGCTTGATCCAGCACGTACGCGCCGGCCGCTACGACGTCGACGACGACGTGGTGTTCATCCACACCGGCGGGACGCCGGCCCTGTTCGCCTACCCGTCGTGAGGGGCGTCGGTGATCGTTGCCGGCGTTGGGTGGCGGATGCCGGTTGAGGCCGCAATCGCAGCTGCGACGATCGACAGGGCCGCCGCAACGAGATAGCTGGTTCGGTACGACGACTGGTCTCGCAAGAAGCCGAGCAGGAGTGGACCGCCGGCCACGCCTGCCGTGACCAGCAGCTGTTGGGTCGCGAAGATGCGCGGGTAGGCAGCGATGCCGAACGCACTGGCGATGACCAGCGGCTGGAGCATCAGGAGGTTGCCGACGGTCGTGCCGAACGCGAAGGCGATCAACATGAGCGCGAGTCGGCTGTCCGCGAACGCGATCCCGGTGAGGGTGACGGCTTGGCCCAGTGCGAGCACGACCGTGAACCGCATGAGTGGGAGTCGATCGGCGACTGCGCCGCCGGCCAGTCGACCGATCACGCTGCCGAGTGCGATCGCCGATACGGCGAGCGCGCCGGTCGGCCGGTCGATGCGCTCGGTCCCGAGCTTGGCGACCTGGCTCAACGCACCAACCTGGGCACCCATCGCCAAGATGAACATGATCACCATGACGCGAAAGAAGCGGGTGGTGACGGCGGTGTCGTAGCTGAGTCCATCGGCTGGTCCGTCACTGGC
>JBCCYT010000118.1:0-13329 GCA_039188975.1 Actinomycetota bacterium
CCGTAGAAGATGGCGTGCATGTCGGTGACGTTGCCGACGTCCCAGTTGGAGACGTCGGGGTTGGCGGCGTAGGCCCGAAGGAAGATCTCGGTCATCTGGGTGAGGCTGCTGGTGTCCCACCCGGACGTGTCGGGGTTGGCGGCGCGGGCGTCGCGGAACATGCGGAACATGTCGGTGACGCTGCCGGTGTCCCATCCCGACGTGTCCGGATTTGCCGCGTAGGCGTTGTAGAACATCTCCCGCATCGTGGTGACGTTGCTGGTGTTGGGTGTGTCGGTGGTGTTGAAGGTGACGTTTTCGGCGGCGTAGAACATCTGGCGGAAGCTGGTCCACGCAATGTCGCCCCAGTTTTCGACGGTGATGAGTTTGCGGTGGTCGCCGCCGGTGGCGAAGCGGATGCTGGCGAGGCCGGTGCCGTCGCCGGCGTTGTCGCGGATGGCGATGGTGTAGGTGCCGGGTCCGCCGAGGGTCGAGTAGTCGCAGGTGTAGCCGCCGCTGATGGCGGTGGCTTCGGGGGTGCCGTCGTCGTTGCAGTCGATCGTGTAGTTCGTGCCGGTGGCGCCGAGGTGGAACTGATCGTCGTCGGTCGTGCCGGGGTTGTGGGTCGTGACGGTGATTACGAAATCGGCCGAATGAGCGGCTCGAGCCGTTTGTGCTTGCCAGATGAGCAGCGTGACCAGCAACGTCACGGCCGTCGCGATCGTGCATCGAAGGATCATCAGGCGGCGGAGGTCGGCGTGAGCGCGGATGAGTGTTTGCGAAGGCATGAGATCGGGTTTCAGTCGAGGTCGATGGTGAGGGCGGCCGGGAAGGTCTTGATGCCGGGCCCGTTGCCGGCCCGGTCGAAGCACTCGACGGTGACGTCGTAGACACCGTCCGCCCAGGCGAGTCCGGTGATCGTGAAGTTGCCGCGGGCGTCGAGTGGTGCGGTCACCGGGTCGGGGCCCAAACCGCCGGCCGGCGAGGTGGTGATCACGGCGTGACCGCGGGCGTCCTCGTTGCAGCCGCCACGCAGCACCTGGCCGGGGTCGGTGATTGAGCGGATGTGGTCGAGCCAACCCCAGTTGTCGATCGGTGCGGTGTGGTCGATCACCAGATCGAAACCGGGAGCCGGGGATGACTCGTTTCCGGCTGCGTCGACTTCGGTGTAGGTCACCGTCCAGGTGCCCTCACCACTTCCGTTTCCGTCGGCGAACGCGGTTGCGGCGACGCTTGCCGTGACGGGTCCCGCCGCTGGACAGGGGGTGCTGGCGATCGTTCGTCGCAGGCCGGCTTCGTCAACCGAGATGCGGGCTTCGCCGCCTGCCTCCGTGCAGTTGAGTTGGAAGTCCAGCGTGGCGGCGTTGGTGATGTCGTCGGTGTCGGATGTGCCGCTGTCGCTGGCCGCCAACAACGCAGGGGTGATCGCCGGGGCGGTCGGTGCGCAACCGTCGACGTCGCCGATGATCGTCCAGGACTGAACGTCGATGAGCGAATCCCGAGCCGCCTCCGCCTGACACGGGTAACGCAGACCGTTCGCTGTCATGGTGAGGCCGTCGGACAAGCCGCTCGTGCTGAGTGCACGCAACAGCTCGCCGTAGTTGTCGGAGCTGAGACCCGAGCCGTTGACGAAGTTGGCGACGTTGCCGTCGAGGCTGCTCACGTTCCAGCCAGAGAGATCTTGGTCGAAGGCGGCGGCTCGGTAGAACGCGTTGGTCATCACCGTGACGTTCGAGGTGTCCCAGCCGCTGACGTCGGGGTTGGCGACGCTGGCAGTGTGGAAGATGTTCTGCATCGTCGTGACCTTGCCGGTGTCCCACCCTGTGACATCGGGTTTCGCGGCGTAGGCGTAGGTGAAGAGATCGCGCATGTTGGTGACGTTGCTGGTGTTCCAGTTGGAGACGTCGGGGTTGGCGATCGTGGCGCCGCGGAAGGTGCGGTAGAGGTTGGTGACGTTGCTGGTGTCCCATCCAGAAACATCAGGGTTGGCCGCCTTGGCGTTGTAGAACGCGCTGCTGAGGTTGGTGACGTTGCTGGTGTCCCAGTTCGACGTGTCGGGCTGGGCCGTTGTCGTCGCAGAGAAGATGCTCTGCATGTTGGTGACGTTGCTGGTGTCCCAGTTGGTGACGTCGGGGTTGGCGATGGTGGCGCCGTGGAAGAGCTCCCGCATGTTGGTGACGTTGCCGGTGTCCCAGTTGGTGACGTCGGGGTTGGCGATGGCGGCGCCGCGGAAGGTGCGGTAAAGGTTGGTGACGTTGCTGGTGTCCCACCCAGAAACATCAGGGTTGGCCGACTTGGCGTTGTAGAACGTGCCCGCCATTGAGGTTGCGTTCGAAGTGTCCCAGTTGGAGACGTCGGGGTCGGCGACCTCGGTCAACGCAAAGACGTAGTTGAGGTTGGTGACGTTGCTGACGTCCCAGTTGGTGACGTCGGGATCGGCTGCGTGGGCGTCGTAGAACATCCCGCCCATGGTCGTCACATTGCTGGTGTCCCAATTGCTGACGTCGGGATCGGCTGCATGAGCGCCGTAGAAGGTCTGGATCATGTCGGTGACGCTCGAGGTGTTCCATGCGCCGACGTCAGGGTCGGCGACGGTGGCGCCGCGGAACGTGCGGTAGAGACGCGTGACGTTGCTGGTGTCCCATGCGCTGACGTCGGGGTCGGCGACAACGGCGCCATAGAACGTTTGGACCATCGTGGTGGCACTGCTCGTGTCCCAGCCCGAGACGTCGGGGGTGGCGAGCGGAGCCAACGCGAAGATGTTGTTCATGTTCCAGACGTTGCTGGTGTCCCAGCCGCTGACGTCCGGGTTTGCGACGTCGGCGCTGTAGAACATGGAGCCAAGGCTGGTGACCTTGCCGGTGTCCCAGCTCGAGGTGTCCGGGTCGGCGGCCCGGGCGTCGTAGAACATGCCGCCCATGGTCGTGACATTGCTGGTGTCCCAGTTGGACGTGTCCGGGTTGGCGCTGAAGGCCTGCCGGAACAGGTCCTGCATGTTCTTGACCTTGCTGGTGTCCCAGCCCGACGTGTCCGGAGTTGCGAGCGTTGCACCGCGGAACATCCGGAAGAGGTTGGTGACCTTGCTGGTGTCCCACCCGGCGGTGTCCGGGTTCGCCACCGTGGCACCGTAGAACGCCTCCCGCATGGTGGTCACTGCGCTGGTGTCGGGGGTGTCGGTGGCGGTGAACGTCACGTTCGTCGCTGCGTGGAACATTCGGTAGAAGGAGTTCCACGACGACGTGCCCCAGTTGTCGACCGTCAGCAGTTTCTGCTGATCGCCCCCGAGCGAGAAGCGCACCGACCGAAGCCCGGTGCCGTCGCCGGCGTTGTCTCGAACGGCGATGGTGTAGGTGCCGGGCCCACCGAGCGCCGAGTAGTCGCAGATGTAGGTGCCGGTTGCCCCGATGGCTTCGGGGGTGCCGTCGTCGTTGCAGTCGATCGTGTAGTTGCCGCCGACTGCGGAGAATCGAAACTCGTCGTCTTCGCCGGTCCCGGGATTGTCGGTCTTGACCGTGATGACGAAGTCGTCGCTGTTCGCCGCAGAGGCGGTTGCCAACGTCGAGAGCAGCAGCCCGGCGAGGATGAGCGTGGCGCCGACGGTAAGCAGGCGCAACGGGTGGGCTGACGCGAGGAGTGAGACACGCATAGTGCTCGCCCGTTCGGCGCGAGCTCGGCTTCGATGAAGAACGTCACCGCCGGATTGCACCTTCGGAACTACCGAATTGAGCCGCTCGGCCTATGGAATCCCGCAGACAGTGTTCGAACGCCGATCACTCAACGCTCACCGTAGTCAAGCTGTCACCTTTTGGTGTCAGACACCAAGAGGTGACAACTCCAAGAGGTGACACATCGAGAAGGGGTCAGGGCGTCATGGCTCAGCGTTGACGTTGGTGACGAGGTCCATGAGCCGGGCGAGGTCGTCGAGCGTGTCGGTGTCGAGGTCGACACCGACACGAATCGTGTCGACGCCGGCGTCTCGGTACGCGCGCAAGCGTCCGGTCACGTACTCGTCATCGCCGACGAGATTGGTGTGGAGGCCGATCTCGATCGGCACCGCCTGCCCGGCGGCATCGCGGTCGCCGGCGGCCCACAATCGTTGGACGTCCTCGACTGCGTCCCCGAACCCCATGCGGGTGTAGGCCTGGTTGTAGAAGTTCGTTTTCGACGAGCCCATGGCGCCGATCGTGAACGCATAGCCAGCGGCATGCCGGCGGCCGGCAGTTTCGATGTCGTCAGTGAATTCGAGCCCGGCCGCGACGGTGATTTCGACATCGTCGACCGAGCGGCCAGCGGCGATCGCCGCCTCACGAATCGGGTCCAGGTAGACGTCGGCGTGTTCGGCGATGAACGCCGTGCCGATCCAGCCGTCAGCCAGCTCGCCGGTGAGACGAAGGTTCGCAGGGCCCATCGACGCGACATACATCGGTATCGGCCACATCGCCACCGGCGAACGCATCGACTTGCCCTGTGAGTCCGGGAGCGGGAGCTGATACGTCGCACCGTCGTAGGCGAGTCGGTCGCCCGATGCGACCCGTCGGATGATCTCCATTGTCTCGCGTGTGCGGGTGACGGGTTTGTCGAAACGGACGCCGTGCCACCCCTCCATCACCTGCGGCCCGCTCGACCCCATCCCGAGAATGAACCGCCCGTTCGACATGGCCTGGAGCGACAACGCCGACATGGCGAGCAGCGCCGGCGAACGAGAGCCGAGCTGCACACATGCCGTACCGATTCGGATCGTTTCGGTCCGGCCGGCGACGAACGCCGCCGGGGTCAAGCCATCGAACATCCACGCCTCGGGGATCCAGACCGAGTCGACGCCGAGCCGTTCAGCATCGGCGACCCGCGCCAAGGACTCGGCGGTGGCGTTTCCCGTGACGATTCCAATCTTCACCATCGCATCACGCTCGCACGAGGCGGAACAGAGGGATCATCCGTTCGACGGACTGTTGGTACTCGCCGAAGCGGGGGAGTGCGGCGGTCATCCGCGCGAGAACTCGGGCCCGTTCGTCGCCCACCGTTTCCTCGGCCCGGGCGTCGTAGCGGTCGCCCAAGACCTCGACCGTCACCTGGGGGTTGGCGCGGATGTTGTGGGCCCACGCAGGGAGGGTTGGGCTACCGCCCGCCGAGGCCATCACAAGCAAGGCGCGGTCGTGGTCGGACACATAGGTCAACGGCGTTGTGAGTGACCGGCCGGTGCGAGCGCCGGTCATGGTGAGCAGCAGCGTCGGGTTTCCCTGAAAGGGACCCTCCGGCATGACCCCGTCGTGGGTCCGAAAGGTCGTGATGACGTCGAGGTTGAAGGCCAGTACCTGGTCGCGGGTCATGCCCAACATCGCGCAAGGGTAGGTCGTTCGAGCTCGGCCATGGTGGCGACGCTAGGTCGCCCAGGCTCCCAGCGTCAGATCGAGGGTGGCGGCGATCATCTCGTCGAGGGAGCGAGGCCCGCCTGAGTCGAACACTCGGCACAGCGTGTTCCCGGCGCCGAAGAGCACCGTTGTTGCGATGAGCGGGTCGATGGATCGAAGCTCACCGCCCGCGATGGCTGCTTCCACGAGTTGGCGGGCGACGAGCTCGTGGTCGTGCAACGCTCGGGCCGTTTCGGGAGCGGCGGCAAGGGCATCGACGTTGCTGACGACGAGCTGGCCCTCCGGCAACGTCGCAGCTTGCTCGATGTGAGCGCAGAGAAATGCTCGAAGCTGTTCGAGCGGTGATGCGTCGGCTCCGGCCCGCGCCGCCGCGTCGGTTCGCATTCCTGCGAGCAGACGATCGATGAGGGCGGCGAGCAGGTCATCACGACTGTCGACGTAGTAGTAGAGCGCGGCCTTGGAGAGCCCGACTCGCTCCCCGACCCGGTCGAGGGTGGCGGTCGCGAGCCCGCCCTCGGCGAGTTGGGCAGCTGCGGCGTCGAGGATGGCCTCTCGCTTGAGCGCCCGCCGGGTCGTCATCCGTCCCTGGTTTTGGCTCTCACCATCTTCGGACTTGACTTTTTCTACCATGGGTCGAAAACTCTACCACTATGCGAATCGAGATGGATCGAGCAATCGGTGACGAACTCCTCGCCCTCGCTCGTGCCGGCTCGCCCCCGGCTGATCGGCCGTCTGACACCCTCCACGTCGACGTGTACACCGACCGCGAGCGTCACCGCCTCGAAGTGGCGGCAATCGCCGCCCACCCGGTTCCCGCCGTCGCCGAGTCCGAAGTGACCGAACCAGGATCCTTCGCCACCGCCGAGCTGGCCGGGGTCCCGATCATCATCACCCGCGATCGCGACGGGCAGCTCCACGCGATGCGCAACGTGTGTGCCCATCGCGGTGCAACCGTCGTCACCGAGGCAGCAGGAACATCGCGCATCTTCTCCTGCGGCTTTCACGGTTGGTCCTACAACCTCGACGGTTCGCTACGGGCCGTCGCCGACAAAAACCGGTTCTCGTCCGTCGAACCGTGCACGACCGGCCTTCGGCGCCTCACCTGCGAAGCCCGCCATGGGATGGTGTGGGTCACGCCCGACCCCGACGTCGCTCAGGCCTCGATCGCTGACTGGCTCGGGCCGGAGCTCGACGAACTCCTCACCGAACTCGGCCTGCCGCAGATGGTCCACCACGCCGTCACCGAATACGACCTGGCCTGCAACTGGAAGCTCCTCACCGACGGATTCATGGAGCTGTACCACCTCAAGTACCTCCATCGAAATTCGATTGCGCCCTACTTCCCGAATGACCTCACCCTCAACAAACGGCTCGGCGAGCACTTCGTTGGCTGGCTCCCGAAGAACCGACTCTTGCGGATGCTCGACGAGCAACCCCGCGACGAGTGGCGCGTCGTCGACGGCTGCACGGGTGCCTTCACGCTCGTTCCCGGCACCGTCATCCAATGGCAGGCCGGCCACGTCGAACTCTTCTCGCTTCGACCCCACCCAACCGAGCCGAACCGCACCGTCTGCCGGCTGACGATGCTTGTTCCCGAGGAGCGCGCCCACGAGACCGAGCTGTGGGATCGAAACTGGGAGCGGGTCTGCATCACCATCCCCGACGAGGACTTTGCGGCGGCCGTCGACGTACAGCGAAACATCGACGCCGGGGCAGTCGATGTGCTGCAGATCGGTTTCAACGAACACAAGTTGGTCGATCACCTCTCGGCGATCGACCAACTCATCAACGCCTGACGGACAGGCCTGTCGTCGGTTACTCGCTGACCGACACCGGGCGCCCGAAGGCCACCCGATCGGTGATCTGCGCCGCTCCGTCCTTCGGCGTCGGGTAGTACCAAACGACGTTGGCGAACGTTTCGCCGCCGACGGTCACGTCGTAGTAGCTCGCCGTGCCCTTCCACCCGCACACGGTCTGCAGGTCTGATGAGCCGATAATCGCAGGATCCAGCGAATCAGCCGGGAAGTAGTGGTTGCCTTCAACGACGACGGTGTCGTCAGATTCGGCGATGACGATGCCATTCAGGGTTGCCTTCATGCAACCAAGAACCCGGTAGCGAGCTGGGTATTCCCGAGCCAGACTCCCGCCGTGCCCGACATCCGTCTCGCCCAGCCCGCCGACCGCGAACAGCTCGTCACCACGGTCGTCGCCGCATTCGACCACGACCCGGCCTTCCGCGCCTTCTTCGGCCCCGACCCGACGTTCGATGAGCTCGCACCCCGCTTCGTGACCGCGCTCCTCGACCGACGCATCGCCACCCAGACGGTGTGGACGACCGACGATGGCGACGCGTTGGCCATGTGGGATCCGCCGGCCGGCACCGTCGACGCGCCGCCATCAACCCTCACCCTGCCTCCCGACGCGCAGGCCCGACTCGACCACTACGACACCCTCGTTCACGCCGCCATGCCGGCCGCCCCGCACTGGTACCTCGGCATCCTCGCCTCTCACCCGTCGCGTCGAGGCGAAGGATTGGCGCGCCAGGTCGCCCAACCCGCGCTGACGATCGCCCATGACGCAGGCATGCCCGCCGTCCTCGAAACCACGAATCCGGACAATGTCGCGATGTACGAACGCTCCGGGTGGTCGGTTGCCGCACGACTCGACGACATCATCGGACTGACCGTCTGGATCCTCACGCGCCGGTGAACCAACGGGTCCCTCACATTCCCGTTGACCCAACGGGACCCTCACATTCCCGTTGACCCAACGGGACCCTCACATTCCCGTTGACCCAACGGGTCATATGGCCCATTGAGTAGGCCACCCGCCCTTCCTAGGTTGGGTCCATGGAGGTGCGCCGCCATAGGTCCAACGCCATGCGTCTCGCTGGCCCGTGGTCGACCATTCGCGCCGAGATCGAAACGCCGGTCCTGCAACCACTCCTGGCGGCGTCCACCGCAATGATCGTCCTCCATCTGCTCGAAGCACGATCGCTGGTCGACACCTCGCAGAGCTCCATCGCGTTTGCGCTCGATGTGGACCGCGGGCTCAGCGAACTCCTCGGTTACCTCATCATCGGGATGATCGTCGCCGGGTTCGTGTCGCTCGCCCACCGGCTCGACCACGATCGGCTGCTCTACGCCGCTGCCGGCTTCTTCGCCTTCGCCCTCGCCGACGACCTGCTGATGATCCACGAACGGGTCGGGGCGCGCGCCGCTGACCGGCTTGGTCCCGACGCCCTCGGCGGCATCGACGTTGCGCTCATGGGTGAAGCGGCGTTCTTGGCCCTGATCGGCGCCATCGGCCTGATCGTCGGGCTGACAGGGGACCGGACCGCAGCGCCGCTGACCGGCTTGATCATCCGATGGGTGGGTGGACTCCTCCTCGGATTCGGTCTGGTGTCGGTCGGGATCCCGGTCCTGGCGGAGATGACTGCGATCAGTGGCCGGGGGATCTCCCCGGTGCTGGTCGTCGTCTCCGATGGCGGCGAACTCATGATCCTCAGCGTGATCGCAAGCCTCGTGTTCGCCCGCTTGCGTGAGGTCGATGCCATGGCATCGATCGCCGCCGACGACTTCGTGTTCGAGCGGGCGATCATCGACCTCGAGCGCCGCCCCGCCCGCGAGTCCGACGAAAGCGCCCGCCAGGCCCTCATCACCCGATGACATCTGTTCCCGCTGTGCGGGAACCGCTTGAATCGCTTCCCGTCCAGCGGTAGCGTGCCAGCCGTTATGGGGACCGTGCAGAGTGTTGACCGCGCGCTGTTGCTGTTGGCCGAGATCGGCCGAGAGCCGGGTGGCCTCGTCGACCTTTCCCAACGAGTCGAACTCGCCACCAGTACCACCGGCCGATTGCTCGGCACGCTCGAACACGCCGGCGCCATCACCCGGGGCGACGACGGCAGCTACTTCATCGGGCCACTCATTCACGGCATGGTGTCCAGCACCGACTCGAGCGGCAGCCTCGAAGCCATCGCCCACCCCCACCTCGTCGACCTCAGCGAAGAACTCGACGAAGCCGCCTGCTTTTCCATCATCTCGGGCGACGACACCATCACCGTCGACCAAGTCGATGCGCCGAAGCCGATCCAGGCAGAGAACTGGACCGGCACTCGAGTGCCGATGCATGCCGGATCGGCTGGCATCGTCGTCATGGCCACGTGGCCCGATGCCGACATCGATCGCTACCTCTCGGGCAACCTCGCAACGTTCAACGACAACACGGTCACCGACCCCGATCGGCTCCGGTCCCGCATCCGCCAGGCGCGAGTTCGGCGGGTCCTGTGGAGCCACGGCGAATACGTCGACGGCCTGTCGTCGTGCTCCTCGCCGGTCATCGGCGGCTCAGGCCGGGCGCTCGGCGTGCTGTACGTCTACGGGCCGACGTTCCGCTTTCCGGCCGAGGGCGATGCCGACCGCATCGCCGCCATCGTGCTCGAACGAGCCGAACGAATCTCCGCGGAACTGGGCTGGAGCCGCTCGTCCGCCAGCCGCCTGAGCGAGGCGTCATGACCGACACCCCGACCGACGCACGCGAGGGTGGGCGCCGACGCCGGGGCGGCCGCCGGGAGCGGCCGAGTGGCCCCACGGGTCCCCAGCAAGTGCCGTGGCGGCTCTACAAACGTCCCATCGAGCCCACCCGGGTCGTCAGCGACGATGAACTCGAGTCCATTCATCTCGCCTCGCTGGAAGTGCTGCGCGACACGGGTATGGACTTCTTGCATCCGACCGCATTGCGAATGTGGGCCGACGCGGGTGCGGCTGTCGACGGCGAACGGGTGCGCTTCGACCCGGAACTCATCACCGACCTGATCTCGACCGTGCCGTCGGAGTTCACGATGCATGCCCCCAATCCGGCGCATGACTTCGTGATCGGCGGTGACAACGTCGTGTTCACTGCCGTCGCAAGTACGCCCAACTACGCCGATCGCCAAGGCGGTCGTCGAACCGGCAATCGGCACGACTACCAGACGCTGCTCAAGCTCACCCAGAGCCTCAACATCATCCACACCAACGCCGGCTATCCGGTCGAGCCGGTCGACCTTCACCCCTCGATCCGTCACCTCGAAGCCACCCGTGACATCCTCACCCTCACCGACAAAGCGGTGAACGCCTACTCGCTCGGGGCCCAGCGCAACATCGACTGTCTCGAAATGGTTCGGATCGTCCGCGGCCTGACCGAGGACGAGGTCGACACCCACCCGATCGTGCACACGGTCATCAATGTGAGTTCGCCTCTCCGGCTCGACATCCCGATGCTCGAAGGGATCCTGCAGTACTCATCGCGCAACCAGGTCGTCATCCTCACCCCCTTTACCCTCGCCGGCGCCATGGCCCCGGTCACCGTCGCCGGCGCGGTCGTACAGCAAAACGCAGAAGCGCTCGCTGGAATCGCGTTCACCCAACTCGTCCGCAAAGGCGCACCCGTGCTCTACGGCGGGTTCACCAGCAATGTCGACATGCAATCTGGCTCGCCCGCGTTCGGGACCCCCGAATTCATGCAGTCGGCGTTGCTCGGCGGTCAGCTCGCTCGTCGCTACGGCATTCCGTACCGCAGCTCGAACGTCAACGCCGCCAACGCCATCGACGTCCAGGCGGGCTACGAGAGCGTCTTTTCGCTGTGGGGCGCAATCATGGGCGGCGCCAACCTCGTGTTCCACGGCGCCGGCTGGATGGAGGGTGGCCTGCATGCCAGCCCAGAGAAGATGGTGATCGACGCCGACCTGATGTCGATGGTCGGCACCTTCTTGCAACCGCTCATCGTGGACGACGCGACCCGGGCAGTCGATGCCATCGCCGAGGTCGGACCCGGCGGCCACCACTTCGGCACCCAACACACCCAGGACCGCTACCGCAACGCGTTCTACAAACCGATGATCTCGGACTGGCGAAACTACGAGACCTGGGACGAGGCGGGACGACCCACGAGTTACGACCACGCCGAACGTCGCGTCGACGAGCTGCTCGCCGCCTATGAGCCGCCGCATGTCGACGACGCCGTCCGCGCCGAGCTCGACGACTTCACCGACCGACGCATCGCCGAAGGCGGCGTCGAAACCGACTTCTAGGGGACGAAGTGCGCAGCATCCCTGTCGCTCCTGACATGACCGACTGGACCTCCGAGGAGCCGTGGCGTGGCACCCGTGCCGTCCTTCGGCGATCGACCGGTCTCAATCCGTCTGCCTACGTCGACGATCGGTTCTTCGCGCTCGAGCAAGAACTCGTGTTCGAACGAGCGTGGGTGACGGTCGGTCTCGCCGCAGAAGCCGAGGTCGGCCGGATGCTCGTCCGTCAGGTCGGGCAGAAGTCGATCCTCATCACCCGCGACGGCGACGGTGAGGTCCGTGGCTTCTACAACTCGTGTCGCCATCGCGGCACCGAGATCGCCGAGGCCGATTGTGACATCGCCGGCACCATTCGCTGCCCCTATCACCGCTGGAGCTACCGCACCGACGGCACGTTGAAGGCGGCGCCTCGGTTCGAGGACGTGCCTCGCGACGAGTTCGACAAGGCCGACTTCAGCTTGAAGCCCGTTCGCGTCGCCACCTGGGGTGTGCTGCTGTTTGCCTGCCTCGACCCGGACACGCCGCCGCTCGAGGAATGGCTCGGCGATCTGCCCGAACGCATGGCCGGTTACGGCCTCGACGCCTGGCGGGTGCAGGAGCAGTCGCAGCTCGAGATCAACTCGAACTGGAAGCTCATCTCGGAGAATTTCCAGGAGTACTACCACCTGACCTGGGTGCACCCGGAGCTCTCCAAGGTCTCGCGGGTCAAGGACCACTACCGGTACCAGGGCGCCGGCATGTACTGCGGCCAGACCACCACGCCCGTCTCCGGCGACGATCGCGACGACTGGCTGGTCCTGCCGCCGGCGGCCGGGCTCGACGACTCCGACAAGACCTCGGGCCGATTCGTCGCCATCTATCCCAACGTGTTGCTGTCGGTTTTGCCGAACCACGTGTTCGTGATGCGCCTCGACCCGGTCGCACCCGGGCTCACTCGGGAGACGTGCTCGTTCCTGGTGCCGCCGTCGACGCCGGACCTCACCGGTGACGAGCTCGACGCCACCCGCATCTTCTGGTTCGACGTCAACAACGAAGACATCGACATCTGTGAGCGAAGCCAGCGGGGACTCACCCGGGGGCGGATCGACGCCGGGCCGCTCGCTCCCCGTTTCGAGGAGCCGCTCCATCGGTTCCACAACATGCTCGCCGACTGTATGACCGCCGACTCGCTCGCCGGTCTGCAGGTTCCCCCGGGCGACGACGGGTCCGAGGAATCCCGCCTCGGCACCGGTCCCAACCCCACGCCCCCTCGCATCGATCTCTGATCCTCACCAGGAGAAACCCTTCACCATGAAGACCCACACTCAGGTCGTCGTCGTCGGCGGTGGCGTCGTCGGCGCCTCCGTCCTGTATCACCTCGCCAAGGGCGGCTACACCGATGTGGTGCTGCTCGAGCGAGCCGAGTACACGGCCGGCTCCACATGGCATTCCGCCGGCGGCATGCACACGCTCAACGGCGACCCCAACGTCGCCAAGCTGCAGCAGTACACCATCGATCTCTACAGTGAGATCCAGAAGGAATCGGGCATCGACGCCTCGATGAACATCACCGGTGGTGTCGCCTTGGCCGACACGCCGGAGCGCATGGACTGGCTGAAGATGACCCACGCCCGAGGCCGCTACCTCGGTATGGAGACCGAGCTGATCTCCGTCAAGGAGGCCAAGGAGCTGCTCCCGATCCTCGACGAGCAGTACTTCGTCGGCGCCATGTGGGACGCCCACGAGGGCCACCTCGATCCGTCCCAGATCACTCACGGTTACCTCGAGTGCAGCCGCAAGATGGGCGCCGAGACCTACCGCCACACGTGGGTGCGCGGCATCACCCGAGCCAAGGACGGCGGCTGGGACCTCGCCCTCTACGACACCAACATTGGCCCAAATGAAGATGGAGACAAGGGCTCGATCCACTGCGAG
>JBCCYT010000119.1:0-13139 GCA_039188975.1 Actinomycetota bacterium
ATCGAGTAGCCACGCGAAGAGCGCGCTCTGACGGGCATCACGCGGCTTCGGGTGGGTGAGCTCGATGACGTCGGCCATGCGAACACCCCGGCTCAGACCGTCGTAGCGCAGCGCGGCACGCTCGGTGTAGAGCCGGGTTGCGGCGTCGGCGACGCCACGCTTGACCGCCATCGGCAGACGACGGCCGTACCGGGCATGCCAGTAGCCGATCATCTCGGCCGGCTCGTCACCACGCTGCAGAACGGCATCGACCACCCGTCGGCCCCGCTCACCGCCAGCAGCCACATACTCGGCTGCCAGCATGATCGAGGCCGATCGGATCTTCAGCTCGTTGCGCAGGTACGGCGCGAGACGAGCGACGAACTCGGGGTTCGACGCGACCGTGCGCGCCACGAGGTCGACGAAGCGCTGCTCGCGCTGCTCGGCTCGCTCGTAGAAGGCGTTCTCGCCGGCGAGGTACGTCGCGGCCAGGAGGAAGAGCTCCGACTCGAGGTCGGGTGCGAATCCTCGGCCGCCCTCGTGCGTGAGCGTGGCGACGCGCGCCCGAACCGGGGCGAGCGGGTTGATTCGGTTGTGCTTGCTGAACTTCACCATGATGTGGCCTCCTTTCTGGCCGGTGAGGTTGATGACATGGGGGAAACCCCCACCCTTCGCAGCTGACCCGCGAACGGGGACGATCGGATCCGGCCCGAGAACCAAACGGTCGAGCTCAAAGCGCTCTATCCAACTGAGCTACAGCCCGTTGTGTCGGGCTGGCGGGACTCGAACCCGCGTCCTCTCACTTTGCAGGTGAAGAAATCCCGACCTCCGCAGCGGGCCGGATCCAATCGAGTGTCTCCGAGAACAAGAGCGGCGGAACTTCCGTGCGGCCTTCCAGCCGGCACGGTCGCAAGTGAAGTAAGCCCCACCTTCGCAACGGAGACGATCAAGAGTGCACCGGCCGGCGAACCCGCCGAACACTCCAAACCAAGAGACATCACCGGTAGGGACGGTTGGAATCGAACCAACGACAGACCCGCTGTATCAGAACGGCGCTCTACCTCTGAGCTACACCCCTGTGCGCTGCGAGCTTGCGACCTTCGGTCGCTCGTTCGCAGAAACGCGCCCAGGACGGGAGTCGAACCCGCACCGTCTTCCTCGACAGGCCCCTGTTCTCGGGAGTGCTGGGCTCTGACCAATTGAGCTACCTGAGCAGTGCCCTCCAACGCTGGGCTGGATGAGTCTGAGAACCGGGAGAAGGAATCGAACCCTCATCTGCGGGTTCAGAGCCCGCCGTCGTGCCGTTTGACCATCCCGGTGTGAAGTAGCGACGGCAGGATTCGAACCTGCGTCGACCGCCTTATGAGAGCGGAGCTCTGGCCGCTGAGCTACGTCGCTGCGATGGGTTGATCGACCGGAATCGAACCGGCGTGTCCTGAACGGGACTCCCAGGGTCACAACCTGGTGCCCTCAATCCGGGAGAGAGGGAACCATCAGTCGCCTCGATCAACATGGAGCCTCGGGCGGGAGTCGAACCCGCTGGTTCTCGCGTACGAAACGAGTGCACGTCCACATGTGCGGCCAAGGCGTGGAGGGTGACCTCCGCAGTACTCCCCGAGGGAGTCGAACCCTCATGTCCGAAGACCCCAGGGTCTGAGCCTGGTGCGTATTCCGTTTCCGCCAGAGGAGCGTGATGAGAGCCCCCGGGAGGATTCGAACCTCCGACCTACTGGGTCGAAGCCAGCTGCTCTGAGTCCACTGAGCTACGAGGGCGTGATCTGCAGCCGAAGGCTGCAGCGAGTGAGACGCGCGGTGGCGAGGAGTTGAACCCCGACCTTCGGGTTTGGAAGCCGCTGTGCTGCCGTTGACACCACCACCACGAGCAGACGATGCGATCGTCTGTTGCTGCGAGGGAAGGGTTCGAACCTCCGCCGACGACGGGTAACCACCGTCCGCTCTGCCACTGAGCTACCCCGCAAGGATCCGCGTCAACTGTTGGGTCGCAGCGGGCGTATCCCGTAGGAGGATCGAACTCCTACTTCCAGGTTGAGAGCCTGGTGTCCTCACCAGTTAGACGAACGGGACAAGGTGAGAGGCGCGTCGAGAGTGCCGGTAAGAACTCGCGACGCACCTCGATCTTGAGATGCCTCTTGGATGTGCGCTGCGAGGCTGACCTCATCGCCGGAACGTTCGCGCGGTCTGTTCCTGAACCGGCATGCACTATGCAGCTATGTGGGAGTTACCGGCTCGAGAGAAACGAAAGCCGCCAGCTCGTTCAGTGAGCGGCGGCTTCGAAGGAAGGTGACGATCGAATCTTCGTTAGAAGATCGCCACCTCCGAAGCCGGCTTCGAAATATCGGACCTGCGCTCATCGAGGACGCGCAGGACCAACGGCTCGAAGTGTTCGAGCGGTCGTGGATTCAGTTGTTCTGAACACCTGGTCTGCATGGTCCTGAGAGCCGGGCCCGTACTTCGTGCCGGCGGCGGACACAGTTGTACGACGACCGCCGGCAACGGTCAATCGAATTAACCGCCGCCGTGCTCCCGGGAGGCGATCGCGGCGTTGGTCTAACGTGCCGTCGATGACCGCTTCGGGCCGTTTCGACGTTGTCGTCGTTGGCCGTGGATTGTTTGGCTCAGCTGCTGCTCGGCATCTGGCCGAAGCGGGATGTTCGGTGGCGTCGATCGGACCAACGACGCAGGGCGCACATGGCATCTGGTCGAGCCACGATGACGAAGCGCGGCTGACCCGGCGCATCGACGAGGACGACCGATGGGCCCCGTTCACCGCCTGCGCCGTCGATGCCTACGCCGACATCGAACGCCGAAGCGGGATCGCCTTCCATGAGCCGGTCGGCGGACTCACGGCGGCCCGTCCGGGAGGCGATGGCAAGAACGGCGATCCGATGCCGTTTCTCGCGAGCGACAGCTCCCCCGGGAAGCTGTGGGAGCCGGGCGACCGGGGGTGGAAGGACCGCTGGCCGAGACTCGAATTTCCGGCGACGCACACGGTGCACTTCGACCCCGCACCGGCGGGCCTCATCCGTCCGAAGCGGATGATCGCGGCGCAGGAAGCGTTGACGAAGAAAGCCGGCGGCCGTTTGATCGACGATGTCGTCGGCTCCATCGCACCGCTCGCAACGGGCGAGCACCAGATCACCACGAACGATGGAACGATCGTCGACGCAGCGAAGGTCGTCGTGGCAACCGGTGCCTTCGCCAACACCCTCGGGCTCCTCCCCCAGCCCGCCGACATCACGGTGAAGACCGAGATCATCATCCTCGGCGAAGTGTCGGCAGCCGATGCCGACGACCTGGGCTCGTATCCGACGGTTCTGCACCAGATCGATCCGGATCGCATCGACGACATCTACATGACGCCCCCGCGGACGTTCCCCGACGGCCGATGCTGCATCAAACTCGGCGCCAACACCGACCTCGACACATGGCCGACCGATCTCGAGGAGATGCAGCGGTGGTTCGGGTCCGAGACCGATGCGGACTATCTGCCGCTGCTGCAGCCGGCGCTCGAAGCGTTGTGGCCCGACGTCGGGTTCCTGTCGGTTCGAACGAAGCCGTGCGTCGTCACGTACACGCCCGACCACTTCCCGCTGATCGAGGAGGTACAGCTCGGCGTCTTCGTGGCGACGGCCGGGAACGGGGCGGGGGCCAAGGGCGCCGATGCCTGGGGCGCTGCGGCCGCCGAACTGGTGCTCAGCACTCGATCGGCCTGATCAGGCGCAGGCGTCGATCCAGTCGATCTCGAAGCTGAACTCGCCGTCGATGCCATCGGCGAGGATCACCCCGATCTGCGACGCGAGGTCGGGTTCGAACGGCTTGGCGGTGACGAGGTTGCCGAAGATGCGTGGTTCCATCCCGGTGAGGGCAACCGAGACCTCTTCCCACTCGCCACCGATCGCATCGATCGACTGGTAGTGGGTGACGCGTCCCTGGCCGGCCGTCGTGTCGTCGGCGGACAGTTCGTAGCTGCGCCCGTCGGTCCGGATCCGCATGGTGAGTGATGTTGCGCCGCCGAGCTCGCCGTCAACGACGCCTCGGATCGACGAGAAGCCACCGCCGGCGGTGACGATCGTGCCCGTCCAGGTCAAACCCACATCGTCGACGACGCCGTTCGCGCTCGAACGACCGCCCATCACACCGTCATTGACGATGAACCAACTCGTGTCGTCGAAGTCGGTCACCCGAGTGCACTCGAGGACCGGCTCCGCACTGGTGGTCATTGTCGTTGTGGTGGTACTTGTCGTTGTGGTGGTACTCGTCGTCGCTTCGAGCGTGGTGGTCGTCGATGACTCCGCAATCGTGGTCGTGGTGGATGACTCGGACACGCTGGTCGTCGAGGTCTCGAGGTTGCCGTCGTTTGCCAGGACCGCTTCGGTATCACCCTCCGAGCCGCACGACGCGACGAACAACATGGCGCCAACAAGCACAAACCAGGTGACGACACGACGGGGGGAGGGCTGCACCTCTCCAGTGTGGCGGCCAGCTCGCCGCTATGCGGAGTCGAGCGTCAGCTGGTTGCGCTGTCGTCGGCGGTCGCGAAGTGCTCGACGATCACTCGGGAGATCTCCAGAGGCTCGTCCTCTTGGAGATAGTGACTGGCGTTCGCAAGGCGGGTCACGGCGGCGTTGGGAAACCGTTGCTCCCAGCCAGGCAAGATGGCCCTGAACACCGGGTCCTTCATACCCCACACGATCGCCATCGGGGTCTCGGCGAACTCGGTCAACACTCGGGTTTCGAGCTCAGCCAAGAACGGTGCTGCACCACGAATCTGCTTCGGGAACTCGGCGATCCCTCGCCGCGACTCTGGCGTCGGAGCGACCGCCGAGTAGTGCTCGAACGCCCGGTCGGAGATGTCACCAACGATGCTCTGCTTCATCGCTGGGGAGATGAAAAAGTTCCGACGAACGATCAGGCGTTGCAGCAGCCGCGAGCTCATGAGGCGGCTGAAGAAGCGGATCATCCGGGTCTCGGCAGGCCAGGCCCACGTGTTGCCAATGACGAGGCCGCCGATGCGATCGGACCGGCGAGACGCAACGTCCAGGCCGATCGGCCCGCCCCAGTCCGCGCCCATGACGACGGCGTCGTGGAGATCGAGATGATCGAACAGTTCGCCGACTGCCGCCGCATGTTCGGCCGGCGTGTACCCGTAGCCCTCGCTGGGGTGCACCGAAAGACCGAAGCCGGGGTAGTCCATGGCGATACAGCGAAACTGCCCACGAAGCTCGGAGATGATGGTGCGGTAGAGAAAGCTCCAGTCGGGGTTGCCGTGGAACAAGACCAGCGGTCGGCCTTCGCCTTCGTCGACGTAGTGGATGGGTCCGACCGAACTGTCGAACCACCGGGACTCGAACGGATAGAGCTCGGGGTCCGGGGTGAAGTCGATGATGCCGTCAGGACGCGCCATGGCCGGCCTCCTCGTTCGCCTGGGTTGCGACTCGTTCGCTCTCGCGGACGAGGTCGTCGGCCATTGCTTCCATGCCCTTTCGCATCTGCTTCGCGGTCGTGCGTTTCATAGCGCTGCCGAGCCGGTTGATCGTGTACGAAACGTCGAGCGTCAACACCGTGCCGTCGCCGTCAGCGTCGAGGCCGAAATCGGCGATGGCGTCGCTCGCCGGCATCTTGAACATCTCATAGAGATGGACCGTCATGCGTTCACCCGGAATGTGGTTGGTGATGCGTTCGTTGACGCCACCCATCGGGACGAAGTCGCAGTGGCGGGTGGTGCCTTCTCCAACCGGCCCGTCGGCTGTCAGGTACGAACGCTTCACACCGGCGCTCCAGTTGGCGATGTTGCCGAAATCGTCGAGCACGCCGAAAACGGTGTCGACGGGAGCGGCGATGTGGCGGGTGATCGTGAAGTCGGACATGGTGGCTCCTTCTTGGTCGCTGTCCTGTGGTTGTCGACCCGCCCATACGGGTTTTACACTGGGCATTGTCGAACTGCGAGTGAGGTTATACAACGCATGGTGTCAAACTCAACCCCTTCGTCGAAAAACCTCGGCGGCCGCCCGCGCGAGTTCGACCGCGACACAGTTTTGGAGGCCGCTGTCTTCGCCTTCTGGACCAGCGGCTTCAAGGCAACGACCGTCGGCGACCTCGAAACCGCGACGGGCGTCGACCGATCAACGCTCTACAAGAGCTTCGGCGGCAAGGACGGCCTCTACCGAAGCGCCGCCGACGCCTACATCGAAATGGCCAGTGCGCAGCTCTTCTCGAAGCTCCACGACGGAGTCGACGGCGTCGAGGACATCGTGACGTTCATCGACACGCTCAGCACGAGCTACCGCGACGGCCGGCCACGAGGCTGCTACATCGTCAATGACATGGGCAGTGTCGATGAGTTCGACGCCACGCACCGATACTTCGAGATCCTGCAGACCGGCTTTCGAGCCGCCCTGCGTCGAGGTGTCGACCTCGGACAGATCGCCGAGGACACGGTCGATCGACGGGCCGAGTTCCTGACCGCAGCGCTGGTCGGCGTCAACCTGACCCACAAGAACATGGCCGATCCCGAGCATGCCCACCGCCTCATGGACGGGGTACGAGCGGAGGTCGCCGGCTGGAACGGCAACTGACGAGGTGGCGACCGGTCAGCTGATCAGCGAGACGACGAAGGCGGGTGATCGGTGTGGTGGCGACCGATGGGAACGACCATCGGGCTGCCGGAGACCGGGTCGGGCACAACACGACTCTCCATGCCAAAAACCGACCGAACCAGCGACTCGGTGATGACCTCGTCAGGGGCACCCGCCGCATGGACCTTGCCGGCACCCATCGCCACGACGAAGTCGGCGTAACGGGCGGCAATGTTGAGCTCGTGCAGCACCATCACAATCGTGGTGCCACGCCGCTGGTTCAGATCGGTCAGAAGATCGAGGACATCGATCTGATGACTGACGTCGAGGAACGTGGTCGGCTCGTCCAGCAAGAGCAGATCGGTTCGCTGGGCGAGCGACATTGCCACCCACACCCGTTGCCGCTGGCCACCGGAGAGCTCGTCGACCGCCCGATTGGCGAGCTCAGCTGTGTTGGTCATGTCGAGCGCTTCGGCAATCGCTGCATCGTCTTCTGACGTCCACCGGCCAAGCCAGTTCTGATGAGGATGGCGACCTCGACTCACGAGATCGGATACGACGATGCCCTCGGGCGCGATGGGCGACTGCGGGAGAAGACCGAGCTTTCGGGCAACCTCCTTTGTCGGAAGCCGTTGCAGGTCTTCACCGTCCAAGATGACCCGGCCCGACTGAGGCGTGAGCAGTCGAGACAACGCCCGAAGCAAGGTCGACTTGCCACAGGCGTTGGCGCCGACGATGGCGGTGATCTTGTTGGGCGGCACCTCGAGATCGAGAGCTTCGACCACGACCCGATCGCCATAGCTCAAGGTCACACCGTCAGCACTGAGGGTGCGGGCCTCACGACGGGGCATGTCGGGCTCGTCGGTGTCGATATCGGTCACAAGGCACTCCCGGCTCGATGGAGGCGGATCAAGAGGAAGACGAGGAACGGTGCACCCATCACACCGGTGATCACCCCAACGGGGAATCGCGTCTCGAAGAAGTACTGACCCACAAGGTCCGAACTCAGCACCAGCATCATCCCGACGAGCGCCGAAGGAATCATCAGCGGCTGACTGCCCCCCACCATGCGAGCAGCGATCGGTCCGCTGAGGAACGCGACAAACGCGATCGGCCCGGACGCAGAGGTGGCAAACGCGATGAGGGCAACGGCGATGATGAGCACCGAGATGCGCGTTCGTTCGACATTGACGCCCAACGCGCTCGCCGCGTCTTCGCCGTGGCGCATGATTTCCAGCTTGCGGGCCTGGATGAGGAGGGCGGGCATCAACACGGCACAGGCGAGGATGACCGGAACCGTCGATTCCCACCGGGAGGAGTTGAGGCTGCCGGTCAGCCACCGAACCGCGTTGGCGAGGTCGTACTGCGACGCTCGAATGATGAGGTAGGAGATCATCGCCTGGAGCATGGCCGAGATGGCAATGCCCATCAGGATCAAGCGAGTACCAACCATGCCCTCCTTGTAGGCAAGGAGGTAGATGACGCCGGCGGTCAGCATCCCGCCGACCACTGCGAACACCGCCACCCAGTTCGGCGAGAGCTCGAGGGTCAACAAGGCAAACACGGCAAAGGCGCCTGCGCCGTCGCTGATCCCGACGATGTCAGGCGCGGCGAGCGCGTTCCGAAGCAAGAGCTGGAACGCAACACCAGCCATACCGAAGCACGCGCCGACAACGACAGCGGTGACGGCCCGCGGGAGCCGCAAGGTGCCGACGGTGAACGACGCGCCTTGCACCTCCTCGCCGAGGATCACCGAGATGACATCACCGGGGCCGTAGAAGGTGTTCCCGAACATCAACATGGTCGCAAAGAGTGCGAAGTTCACGACCATCAGCACACCGCTCACGAGGTAGAGCCGACGACGACGGGCGGCCCGTCCCGATACGACTCGGTGCACCGTGTCGGTCACTGCGCCGGCCTGCTCGTCGGTGGCGGTCACAGTTCCTTGACCTTTTGTCGCCGGATGACCCAAATGAACAGCGGCGCACCGATGAACGCCATCACGATGCCAACGTCGATCTCCGACGGGCGGGCGATCACCCGACCGACAACATCGGATACGACCAGGAGCGTGGCGCCGGCGATAGCGCTGAACGGCAACAGTTTCCGATGGTCGACTCCGATCACGAGACGGCTGAGATGCGGAACGACCAGGCCGACGAAGGCAATCGGTCCCGCGGATGCCGTCGCCGCACCGCTCAACACCACGGCTCCGAGGGCAGCAAGGAGCCGAGTGCGGTTGACGTTCTCGCCAAGCCCGGCCGCGGTGTCATCGCCGAGGGCCAGCGCGTTCATCCCCCGAGACGTCGCAACGGTCAACACCAAGCCGACGACGATGAACGGGATGACGATCTCGATTCGCTCCCACTCCGCACGGCCGACACCGCCGATCTGCCAGAACCGAAAGCGATCGAGGATTTCGATGCGCGGCAACAAGATGGCGCTGATGAGTGAGCTGAGGACGGCCCAGGTGGCGGCCCCCGCCAGGGCGAGCTTCAACGGTGTTGCGCCCCCTCGGCCCAATGACGCAATCAGCCAGACGAACGCGGCGGACGCACCCGCACCGCCAATCGCGGCCCAGATCGTCAGCGTCGGCGATTGCAGATTGAAGAACGTGAAGCCGATGACGACGGCAAGCGACGCACCCGACGAGATGCCGAGGAGTCCTGGTTCTGCGAGCGGATTTCGGGTGACGCCTTGGAACGCAGCGCCCGCGACCGCGAGGCAACTCCCGACAAGCACCGCCAACACAGTTCTGGGAAGGCGCTCTCGAACGGCGATCTGGGCGATTCCCTCCGGTTCAGAGGTGAGTCCAGCGATGACGTCGTCGAGCCCGACGACTCTCGTGCCGAACGCCACTGACGCCATCACCGACGCAACGAGAGCGACGGTGATGGCGATGAACCACGTCGCCGTGACCGCAACCGACTGGGAGCCGCGCGGAGCGAACTCACCGGCCGGTTTCGTCGGCTGTTCGAGCGCCGAGGATGCGGTCACGGACGACGGAGGTTCCGTCGATCAGGAGCTGGGAGCGACGTCGGCGATCGCCGACAGGTAGTCGCGAAGTCCCCAGCTGATCGACAGCGGCGATGGGTTCGCGGCGGCCGCGAAGGGATCGCCAGCGCCGTTCAACACGACGACGTTCTCGTTCGCGAACGGTGCAAGCGTCGAGAGGAGCGGGTCAGCAGCGAGGGCTGCAACGGTTTCGTCGCCGCCGTAGGTGATGACGATGTCGACGTCGGAGAGCAGGTCGGCTTCCTCGGCGCTGACGCCGCCAAAGAACTCATTGCTTCCTGCCGAGACCTCGGCGACGTACTCGGGCACACCGAAGCCAGCCCGTTCGAGGAACTTCGGGCGGGTGTCGACCGAGCTGTAGAAGCCGATCTGGCTGGTGTCGGCCTCGCTGACGAAACTGAACAAGATGGTCTGCCCATCGAGTTCAGGGAACTCGGCGAACGTGTCGTCGATCTCGGCGTTGAGATCATCGACCAGCTGGCGGCCCTCAGCCTCGAGGCCGAGCGCGGTCGCATTCATGATGGTCATTTCGTCCCACGGGGTACCCCACGCGAACTCGGGGTACGCAACCACGGGGGCAATCTGGACGAGGGTGTCATAGTCCTCTTGGGTGAGGCCTGAGTACGACGCCAAGATGATGTCCGGCGATGCGTCGGCGATCGTTTCGAAGTCGATGCCGTCGGTTGGGTCGTACAGGGTCGGGGTCTCGGCTCCGAGCTCCTCGAGCTTCTCCTCGACCCACGGCAGGACGCCGTCACCGTCGTCGTCGCCCCAGGTCTGGAACTCCATGACGACGGGCACGATGCCGAGCGCCAACGGAACTTCGTGGTTTGCCCACGCAACGGTCGCAACCCGTTCGGGCGCTTCGTCGATCACCGTCTCGCCGAAGGCGTGTTCGATGGTGACCGGGAAGACATCTTCGGCCATCTCCTCTTCGGCCATGTCTTCTTCGGCAGCGGCCGACGAAGCGTCCGATCCGGAGCTGGAGCCGGAGGCGTCGGAGCTGTCGTCGTCACCACCACATGCGGCGGCGACCATAGCGAGCGCTGCCAGGAGCGCAAGGGTTCGCAGGAGTGATCTCATGGGGTTCCTTTCGGCCGTCGCTCGCAGGGCGCGGCCTTCGTGTCTCAACCGCCGAGCTTTCTACCTATTAAGTGACCTTAATGCCATACGGAAAGTGATACTCATGCTGTGAACTTGGTCACACCGATGACGGCGCTCCAGATCAGTACTCGAACGTCGGCGCCGGCCCCGACAACAAGACCGAGGGGTCATAGAAGCCAAGTGCTCCGTCGCCGTAGTCCATTGCGAAACCGAGGCGGCTGCAAAGCTCGTCATCGAGGGCAAGGGCGTCGGAGAGCGGCATCGACAGGTGCTGCGCTTCTTCGGTGCGAAGCCAACCGAGGTTGAACGTGTAGATCACTCCGTAACGCCAGTCGTCCTCCGTCACGTTCGCGCCAGCACCATGCAAGGTGCCACCGAGCCAGAACAACACCGACCCGGCCGGCATCTCCGCCCGCACAATCTCCTCCGGTGCTGCGGTGCGGTCTGCTACCCATCGGTGGCTGCCAGGCACGATCTGGGTCCCACCGTTGTCGGCGGTGAAATCGGTAACGGCCCACATGCTCGCCAGGATCAGGTTCGGCCGAGGCACCTCGAAGTAGGGATAGAGATCTTCTTCGCGATGCAGGACTTGGTCGCGGGCTCCCGGGCCGACCTCGAGCGCGGCGCTCACGTTGAGTTGCCACTTCGTCGAGTTCGGACCGAGATGACGGTCCCCGAGTTCAGTGACGACATCGTGCATCACCAGGTCGCGCATCGTCGGTGACCGGTGCGGGATTGCAACGATGCGGCGAGTGTTCCCCGGGTAGAAGTCCTCGGGCTGATCGCCACCGACGTGGGCCGCCTCGAGATGTTCAGCGAGTTCGCTCCTCACTGCACTTCGCTGCCCCGGATCGAACATGTCATGCACGACGAGCGCTCCTGCGTCGCCGAGCAGCGCGTACATCTCCTCGGGATCAGTACTCGGAGCGCAGGTCGGGATGGTGGCGGCCATGCGTTCAGTCTGCTGCGAGCCGGACGAGTCCGTCGAGACGTGCAGCAATCCACGCGCGCACAGATGCCCGCCGAGAGCGCTTCGACGCAGCCCGTCGCCTTCTTCGTCCCAGGCCGTTCGCAACCGGTCGGCCGCGACCGAGATGTCGCGGATGGCTTGGCTTTCGAGATCCTGACTGTTCACCAGTGCAACAAACTCGGTCATCCGCCGCTCCTGGTCGCCGTGTTTCACCGACGACGGAGGGTTGTTCCAGGTCGCCAGAACCACCTTCACGGTGAATCACGCAGTTCGATGAAGCTCGCGGAAGTGGCGGCGGGCGCGGGCGAGTGCCGACTCAACGGCCCGCTCGGATTGATCGGTGAGCGCAGCGACCTCGCGTTGGCTTCGTCCCTCGAGGTATCGCAGCTCCAAGAGCACTTGATAACGCTCGGGAAGTGCGTCGAGCGTCTCTCGAATGCTCCAATCGTCCAGCATCGCTTCAGGACCTTCCACCGCCGGGGAGGTACGCAGTGATGCAGCCCGACCGGCAAGCCGCGCAACCCGATATTCGCTGCGCCAGTGATCGGCCGCCTTGTGACGGGCGGTGACCATGAGCCACCCCATGGTCGGAACCTCTTGGGTGCTTTGCGCTCGCCGCCAGGCCGCCCCCAAGGTCGCCGCAACCACGTCTTCGACGGAGTCGGGCGTCACCCGGCGCTGCACGAATCGTCGAACCACTGGCTCAACCTGTGCGTGCCACGCGTCGAAGTCCGGGGCCAGCCCGGCGTCCACACAGCCGTTCGGCTGATCACGCATCTGTCGTTTCGTCTCCATGGCAACGACCATGCGAGACGTCGATAACGACGCGATAACGGCGGGTTCACCTCAGATTACGCATCGATTACTCGCTACCTCTGCGCCTCTCAGACGACCTACGCTGCGCATCCGTGGAGGACGCTGCGGCGAATACGGCGATCTTGTGTTTCGGGCCCGTGCGCGCCTCGGTTGCCGGCCAGGAGACCCAGATCATCGACAAGGGTGCGAAAGTCGTCGCAACCCTCGCGACCGATCAGGGCGGGGTCTCGACCGATCAGCTGCTTGACGAGATCTGGGAGTCGGACAACGCAAAGGCCCTGAGGCAACTGGTGTTCCGACTTCGCCAGAAACTCGGCGCTGACGCAATCGAAACCGCAGGCGACCGGTATCGCCTGCGAGGACCAGTTGACCTCTGGGAGTTCGGCGCTGCCGTCGACACCGATGACGTCGACACACTTGCCGCCGCCCTCGACCGCTGGGAGGGAACTCCCTTCGAGAGTCTCGACACCCCTCGGCTGATGCTCGAACGCGAACGGCTCCGTCGGATACGAAGTGCTCTTGCGACCAGTCTCGGCACGAGGATCGCATCGGAACGACGAGACGAACTCGTCCAGACCGTCATCGACACCGCAGTCGACGAGCTCGAGAACGAAGCACTCGTCGGGGCTGCGATGGCCGCCCTCGCAAACCACGGACGC
>JBCCYT010000120.1:0-13096 GCA_039188975.1 Actinomycetota bacterium
GCGCCCGACTCGTAGATCATCACGACGCCGTAGCGGTGATAGATGGCGTAGTCGATGTCGGTGAAACTGCCGCTCGTCTCGGTTTCGCCGAGTCCGAGCATGACCGTCTCTCCCGAGTTCGGTGCGTGGTCGGCCACGAAGCTGAGCGAGAAGTCGGTGCCGGGTATCAGCCCGAACGTGGAGAGCGGCTCGGAGTGCACCCAACCTTGCCAACCGCCACCGTTGCCATTCCAGGTGATCGTGTCCTCGTCGACGCTTGCGGTCGGCGCAACGAATGGCCAGGCGGTGACGCCCAACGCCTCTGCGGTGCCATGGACATTGACTTCGGCGAGTTGCAGGTACGGGCTTGACCCGGGCGGCAGATGGATCCGTACATATCGGCCCACCTGGTCCGGGACAGCCAATTGTTCGATAGCGCCCGCATCGTCGATCACGGTCGACCACGTGGCTCGCGCCTGAGTGTCCGCGAACGAGATGCCGCCGCCAGCCGTGTCGGCGATCGTGACGATGGCGCCGCTCAGCCGGTCGGTACAACAGTCGGTCCGGTTGAAGAGGGTGATGCTGTCGATCTCGTAGCGGTCGCCCAAGTCGACCTCCCACCAGGGCTCCGCATCGGCGGTGGTGGCGATCGGACCGAAGCTCCAGCGTCCGTCTCGGTTGCCGTCGACGGCCCGGTCGGCGGTCGTTGAGCTGGCGTAATTGCTCGACTGTTGCGCCGACGCACCGAGCGACACGATCGGGCGAGTGTTGAAGTACGTGTCTTGGGCGTCGGGCACGCCGTCGCCGTCGACATCATCCGCGCTCGGCGACGCGATCACGTCAACTTCCGCCAACCCCAGATGTGGGCTTGCGCCGCTGGGCAGTTGCACGCGTAGGTAGCGCCCCGGCTCGGCGGGGACATCGAGCTGAACGATGTCGCCTGGTGTGCCGACACTGCGTGACCATCGGGCGTGGGCTTGGGCCTCTGCGAGCGTCATGTCGCTGGCGAACGGTTGCGAGGCCAGCATCACGACCGCCCCGGTCAACATGTCTTGATTACCGTCGGTGCGGTTGTAGAGGTTGATGCCGGTGATCTCGAACCAGCCGTCGAGGTCGACCTCCCACCAGGGTTCGTCGTCGTCGGTGATCGCGATCGGATGGCTTCCGTCGCGGCCGCCGTCCCGGAGGTCGTCGACGGCCGCGTCGGCTGTCGCGTTGGGACGTCCTGTCCAGACCGACGACTGGGTGGCCGACTTCCCGGTAGACACGATCGTTCCGCCGGCGTCCACGGTGTCTTCGGCATCGATGATGTAATCGCCGTCGAGATCGTTGGGGCGTCCGGGGAAGCCCATGACGTCGACCTCGGCGAGCTGAAGATGCACGCTCCCGGTCTCCGGCAGCTGTACCCGCACGTATCGCCCGATCCGGTCGGGAACCTCGAGCTGCACGAGTGCGCCGGCGGTCCCGATGGTGGTGGACCAGACGGCGTTGCGCGCGGCGTCGTCGACACCGACGTCGCCGACTGCGTGGGCGGAGACGATGACGGTGGCACCGCTGAGCCGGTCGGCACAGCAGTCGGTGCGGTTGTAGATGTTGATCGAGTCGATCGTGTGGATGCGGCCGAGATCGACTTCCCACCAGGGTCCGGTGTCCGATGTCGTAGCGATCGGGCCTTGGTTCCACGCGCCGGCGCGGTTGCCGTCGACGGCCCGATTGGCGGTGGTCGATGCGTTGTAGTTGCTGGACTGGTACGCCGTCTTGCCGGTCGACACGATCGTTCCGGTCGTCGCGACCGTGTCGACCTCGTCGGAGACGAAGTCATCGTCGGCATCGCCGGGGGCGGCGAGGGCTCCGTTCGGCACCATCACAGAAGCAGCCAGTGCGGCGCTGAGAACGACGGCGCGCAGCCGTCGCGAGGTTGATGAGAGAGAACGCATGGGCGGAGCTCCAATCATTCGCCGGGGGCGACGAGGGTCAAGCGGGGGTTGCCGAGGACCGGGCCGAAACCACCACCGATCGTGCTGCGGAACTCGAGAATCCCTTCGGCCGTAGGAGAGGCGGGGATCGCGACCGTCGTGGGAATGACGGTGTACTGCGCGACATCGACGTCGATGGTCTCGATCACCGCTCCGTTCCAGATGATCTCCATCTGCTTCACGGCCGGGCCGCCGTACACATTTTCGGCGAGATCGAACGTCAGCGTGTACGAGGCGCCGGGGACCACGTAGACGCTGCGACGGATGTGGCCGGCGTTGCCGCCGTTGAGATCGAGGAACTGCCCGTCGACCGGGAAGGCGAAGGCGCTGTTGTGGCTGACCCGGGCGTCGATGGTGCCGGAGACCACCTCCCAGTCACCGAACGTCTGGCCTGCACCATGGGTGTTCCAACCGCCTCCAATGGAGGTGTCGCTGGTGAAGTCGCCCTCCATGCCGGTTGGGCCGACGAGATCATCGAGTGTGGGCCCCGGATCGGGGTCGGGATCGGGATCGGTGGTCTCCGGCGGAGTGAGGCGAGGGTTGCCGAGTACCGGGCCGCAACCACTTCCGGTGATGCTGCGGAACTCGATGGTGGCGATGTCGGTCGCGGTTACCGGCAGCTCGATGCTGGTGGCGACGACCGTCTGTCGCGCAATGTCGACGTCGATGGTGTCGATGACGGTGCCGTTCCAGATCACCTCCATCTGCTTGAGCGTCGCTCCGCAATAGCTGTTTTCGCCGAGGTCGAAGGTCAGGGTGTATGCCGCACCCGGTTCGATGATGACGTCGTGACGGATGTGCCCGGCGCTACCGCCATTGAGGTCGATGAACTGGCCAGGGACCGAGAAGGAGAATCCTGAGTTGTGATCGACTCGGGTGTCGACGCTGCCCGAAACGATCTCCCAGCCGCCGAAGACATGACCGACTCCGTACGTGCTCCAATACCCCCCGCCGGTGGTGTCGCTGGTGAAGTCGCCTTCGAGGCCGGTGCCGGTGTGGCCGATGATGTCGACTTCAGCGAGGCCGAGGTGGTTGGTGGTGTCGGGTGGGAGTTGGATGCGGATGTAGCGGGCGATGGTGTCGGCGGTGTCGAGTTGGATGATGTCGCCGGGGTTGGTGATGGTGGTGGTCCAGTCGGCGTGGGCGGTGGCCTCGGCGTGGTTCATGGCGGCGGTGAAGGGCTCGCGGGCGGTCATGACGGTGGCGTTGTTGAGGTGGTGGTGGTTGCCGTCGGTGCGGTTGTAGATGTTGATGCCGTCGATCCACGCTGGGGCGCCGAGGTCGAGTTGCCACCAGGGTTCGTCGTCGTCGGTGATCGCGATCGGCTGGTTGCCGTCTCTCCCGCCGTCGCGGACATCGTCGATCGCCGCTTCGGGTCCGGTGTTGGGGCGACCTGTCCACGTCGAGGATTGGGTGGCGGTGCCGCCGGTGAGGAGTTCGCCGTCGTGTTCGATGGTGTCTTCGGTGTTGATGATGAGGTCGGCGTCGGTGTCGTTGGGGCGTCCTGGGGTGCCCATGACGGTTACCTCAGCGAGTTGGAGGTTCATGCCTGCGGCAGGTAGTTCGATACGCACGATCCGTCCGAGCCGGGTTGGGAGGGCCAACTGGGTCACCTCGGTGACGTCGGCAATGGTCGTTGACCACACGGCTGGGCCGCCTGAGTGGCGCAGCAGTGACACAATGGCGCCGTCGAGTCGGTCGGTGCAGCAGTCGGTGCGGGTGTGGATGTTGATGCCGTTGACGGTGTGGAGGCGTTCGAGATCGACTTCCCACCACGGTGCAGCGTCATTGGTGATCGCCATGCGGTCGTCCGGCCATGCACCACCCCGGTCACCGTCGACGGCGAGGTGGGCGCCGAAGAAGTCGGGCACGTCGGCGTAGACGCTCGACTGCGACGCCGGCTTGCCGAGCGCCACGTTCGTCCCGGTGTTGACCACCGTGTCGACTGGGTCAGCGATCCCATCGCCATCGGCATCGCCGTTGGCGGCGGAGATCTGGGCGGGCGTGACGGTCGTGGAAAGGACGGCGAGTCCCACGAGCAGTCGAACACGCCACCGCATGCGTCGAGTTCTCGGCACGATCGGCTTCCTTCCAACAGGCGCAAACATCTGCGCTCCATCGGCCGAGTCGGACCCGGTTCAGTAGGGAAATAGACCCTTCTACGCTGGGCCGAAGTGCTCAGCTCATCTCGAATTGGCCGGTGTCTCGCCAGCGCCGAAGTCGCTTGACGGTGCGATCCAGATAGCCGGGGAAGAAGTCGTCCATGCCGGCATTCACGGCCGGGAGGATCGAGTTCATCAAGAGCAGGTTGCGGGCCGCGAGCAGGGCTTGAAACTGCTCCTCGGTGTGGCCCGGGAGCCCTCGATGATCTTGGTAGCCCTCGAGGATCGCGTCTTGGCCGCCTGCTCGGTCCTGCACGTAGTAGCACGAGATGGAGAGATCCTGGAGCGGGAGTCCCCAGCCGCAGTCGTCGAAGTCGAACACGGCGATCGAGCCATCGACCCATTTGGTGTTCCAGAGATGCACGTCGCCATGAATCAACTGGAAGGGTCCGTCGAGCATCGGATTGATGATGCGTTGAAGCGCTCCTTGCACCTCACCGAGCAGCGTTTGGGCGGCATCAGGGATCCGGCTGTTGCCTGTCATGTGGTCGGGTTCGTCGAGCAGGATGGAGTCGTAGCGTCGACGAGCATCTGGATTCGGGTGCTGCCAGGTCGCGGTGTGTTCGTGAAGCATCGCAACGGCTCGACCGAGCGCTCGGAGCCGGCGAAGCGACGCTCGTTCGCCGAGATCGGGGCCATCGAGCCAGGAGTAGACCGCCACCCCTCGGAGCCCGTCGAGACCGGCGATGGCCGCGCCCGCCGAGAGTGCGCCGGCGGAGGTTCGACGCGGCGCTGGGACCGTGAGTTCGGTGTCTCGCCGTACTGCCTCCACCCACGCCGCCTCCGCCGCGACCGCAGCTGGACCGTGCGGCGAGTTGGTGTTGATCCGCAACGCAAAGCGGCCGGTGGGATGGTCGACGCGAAACGTGGCGTTGAAATCGTGCTGGACGAGCCGCAGGGTCGCCCCGGCCAGCGCGTACTCGGGTAAGACCGCCTCCGCGGCGGCACGCAGCCGTCGGAGTTGGGTGCGGTGCGAAACCTGGCCAAACGGCTCGATCATGGCGAAGGACCGTAGTCCTGCTTGCCAGCAGCGGCATGTCCGTTTACTGTCAGACAGTGGATTAGAGCGCTCTAATTCGCTGTCTTCAGGGGGGAACCGATGACCGACTTCTTCACCACCGTGCCCGAGCCCATCGCCTATGAGGGGCCCGAGTCCGACAATCCGCTGGCTTTTCGGTGGTACGACGCCAACCGTGTCGTCGGCGACAAGACCATGGCGGAGCATCTCCGCATGGCGGTCTGCTACTGGCACTCGTTCAATTGGCCCGGCAATGACGTCTTCGGAGATGGCACGTTCGACCGACCTTGGCTCGCTGCCGGTCTCGATCCAATGGAGGCGGCTCGTACCAAGATGGCGGCCGCCTTCGAGTTCTTCGAAAAGCTCGGTACCCCCTTCTTTTGCTTCCACGACCACGACGTGTCACCCGAGGGGGCATCGTTCGCCGAAGAGACGGCCAACCTCAACGCCCTGGCCGACGACATGGCGACGCACATGGACCGCACCGGCGTGAAGCTGCTGTGGGGCACCGCCCGGCTCTTCGGTCACCCTCGCTACATGGCCGGGGCCGCGACGAACCCAAACCCCGAGGTTTACGCCAGAGCCGCCGCCCAGGTGAAGAACTGTATGGACGTCACCCACCGCCTCGGCGGCGAGAACTATGTCCTGTGGGGCGGTCGAGAGGGCTACGAGACCCTGCTCAACACCGAGCTGTCCAAAGAGCTCGATCAGCTCGGTCGATTCCTGCAGCAGGTGGTGGCCTACAAGCACGAGATCGGCTTTGCCGGCACGATCCTGCTCGAGCCCAAACCGCAGGAGCCGACCAAGCACCAATACGACTACGACTCCCAGTCCTGTTTCGCGTTCCTGCAGCGCTACGGGCTCGAAGACGAGGTGAAGGTCAACATCGAGGTCAACCATGCGACGTTGTCGGGTCACGACTTCCAACACGAGCTGGCGATGGCTGCCGCCTGTGGGATCCTCGGCTCGGTTGACGCCAACCGCGGCGACGATCGCCTCGGCTGGGACACCGATCAGTTCCCCAACTCGGTCGAGGAGATGTCGCTCGGGATCTACGAGATCCTCCGCGCCGGCGGCTTCACGACCGGCGGCTTCAACTTCGACACCAAGCTCCGTCGCATGTCGATCGCTCGCGACGATCTCTTCCATGCGCACATCGGCGGCATGGACACCCTCGCTCGATCGCTGCTGGTCGCCCATGCGATGCTCGACGACGGTGCCCTCGAGGGCCGCCGCAACGCACGGTACGCCGGCTGGAACGAGGGCCTGGGATCGCAGATCCTCAACGGCGACGGCCCGGGCGCCTCGCTCGGCGCGTTGCACGAGATGGTCGCGTCCAGCGAACTCGACCCGGCACCCATCAGCGGCCGACAAGAAGAGCTCGAGAATCTGGTCAACCGCTACATCGAACGCGTGCGCTGATGCCGCTCGTCGCAGGAGTCGACTCCTCGACTCAGTCGTGCAAGGTCGAGCTGCGAGACCTGGACAGCGGTGAGATCGTCGCGGTCGGTCGGGGAACGCACCCGCCGACCACCCCACCCCGCAGCGAACAGGATCCGAACGCATGGTGGGTGGCGCTCGTCGATGCCTTCGGCCAGGTCAGCAATCTCGCAGCTGACGTCGCCGCCATCGGGGTCGGTGGGCAACAACATGGCCTGGTCGTGCTCGACGACGACGACGTACCGCTGCGACCCGCAAAGTTGTGGAACGACACCGAGTCAGCGCCGGAGGCGACCGCGCTGACCGAACAGATCGATGCGGCCGGATGGGCCGACCGGGTGGGCTCGGTTCCGGTCGCATCATTCACGATCACCAAGCTGGCATGGCTGGTGAACCACCACCCCGACGTCGTTGCGCAGATCGCAAAGGTGATGCTGCCGCACGACTACCTCAACCTTCGACTGACCGGGGTGCATGCCACCGATCGCGGTGACGCCTCGGGAAGCGGCTGGTTTGACCCTTCCACGGGTGAGATCGCGGACGAACTCTTGGCGTTGGTGGGGGGCCGAGACGACTGGCCCGCGCTCGTGCCGAACGTGCTCGATCCCACCGACGTGCTCGGTACCGTCACCAGCGCCGCAGCCGCGGCTCTCGGGGTGCCGGCGGGCGTTCCCGTCGGTCCGGGTACGGGGGACAACATGGCGGCGGCTCTCGGGCTCGGGCTCACAACCGGAGACGCAGCCCTCTCGCTCGGCACATCCGGGGTGGTCTACGCCGCATCCCCCTCACCGACGCGCGATCCGTCCGGTGCCGTGGCCGGCTTCGCCGACGCAACCGGTGGCTTCTTGCCGCTCGTGTGCACGCTCAACGCAACCAAGGTCACCGACACCGTTGCGGCATGGATCGGCGCCGACCAGTCTGCATTTGCCGCTCTCGCACTCGAGGCACCCGAAGGCGCCAACGGTGCGACACTCACGCCGTACTTCGACGGCGAACGGACGCCGAACCTGCCCGACGCCACTGGCTCGTTCGATGGCCTTCGCAACGACACGAGCCGCGCTGATCTCGCTCGGGCCGCGCACGAGGGAGTCCTTCGCGGCTTGCTGTTCGGGCTCGACGCGCTACGGGCTGCCGGTGCATCCATCGACGGCCGTCTGCATCTGATCGGTGGTGGTGCCAAGAGCCCGGCGTACCGCCAGATCCTCGCCGATCTTCACGGTCGCCCGATTCGGGTGCCCGACGCCGATGAGACGGTGGCGACTGGGGGAGCGGTGCAGGCCGCCGCAGTGCTCGGACGGTCGTTCGCCGAGACCGCCTCAGCCTGGGGGCTCGGCGCCGGCGTCGACATCGAGCCGAGCTAGCGCGTCGCGGCCACAACGGCTCCCGCGCGCAACACCTAGTCCGGGACGAAGGTGAGCGTCGGGTTGTCGAACATCACGCCGTGCGCCGAGCTGTTCTTGCTCTTGAACTCGAGCACACCCTGACTCACGTCGGACTTCGGAATCTTCACCGTGAACGTCTTCAGCTCGGCCTTTGGAAGGTCGACCTGCAGGGTGGAGATGACCTCACCGTTCCAGATGATCTCCATCGTCTTCACCGCCGGCCCGCCCCACGAGTTCTCGGCGACGTCGATGCTGAGGTTGTATTGGGCATTGGGGATCACGTCGACCGTGCGCTTGATGTGGCCCGGCCCGGTGCCGTTGATGTCCATGAACTGGCCCTCGACATCGACGTCGATGCCGGTGCGGTCCCACACCTGCTCGTGATGAGCATCGATCGAGCCGGACACAACCTCCCACTCACCGCCGACGATCTGGCCGGTGCGATGGGTGTTCCAATACCCGCCGATCTCCGGGTTCGACGTGAACCCACCTTCGAGGCCGGTGTTCGACACGCCGACCGCCGCGCTCCCGAGGGCGCCGCTGCTGCCGCCCGCTCCGTTCGCCGCGGTCGCGGTGTCGGGTGCGCTCTCATCGACGAGGACCGGCTCTTCACCCAGGGCCTCGGTCGCCGTGTCGATGTCTTCACCGCCGGCGCTGCCGCCGAGACTGCTGAGACCGGCGTACGCCGTCAGCCCGATGACGGCGACCATGATGCCCGTTTCCATGGCGGTGGCACCGCGCTCAGACCGGGCGTCGGCGCCGTGCCCTGCAGACCGGCGTCGAAAAAGCGAAGAGGACTCTGTATGCAACACACCGATGTCATCGGCTCGTGTCGCAGCGAAACCGATAGGACCTTCGCACGATTCGCCTTAGGCGAAACGCCTCAACCTCTTGTTGTCATTGGACGACGCCGCGGTCGCGAAGGCTCTCGATCTGCTCTCTGGTCAGGCCCAGCTCGGTTCGCAGCAGCTCGTCGGTGTGTTCGCCGAGCCAGGGGACGCGGGTCTCGGGACCCTCCGTCATTCGCGAGAGTTTGACCGGGTTGCCCGGAATCAGGACCGGATCTCCGCCCTGGGGATGATCCATCGCCACGAGCATGTTGCGAGCCGCGACATGCTCATCGGCCACGATGTCGGCCGGTGTGTAGCTCTCGCCGACCGCGAGTCCTTCGGCGGCCAAGATGGCGACGGCATCTCGGTTCGTCATCGGTGCAGCCCAGCGCTCGATGTCGGGGCGGATGACGGTCGCGAGATGATCACGCCAGCCTTCCCGCGTCGAGAGGCGCTCGTCGGTGAGCCACTGGAGGTTGCCGGTCACCTCGGCCAGCTTTTCGAATTGATGTTCCCGTACGCACTGAACGATGAAGTGCCCATTCCCGGCCGCGAACGTCTCGATGATGCCGACGGCGCTGTCGGCTTCGCCCGCGACCCCCATCGAGTAGAAGTTCGTGACGAGGTCGGTCATGGCGAGGGTGGCGTCGAGCATGGCGATGTCGACGTACTGACCCTCGCCCGTCGCATCTCGCTGCCGAAGCGCTGCAAGGACCCCGATCACGCCGAACAGTGCAGAGCTGATGTCGCCGAGGGCGCCGACAGGGTTGACGATGGGTGGCCGGTCCGGCAGCCGTTTGTACTCGTAGATGCCCGACATTCCCTCGACCACGGCGGCGTAGGCGGCTCGATGGATGTGCGGCGACGCTGGGTCGTTTCCGAAGCCGGACACCGACAGATAGATCGCGGCCGGGTTCACCGCGCGCACGGCGTCGTACCCGATCCCGAGACGGTCAGCGGTTCCGGCCTTGAAATTTTCGCAGATGATGTCGAACTTCGCCGCGAGTTCGAGAAAGGTCGTGACACCGGCGGGTTCTTTGAGGTTCAAGGTGATCGAACGTTTGCCGAGGTTGTTGCGGAGGAAGGTTGCGCCGACCGGTCGACCGTCAGGGTCTTCCACCGACGGCATGGATCCCCGCCCCGAGTCGCCGGTGCCGGGAGACTCGACCTTGACGACATCGGCACCGAGGCGGGCAAGCAACTGGGTGCCGAAGGGCAGCGCCGCCATCTGTTCGGCGGCCAGGACACGAATACCGGCGAGCGGTTTGGGTTGATCGGCAGCCTCGACGTTTGCCGTGTCGCCGAGTTTCATGTGCTGGTGTTCGGTCATCGCCGACGATCATGGCGCGCGATGGCACGCATGCGCCATGCCGCACCGGCTGCGCTCGTCTTGACACCGGCGGTGATATTTTCCGTTACGCTGCGTGCGTGGACATCGGAGGCGACCGATACCGCACCGTAGGAGGCGTGCACCAGGTTCCGCTCGGCGGGGTCTCCGGCGCGCTCATGCTGTGTGGCCTCGATGCGATCGGACCCGATCCCGAGGCGCTGCTCGACCATGTCGGGGCCCAGACGGTGGTGTGCCTCCAAACCGACGCCGAAATCTCGAGGCGTTTCCCTGACTATCTCGCCTGGCTGCGGCTCCCGGCGCCGGCAGAAGTGATGAGGGCCCCGATCGAAGACCATCTCGTGATCGACGATCGCGACATGGCCTCGTTGGTTCGTGCGATCGTGCGGCGACTCGGCCGCGGCGAAGGAGTCGTTGTGCATTGCGGCGCCGGGTGGGGTCGCGCCGGTCTGGTCGCGGCGCTGGTGCTGGTCGCCTACGGGTCAGGGGTCGACGATGCCTTGGCCCGGGTTCGGGCCGCTCGACCGGCCGCCGGACCTCAGTCGGTTGATCAAAACGACCAGCTCACCCGGCTCGCCGCAGTGCTGCACGCCGAACGTTCCGTGTCCGACGAAGAGGCCGCCGTGCGGCGGGCCGCCGATCGGCGCGACCCTACTCGCCGTAACGTCTGAGCGGTCCGGCAAACGCCTCGAAGGCAGCAAGGATCTCGCCCGGCTCGGCATGGCGTCCCGTTTCGCGTTTCGAGTACAGCGTCTCGCCATCGACGACGAACTCGAACGCGCCGCCGCTTCCCATGATGAGCGTGAGGTCAGTGATGGCGTGCTGGTAGCTCGCGAGGAGTTCCGTTACCGCGCGCACGGCGTGGTCTGCGTAGTTTCAAGGAACGCAATAGGTCAGTTCGATGCGATGGTTCACACGGGCGAACCTACCCCCACACCGCGATCGACGGGAACGTTGCGTCGAGCGCAGCGACGAAGGCATCGGGAGCGACCACGACTTCGAGACCGCGACGACCGCCGCTGCAGTAGACGCGGTCGAGTGCGGTTGCCCACTCGTCGACGAAGGTCGGGAGTACCTGCTTTTGGCCGAACGGGCTGATACCGCCCACCACATAGCCGGATCGGCGTTCTGCTTCTGCAGGGTCCGTCATCGCCGCCTTCTTGGCTCCGGCCGCCGACGCGATCGCCTTCAGATTGAGCGTGCACGCAACGGGGACGACGCCGATCACATTGCGGCCATCGTCGAGCGTGACCATCAGTGTCTTGAAGGCCATGTCTGGCTCGATGCCGAGCGCCTCCACCGCTTCGACACCAAACGACGGGTGACTCGGATCGTGGTCGTACTGCACCACCTCGTGGGCGATGCCGAGGCGCCGGAGCAATTCCACAGCCGGTGTCATGGACCTATGCTGCCCTCATGGCAGAGATCACCCTCGGGGGAAACCCCATTCACACCAATGGCGACCTTCCCGCGGAAGGTACCGCCGCTCCCGATTTCACGCTGACCAAGAGCGACTGGACACCGGTCTCCGCGAACGACCTTGCCGGCCAGCGGGTAGTGCTCAACATCTTCCCGTCGATCGACACGCCGACGTGCCAGACCAGTGTCCGTACCTTCAACGAGCGGGCTGCGGATCTGGAGAACACCACGGTGCTGTGCGTGTCGGCTGACCTTCCACCAGCGGCAGCGCGGTTCTGCGGCGCCGAGGGCATCGAGAACGTTTCGGTCGGCTCGACGTTCAAGAACCCCGAGGTGCTCGATTCGCTCGGCGTTCGGATGACCGACGGACTGCTCGAAGGGCTTGCTGCCCGGGCCGTGGTCGTGCTCGACAGCGACGGCACCGTGTTGCACAGCCAGCTCGTGCCTGAGATCGCGGCTGAGCCCGACTACGACGCCGCACTCTCCGTGCTCTGAGGCTGGACTCGGTCTGCGTTCACGACCGGGCCAGCCACGCCTCAGCACCCGCCAGCAGATAATCGATCCCGTCGCGCGCATCGCCGTCGGCCGTGCCTTCCTGGTCGCCCATCGCGCCCGCCGCATAGCGAACGCGCACGCCTTCGCTGATCGCGGCCAGCCGCCAGTGCTGAAACGCCACGTACCAAGGAAGGTCCGACAGGTCTCGGGTGCTGCGAGCGGTGTACCGGGCGATGACATCGTCGGATGAACCGAATCCCTCGGCCTTGGTCGGTACGTCGCCCAGTCGGCCGCGGGCGTCGGGGTCGTCACCCCACCACATCACCATGCCGCCGAGGTCGGCGAGAACATCACCAAGGGTGCAGAGCTCCCAGTCGAGCACTGCTGCGATCGAACCATCGTGGCCAGCCATGCAGTTGTCGAGCCGATAGTCCCCGTGGACGATGCCCGCGCCCTGCTGCTCGGGGATACCGCCGGACAGGCGGGCGTGGAGATCGTGAAAGAGCGGAAGGTCGCGGTCCGAGCCCTCGTCGATCTGGCGCTTCCATCGCCGAAGCTGACGGGCACAGTAATCCTCGGTCTTGCCGAGGTCACCGAGGCCGACGGCGGCGGGATCGAGCGCGTGAAGATCGACGAGCGTGTCCACCAACGACTCGGCGAGGCCGGCGCGCAGCGCCGCGGGGTAGGCCTCGCCGTCGGCGAAGTCGAACACGATCTGCCCGTCGACAAACCCCATGACATAGAAGTCGGCATCGTTGACGCCGTCGTCTTGGCAGAGACCGATTGTGGGTGGAACCGGGACGTTGGTGTCGGCGAGGGCGGCAATGATGCGGTGCTCCCGTGACATGTCGTGGGCCGAAGCCAACACGTGGCCGGTCGGCGGCCGGCGAAGCACCCAGGTCCCGCCTGAGGTGTCGCTGACCTTGAACGTGAGGTTCGATGCGCCCCCCGTGATCAGTTCGAAGTCGAGCGGTGGCGTCAACTCAGCGATGCGGTCGGCCATCCAGGCGGTGACGTTGGCGGCGTTGATGCCGGTTGGTTCAGGAC
>JBCCYT010000121.1:0-13036 GCA_039188975.1 Actinomycetota bacterium
CCACCGCGAATCTGGGCGTCTTTCAACGCGCACAGGTAGCCGTCGACGTGCAGGATCATGTCGTCGAAGTCGTCGCCGTCGTCGGGAGCGGCATCGCCCAGTTCCAGATCGCGATGGATCTCGGTCGACACGAGCAGCTCCCAGACCTGTTCGCGAATCGCCGGCAGCTTGCCGGGGTCCATCGCTTCGTACTGGGCGTACGCGTCGAGCAATTGCTCGAGACGGGCGATGTCGTCATAGACATCGGCCCGGGTGAGGGGCGGCGGCAGGTGGTCGATGACGACCGCATGCGTGCGTCGCTTGGCCTGGGTGCCTTCGCCGGGGTCGTTGACCACGAACGGGTAGGCAAGCG
This sequence comes from Actinomycetota bacterium, assembly GCA_039188975.1. Taxonomy (GTDB): domain Bacteria; phylum Actinomycetota; class Acidimicrobiia; order Acidimicrobiales; family Aldehydirespiratoraceae; genus UBA11606. Next base: position 353 of record JBCCYT010000121.1, read on the forward strand.
GGAGATCGCCGAGTGCTGTGTCGGGGAAGCAGCTGCTCGAGAGCGCCAACGCCTTGCCAGGTAGCCATTCGAGGGTGCCGTGCTTGCCGAGGTGCACCATTGCGTCGGCCCCCCAACCGCCCTCGTCGGTGGACGCGGCCAGCCAGCGGTAGAAGCCCAGATAGTGGTGCGGAGGCGGCATGTCGGGGGCGTGGTAGGTGCCGATGGGGTCGGCGCCAAAGCCACGAGGCGGCTGGATGGTGACGAGCACCCCACCCAGGTCGACGCCGGGGAACACGAGCTCGCCGTCGTGGTGGTACACCTCGCCGGGCGCGGGCCCCCACAGCTCCTCGACCTCGGCGCGAGCGTCGTCGGGAAGGCCAGCGAACCACTCGGTGTAGAGGCCGGCGTCGAGTCGGCCCGGCGCATTGGCGAGCTGCTCGTCGTTGAGCGTCGGCAGGTCGTAGGTGAGCTTGTCGGCCAGCTCGGCCATCAGGGCATCGCCGTCCTGCGGGATGCGATCGACGCGGTGCCCGGCGCGGGCGAGCGCGTGGAGCAGATCGATTGCGGATGCAGGGGTGTCGAGACCCACGGCGTTGCCGAGCCGGCTCCGCTTGGTGGGGTACGCCGACAAGACGAGTACGACCTTGCGATCGGCCGGCGCGGTCCGCCGCAGGTGGGCATGACGCACCGCCAGGCCCGCGAGGCGCTGGGTGCGATCGGCGTCGGTGCGGGTGGCGACGATCTCGCCGCCGGTCTCGGCGTCGTCGTCGACGATCTCCTTGAACGCGAACGTCGGGCCGATGATGCGACCGTCGAACTCGGGGATCGCCACCCCCATGCCGACGTCGACCGGTGACAGGCCGGCCTCATCGTCGGCCCAGGCGGCGGCCGATCGACTCGACGCTGGCGCCTGGATGACCGGCACGTCGAGCTCGCCCAGCATCGGGACTTCCCACTGATCACCGTCTTCACCGGCGGTTGCGCCCGCCGCGAAGATCGACGTGATGACGGCATCGACCTTGTGCTCGATGCACAAACCGAGGGCGGGGACCTCACCGGCGTCGTCGAGCCGAAGTGAGTAGGTGAAGATCGGGAGCGCGTCGCCACCTTTGGCTTCGATCGCATCACACAGGTCAGCGACATAGGTCGTATTGCCGGCGACGAGGTGGGCCCGGTAGAAGATCACGGCGACGAGCGGCCGGTCGGCGTTGCGTTCGGCTCCGGCTCGTCCGAGCCCTGCGCCGTCCCAGACCCCGGTGCGCGGCAGCTCGACCGGCGGCTCGAAGCCAAAGCCGGTGAAGAGCATGGTGTCGGACACGAAGCGGAAGAGCTGACCGATGTTGGCCGGGCCACCGGCGACGAGGTAGCGGTGCGCTTCGGCAACCACCCCGGCGGGGACCGTCGAGCGGGCGGCGAGCTCCGCGTCGGGGACGGCTTCGCCGCCGACGGCCAGCACCGGAATCGAGTCCTCGGCTGCGGCAGTGAGCAGCTGCTCGAAGGGGCCTTCCCATGCCTTCGTGCCCCCCAGCAATCGGATGACGACGACATCGACACCGTCGAGCGATGGCGGTTCATCGAGCCGGTCGGGATTGGCCCAGCGAAGCCCCCCGAAATCGGCCGGCAGGTCGTCGAGCGCGGAACGGGCGGCGAGGAGTTCGGTGTCGGCGTTCGAGAGAAAGAGAATCATGAAAGGACCTCAGGTGCGGCTCATCGGCCTTGGTCGATGAGCTGGGAAAGGGCGGAAAGATCGAGTGATGCAGCGAGATGATCGGCGAGCCGATCGAGTTCGGCGTCGCGGTGAGCGGTGGGGGTCACCGACCCCGGCGTGAACGAGGACGCCGACCGCTCGGCGACATCGCGCAGGAAGGCGTGGCGGAATTCGTCCTCGTCGAAGAGGCCGTGCAGCGTCGTGCCGAAGATCGGTCCGTTGCGGACGCCTTCGGTCTCCCCATCGAGCACCAGCCACGGCTCGTCGGTGGACGCTGCGACGGGGCGGACTCGCCCGTGGTGAATCTGATAGCCGACGACGGGATGCCCGAGTGCTACGCCATGGCGGCAGGCCAGCACCTTGTCGTGGTCGAAGGTGGTGGTGACGCCGAGGGCCCCGAGACCATCGACCGCGCCGGCCCGGCTCTCGACGTCGTCGTCGATGTGGCGCCCGAGCATTTGGTACCCACCGCAGATGCCGAGCACCGTCGTCGTGTCGGGCAGCGCGGCGATGGCGCGATCGAAGCCTCGTTCACGCATCCACCGCAGATCGTCGACCGTTGCTTTCGAGCCGGGGATCACCACCAGGTCAGGCACACCGAGTTCTCGAGCCGATCGAACGAAGCGAACGTCGACGTCGCCTTCGAGGGCCAGGGCGTCGACGTCGGTGAAGTTGGAGATGCGCGGAAGCCGGATCACCGCCACGTCGAGCGACGCGGACGCATCCGATTCAGGGAGCCGGTCGAGCGCGAGCGAGTCTTCGGCGTCGAGCCGCAGCGATTCCAACATCGGGATCACCCCGAGCGTCGGAATGCCGGTGAGCGCTTCGAGCTGATCGGTGCCATCGAGCAGCAATGCGGGATCGCCTCGGAGTTTGTTGATCACGAACGCCTTGATGCATGCGGCGAGGTTGTCGGGCAGCACACCGACGGTGCCGTAGAGCGAGGCAAACACGCCACCCGGGTCGATGTCTCCCACGACGATGGCTGGCAGGCCGGCGGCCTCGGCGAGGCGCAGGTTGACGATGTCGTTGGCGAGCAGGTTGATTTCGGCTGGCGATCCGGCGCCCTCAACGAGCACAACATCGAAACGCGACCGCAGATCGTCGAGCGCTTCGAGGACCATGGCGAACAGGTCGGGCTTGGCGGCGTGATACTCCCGGGCGCTCATCGTGGCGTAGGGCTTGCCGAGGACGACGACCTGGCTCTCCCGCTCGCCGGTGGGCTTGAGCAGCACCGGGTTCATCGCCACCTCGGGCTCGACCCCGGCCGCCTGCGCCTGGAGATACTGGGCTCGGCCGATCTCGTGGCCCGACGGCGTCACCGCAGAGTTGAGCGCCATGTTCTGGGCCTTGAACGGGGCGACCCGGACGCCGGCGCGAGCAAGGAGACGGCACAGGCCAGCGACGACCGTGGTCTTCCCCGAATCCGATGTCGTCCCACACACCATCAGCGACCCGTGCAGCGACGACGGGATCGCCGACGGGCCGGGGTACGGCGCAGCCGGGTCGGAGGGGTGGCGAGAGTCGGTGCGATCCATCCTCGTGGCTCGTCTGTCGGCAGTGAAGATCTCGACCGGCGATCTGGCTCCGAGTGCTCGCTCCCCGCCAGCGGCGAGCGACCATTCGTCACAGTTGCGGGACAGCTCCGGATTCACACCGGATTCCCCGTTCGAGACGCTGCTGAGTATACCCATGCCGGCTCGACAGGCTTCAGGGTCATTGGTCGCCAAATCCGCCGATCTGCGTCACACTTGCCGCCATGGCACGTCGATCAATCGTTCTCATCAACACCGGCGAAGGCAAAGGGAAGTCGTCGTCGGCGTTCGGCGTGATGGGGCGCGGGTGGGCTCGAGGCTGGAATGTGGGCGTGGTGCAGTTCGTCAAGGGCGGCAAATGGAAGATCGGTGAACGCAAGCTGGCCGAACATCTCGAGATCGAGTGGCACACGCTGGGCGATGGCTTCACGTGGGAGTCGACCGACATGGACGAAACCGTGGCCAAGGGTCGCCACGCCTGGGGCGTTGCGAAGGAGAAGCTGCAAAGCGGTGACTACCAGCTGCTCATTCTCGACGAGTTGACCTACACGATGAAGTACGGCTGGGTCGATGTCGCAGAGGTCGTCGAGGCGGTCCAGAACCGGGCCGAGGGGACAAACGTGATGATCACCGGTCGCTACGCACCCCAGGAGCTGATCGACATCGCCGACACGGTCACCGAGATGCGAAAGGTCAAGCACGCCTATGAGCAAGGCATCAAGGCCATGAAGGGCATCGAGTACTAAACCACCCGCTCATGACGTCGCTCGGGCCTCGGCTGGTTGTCGCCGGCACCCATTCCGGGGTTGGCAAGACCACGGTCGCCGCCGGCCTCATGGCTGCGCTGCGCGCCGCTGGCCACACCGTGGCTTCCGCCAAGGTCGGGCCCGACTTCATCGATCCCGGATATCACGCACTGGCGACCGGTCGGCCGCCTCGAAACCTCGATGCGTGGATGAGCGGCCTCGACCTGATCGCGCCGCTGGCGGCACGGGCGGGTGCGGGCGCCGACGTCACGATCATCGAAGGCGTCATGGGCCTCTTCGACGGCGCCAACGATGGATCTCCATCGTCGACGGCCGACATCGCCATCGAGCTCGATGCGCCCGTCATCCTCGTGGTCGATGGGTCATCGATGAGCAGTTCGGTGGCTGCTCTGGTTCGCGGCTACCGGGATCATCGACCTGAGCTCCGGTTTGCGGGCGTGATCCTCAATCGGGTCTCCACCGAGCGTCATCGAACGCTGCTGACCGAAGCACTCGACGCCATCGGCGTGCCGGTGCTCGGCACACTCGGGCGCGACGATGCGTTGACGTGGCGTGATCGTCACCTGGGTCTGGTGCCGGTGAATGAGCAGCCCGATGCGGTGCGGGTTTCCCTTGACCGGCTCGGAGCGACGATCACGGCTGGCTGCGATCTCGAGCGCATCATGACGATCGCCATGGCGGCGCCGGAGATGGAGGCCGATCCGGTCGCCATGCCGGAGCGGGTTGGTTCTGCGCGCATTGCGGTCGCGGGCGGGCCTGCGTTCACGTTCATCTACCGAGACAACATCGAGGCTCTCGTTGCCGCCGGAGCGGAACTGGTGCCGTTCGATCCGCTGGTCGACGAATCACTTCCGCCTCGCGTCGACGGGTTGGTGATCGGCGGCGGCTTTCCCGAAGTCTTCGCACCCAGGCTCGCCGACAATCGGCACTTGCTCGCCCAGGTAGCCGACGCTGTTGGGGCGGGGTTGGTGACGTGGGCGGAATGTGGCGGGCTGCTCTGGCTGAGTGAATCGCTCGACGATCGGCGGATGGTCGGCGCCATCGCCGCACGTACGGCGATGGCCGATCGCCTCACGCTCGGGTACCGGACCGCCGCTGTCCACGTCGGCAACCCCGTTGCGAGCGCGGGCGCCGAACTGCGGGGCCACGAATTCCACTACTCCACATGCGAACCCTCGGGTGATGCACTGGAGCTCACGTCACGCTTCGGCACTCGCCGCGAGGGCTTCGGCTCAGCGACCATGCTGGCGACCTATCTGCATCAACACCTTGCCGGCCGACCAAAGGCTGCCGAGCGGTTCGTGCGCCACTGCGTCGACTCGGTTGTGCGCACTGAGCCGCACCGATAACTTCGGCTCGTCCGTCGCGAAGGGAAGTCGGTGCAAGTCCGACACGGTCCTCGCCACTGTGACTGGGGAATGCCGTTTCATGTGTCCACTGGCCCTCGGGCTGGGAAGGCGAAGCGGTGTGGTGATCCAGGAGTCAGGAGACCTGCTTCGGACAGTTCAAGCCAACGCATATCGTCCGAGGGAGTCGACTCATGCACATCGCCGAGGGGTTCTTGCCGGCCGGCCACGCAGCTGCGTGGACGGTGGTCGCAGCACCATTCGTGGTTCACGGGACGCGCCAGATGGCCGTCCAGCTGCGAGAGCAGCCCGAAACGAGAATGTTTGCGGCCGCGGCCGGTGCGTTCTCGTTCTTCTTGTCCGCATTGAAGATCCCGTCGGTGACGGGATCTTCGTCTCACCCCACCGGCGTTGCGCTGGGCGCTGTGCTGTTCAAACCCCCACTCATGGCGGTGACCGCCACCATCGTGTTGTTCTTCCAGGCGGTGCTCCTTGCACACGGCGGGCTGACGACCCTCGGGGCGAATGCGTTCTCGATGGCGATCGTCGGCCCGTGGGCCGCCTGGGGTGCCTACCGGCTGGTTCGGGGCGCCACGGATTCGCTGTGGGCTGGTGCGTGCGCAGCGGCCATCGCCGCAAATCTGGCAACCTACGTGACGACCTCGATTCAGCTCGGGCTCGCCTACCCGGAACCCGACGGAGGCGTGCTTGCGAGTATCGGGACGTTCCTGGGGATCTTCGCAGTGACCCAGATCCCGCTTGCCATCATCGAAGGCCTGCTCACGGCAGTCGTGATCACCTGGCTGGCAGAGAACAGCCGCCGCGAGATGCAGGAGCTGGCCGTCGTATGAGTCGCCGCAACCTCTACGCACTCCTGGCCGTCATCGTGATCGCCGCCGCTCCACTGATCCTGCTTCGCAACGACGACACCGAATTCGGCGGTGCCGACGGAGAAGCGGCCGATGAGGCCACTCGGATCGATCCTGATTATGAACCATGGTTCGACCCGATCTGGGCACCTCCCGGCGGCGAAACCGAGTCGATGCTCTTTGCGCTGCAAGCTGCGCTGGGCGCAGGGGTGCTCGGGTACTTCTTCGGCGTCGTTCGCACCAAGCGTCGTCTCCAGGACGAACCGATCGACGACCTCGCCCCGACCGACTGATCGAGCGACGTGCTGTCGCTGGACCTTCTGGCCCACACGGGTCCGTTGCGATCCCGGGCCGCGATCGAGAAGATCGGGCCCGGGCTCGGACTCGTCGCGGTCGCGCTCGCGTTCGATCCCGTGCCGACGGCGCTGATCATCATCACGATCACGACGGGGCTTGCGCTCTTCGTCGCCCAGATCAGCGTCGCTCGTTGGTTGCGGGCGCTGTCATTGCCGGCCGGATTCATCGTGACCGGCGCGCTCGGCGTGATGCTCGTCGGTGGCGACGGACCCGGGCCACTTCCGCTCACGATCGAAAAGGCGTCGTTCGAGGAAGGTCTCGACGTCTTGCTGCGCAGCGTTGCCGGCACGAGCGCGGTCATCTTGATCGGCGCGACCACACCGATGGTCGACATCATTGCGCTGCTGCGCCGACTTCGCGTGCCAACAGTCGTGACCGATCAGATGGCGTCGATCTATCGATTGGTGTTCGATCTCATCGATACGGGACGGCGAATCCGTCTGTCACAGGTGGCCCGCCTGGGCCATGACGGCTTCCGTCGCTCGGTGCGTTCCTCAGGAACGCTCGCCGGTGCCGTCTTCGTCCACGGCATCCACCGGGCGAAGCGGCTCCAGGTCGGCCTGGATGCTCGGGGGTACGACGGCGAACTGCGAGTGATGCGGGTCACGAAGCCGGTCGACGCCGCATGGTTGGCGGTGGGGTTGCTCGTTGTGGTCGTCGCCGCGGTTTCGGGCCCCTTGCTCAGGGGGGTGACGTGAGCAGCGTGCCCCTCCTGCAAGCGGCCGATGTCACGTACGCCTACCCGGCCGGGCCGGCCGCCCTCGACGGATTGACGGTCGACGTCATCGCTGGGGAACGGTTGGTGATCCTCGGCGGCAACGGATCGGGCAAGTCGAGTCTGCTCCTCACGTTGAACGGGACCTACAAACCCGACAGTGGCGCCGTGATGCGGCGGGGGGAACCGTTGCGCTGGACGCGCCGGGCCCGCAACGAACATCGCCGATCGGTCGGGTTGGTCCTCCAGGATCCCGATGATCAGGTGTTTTCGGCCAGCGTGCTGGAAGACGTTTCATTCGGGCCCCTCAACATGGGGCTGACCGAGGCCGACGCACGACAACGAGTCCATGATGTGCTCGATGCCCTCGATCTGGCCGCCATCGCCGAACGACCGGCTCACCTGTTGAGTTACGGGCAGCGAAAGCGGGTGGCGATCGCAGGGGTTGCGGCGATGCGCCCCGAAGTGATCTTGCTCGATGAACCCTTTTCCGGGCTCGATCCGCTCGCTCGCGTCGATGTGCTCGCCGCGCTGGAGCAGCTCGAGTCGCAGGGGACGACCGTCGTGCTGACGACTCACGACGTCGATCTCGCCTTTGCCTGGTCCGATCGATGCGTCCTGCTCGATGCGGGCCGGGTCGTGGCCTCTGGTCCTCCGGACGACGTGTTGTGCGACGAGGAGGCGTGTCGAGCGGCCCGCCTGGTACCCGCACCCCTTGCGTCGATGGTTGCCGTCGCCGTCGATCGAGGTTGGCTGCCGCCGGCGGTCGCGGCGACGGTTCGGACGCTCGGTCAGCTCGTCGACGCGCTGCGGCTCGGCTAGTACCCTACGTCGTACCCTACGTGCGACCGGGTCTGTCCTCTCATGCGAAAAACCTCCGTCTACCTCCCCGACCGCCTCAAGGAGCGTCTCGCTGCGCTCGCCGGTCATCTCGACGTCTCCGAAGCCGAACTGATTCGTGAAGCAATCGAGGCCCGGCTCGAAGACGACAGCGCCACCCCCAACCGACAACTCGACCCGGCGGTGCCGGGCCGCTTCGTCGGCGTGGGCGTCGGTCCAGGCCCCGCCGATCTGGTCACGGTTCGGGCCCTCGATGCGCTACGGCGTGCCGACCGAGTTTTCGCACCGTGCACCTCGATGGAAGCGGTCGGTCGAGCCGAAGCGATTCTGCGAGAAGCGGCACCCGATGTTCTCGTCGAACGCCTGGTCTTCGTCATGCAGCCCGATCACGACGCACGCGAACGTGCGCTCGTCGCCGTGTGCGACCGCATCACCCACCATCTCAACGATGGCGAAGAAGTCGCGTTCATCACCCTGGGCGACCCCAACCTCTATTCGACGGTCTCCTCGGTCATCGCGGGAATTCGGGCCCGGCGCCCCGACTCCATCGTCGAAACGGTGTCGGGAATCATGGCGTTCCAGGCCCTCGCGGCGGAGGGGGGCGTCGTGTTGACCGACGAACAGCAAAGCATCGTGTTGCTGCCGGCAAGCGTCGACGCCGGACTCATCGATGCCGAGCTCGAACGGGCCGACCGGACGGTGATCCTCTACAAGGGAGGCGGCCGCATCGCGGCCGTCGCCGACCAACTCGAAGCCAACCAGCGCCTCGACGGCGCGGTTCTCGGCGAACTCGTCGGCATGCCCGGCGAGCGCATCACCACCGTCGCCGCAGTTCGGGATCAACCCGCCTCGTACCTCAGCACGGTGATCGCCCCCGCCCCCGACGGGGTCGGCCCCACTCCCCCTCGTTCGGAGGATGCATGACCGGACACATCTCCTTTGTTGGCGCCGGGCCGGGGGCTGACGATCTCATCACCTTGCGCGGCGCGACGCGTCTCGCTGAGGCCGACATCGTCATCTGGGCGTCGTCGCTCGTGCCCGAGTCGATGCTCGAACACTGTCGGGCCGACGCCGAGCGCCACGACTCGGCGGTCATGACCCTCGAAGATGTGCTCGGCGTGTTCGACGCCAACCCCGATGCCGCGATCGTGCGGCTCCACTCCGGTGACCCGAGCGTGTATGGCGCCATTCAGGAGCAGATCGACTGGTGCCACGAGCACGACCGCTCATTCGAGGTCGTCCCCGGCGTCACGTCGGTGGCGGGGGCAGCCGCCGAGATCCGCCGCGAGCTGACGATTCCGCAACGAGGCCAAGCGCTCGTCTACACCCGCCTCGCGGGTCGCACGAAGGCCTCGATGCGCCCGGGCGAAGACGTCGGTGCATTCACGCCGAACGGCACCACCATGGCCGTGTTCCTCTCCGGCGCCCGCCCCGACGAGCTGCAGGCCGAGCTTCTTCGAGATGGATCGGCGTACACCGCAACCACGCCGGCCGTCGTGCTGGTGCGGGTCACCTGGCCTGATCAGCAGATCGTGCACACGACCGTCGGCGAACTCGCCGATGCCATCCGCTCGACCGGCGCGACCATGACCGTGCTGGTGCTGGTCGGCGATGTTCTCGAAGACATTCCGGTCGACGCCCGCAGCCATCTCTATGCCCCCGACTACACGACCGCCTACCGGCTGCGGTCGGTCGACGGCTCGACCGAAGGTCGGGCGAGTAAGCGGCGCACTCACTGACCCATGACCACGTCGGAACCGGAGCTCTCTCCAGACGTCGCCAATGCGAAGGGTCTGCGCACCGGTTGGACGACGGGCACCTGTGCGTCGGCGGCGGCGAAAGCGGCGACCCAGTGGCTCGTCTACGGCGTCGCACCCGATGAGGTCGAAGTCTCGCTCCCCAACGGCGAACGGGTTCGGTTCCCCACCGACGATGCCGACCCCGCTCACCCGCATCGCGTTGCGATCATCAAGGACGCCGGCGACGACCCAGACTGCACCGACGGCGCCCACATCACCGCACTGGTCGAATGGGCCGACGACGCCGGTTCATCACGGGACTCGGATTCGAAGGCGGTCCCAGAACCGGTCACGTTGCGGGGCGGTGACGGCGTCGGCCGAGTCACGAAGTCCGGGCTCGGACTGGAGGTTGGCGGACCCGCGATCAACGCCGTTCCGGCGCGGATGATTCGCCAGGCGATTGCGGAGGTGACCGACCGGCCCGTCATCTGCACCATCTCGGTCCCCGGCGGCGAGCAGATGGCGGCGAAGACCTCCAACGCTCGCCTCGGCATCGTCGGTGGCATCTCCATCCTCGGCACGACCGGCGTCGTGAAGCCGTTCTCGACCGCCAGCTATCGAGCCAGCATCGTTCAGCAGATCGATGTCGCCGCCGCCCAAGCCACCGACGTCATGGTGCTCGCAACCGGGTCGCGCACCGACGACTGGGCCCAACGCTCGTGGCCTGACCTGCCCGAAGTCGCCTTCGTCGAGGTGGGCGACTTCACCGGCATCGCACTGCGCCGCACGGCGGGCGTCGGCATTCCGGCGGTGCGCTTCGTCGGCATGGCCGGCAAGATCGCCAAGCTCGCGGCCGGGGTGATGATGACCCACTTCCATCGCAGCAAGGTCGACACCGATCTGCTCGAACAGGTCGCCATCGAAACCGACGCACCGGCGGACATCGTGACCGCCGCGACCGAGACCAACACGGCCCGCCACTTCGCGGAGCGATGCATCGACGATGGCGTGACCGCCCCACTCGAACGGTTGTGTGAGATGGCGGTCGCCAATTGTCGATCCCACGCCGGCGGCGAGATCGACGTCGAGGTCGTGATGGTCGACTTCGACGGGATCGAGGAGCTGGCCCGTGCCTGACGTACCCATCATCGCGATCGTCGGGCTCGTCGGCGGTGCCTGGTTCGGCGCCGGCGCGGAACTCGCGTTGCGCGCCGCGGATGTCGTGATCGGTGCTCGCCGCCAACTCGACGATGTCGCCGGTGCGATCGAGATCGCTGCCGAGACGGTCGAACTCGCGGGTCCGCTGGATCAACTCCTCGATCTGATTGAGCAACGACGAGCGCAGGGTCAGCGGGTGACGCTGTTGGCCAGCGGCGACCCAGGCTTCTTCGGGATCGAGCGGCTGATCGTCGGCCGATTCGGGGCGGGCGTCGACATCCACCCGGCCCCATCGTCGATCGCCTTGGCCTTCGCCCGAGCCCGGATGCCATGGGACGACGCCGCGGTCGTCTCGGCACATGGCCGCTCGCTCCATCGTGCGCTTCCCCACATCGTCGAGGCGCCCAAGGTGGCCGTCCTCGTCTCGGCCGCCACCCCTCCCGAAGCGGTCGGCCAGGCGCTCCTCGAGGCCGACGCACCGCACCAGCACGCGGTGGTCTGCTCCCGCCTCGGCACCACCGAGGAGAGCGTCGTGGAAACCGACCTCGCCGGTCTCGCGGCCGGCACGTTTGATCCTTTGTCGGTCGTGATCCTCACCACCGATGCCCATCCCGTCGCCGCTGACGCGGTACTCGAATGGGGCCGACCCACGTCGGCCTATCGCCATCGGGCGAGCATGATCACCAAGCCCGAGGTTCGGGCGGCCGCGCTCAGCTCGCTCGACCTGTTCGGTGCCGCGGTGATGTGGGATGTCGGATCGTCGAGTGGCAGCGTCGCCATCGAAGCGGCCCGGCTTGCGCCCGGCTGTCGGGTGTATGCGATCGAGCGCAACGCCGACGACGCCGAACGCATCCGTCAGAACTGCGGACGGGTTGCGGTGAGCGTCGTCGAGGGCGAAGCGCCCGCAGTGTTCGCCGGCCTCCCCGACCCCGACCGCATCTTCGTCGGTGGGGGCGGCATCGAGGTCGTGACCGCGGCGGTTGCGAGGCTGCGTCCCAGCGGTGTGCTGGCCGCCACCTTCGCCACCATCGACACCGCCAGCGCCGCCCTGCGGCTGCTGGGCGGCGACGCCCGCATGGTGCAGATCTCGGTCAACCGGGCCGTGCCGATCGGGCCCGATCGCGCCCTGCGCCTGGAAGCCGACAATCCCGTTTTCTTGGTAGTGAACCGATGACCGAACCAACCATCCTGACCGTCTCGCTCACGGAGGCCGGCCGACAGCTCGCCGAGTCGCTGCCGTTCGAACATGTGCACGGCGACCTCGGCGAAACCGTTCGAGCTCGCTGGGACGACGTGGACGGTTTCGTGTTGGTGTGTGCAACCGGCATCGCCGTGCGCGTCATCGCACCACTCCTCGGCGACAAGGACGCTGGGCCATTCGTCGTCGCCGTCGACGACGCCGGCACGTTTGCGGTACCTGTCTGTGGGGGTCACCGTGGCGCCAACCACCTCGCCGAACAGATCTCCGTGCTCACCGATGCCCAGCCGGTGATCACGACCGCAACCGACCGCCACGAGATGGTCGCCCTCGACACCATGCCGGGCATCACTGCTCGAGGCGACATTGCAGCAGTGACGCGTGCGATGCTCGACAGCGAACCGGTGGAGATCGACAATCGGCTCGATTGGCCGCTCCCGGAGGGACTTCCGACCTCGACCCCGGGCGCC
>JBCCYT010000122.1:0-12897 GCA_039188975.1 Actinomycetota bacterium
GGGACTCGGCCTCGAGCTGTACCGCGCCAAGCGGATCGAGATGCCGATGGCGTTGATCACCGCTGCGGACCGGCTCGGGTTTCATTCGGTGTGGACGGCCGAGGCGTACGGGTCTGACGCGTTGAGCCCGCTGGCGTTCATTGCGGCGCACACCTCCCAGATCAAGCTCGGCACTGCGGTCGTGCAGGTCTCGGCGCGCACCCCGGCCGCGACGGCGATGCAAGCGATGACGATCGATCATCTGGCCGGCGGTGGCCGGGTCATCGTCGGGCTGGGCGTGAGCGGTCCGCAGATCGTCGAGGGCTGGTACGGCCAGCCGTGGGGGAGTCCTCACCAGCGGCTTCGGGACTATGTCGAGATCATGCGCCAGGTGATCGCCCGTGAGGCGCCCGTCGCTCACGCGGGTGCGGAGCTGTCGTTGCCCTACGACGGGCCGGGTGCCATCGGCGAGGGCAAGGCGCTGAAGTCGATCCTGCACCCGGCGGGCGAGATCGAGGTCTGGATCGCGTCGGGCGGGCCGATGAACACGGCACTGGCTGCGGAGGTCGCGGACGGGTGGTTGCCGATGGGATACGGCCGCGACGGCTGGGACATCCACGCCCCGAATCTCGAGCGGGGATGGCAGCGACGAGGCGGCCGACCTGATGGGTTCGACATCATGGGCAATCTCACGATCCAGATCACCGACGACGTGCAGGCGGCGATCGACGCGAAGAAGCCGCTGACCGGAATGTATGTGGGCGGCATGGGCAGCGAGGACAACAACTTCCATCGTGAGGCGATGGCCCGGCGAGGCTTTCCCGAGGCGGCGGCTCGCATTCAGGAGTTGTGGTTGGCGGGCCGCACGGACGACGCAATCGCAGCGGTGCCCGATGAGTACATCGATGCGGGCGCGTTGTTCGGGTCGGCGTCGCGTATTCGACAACGCTGGGATGAGGTCGTGCCGGCCGGGCTGACCGGGGTGATCGTCCGCAGCGATGATGTTGGGGCCCTCGAGGTTGCGGCGTCGATCACCGGAGCGGGGGAGACCTGACATGGCCGAGTTCATCACCGTCGACGATGCGGGCGACGGCATCCGGTATGTCACCCTCGACCGGCCCGAGAAGAAGAACGCCATCTCGACGGCATTGCGGACCGAGCTGTTTGCGGCGTTGCAGGCCCACGATCACGACGACGAGGTGCGGGTCTCGATTATTCGGGGCGCGGGCGACTGTTTCTCGTCGGGGTACGACCTGTCGTCGCCGCTGATGGAGGACACGCCGTATCACTCGGCGCCCGGCGACGGCGCATGGGCTCGGCAGGCCACCGACGGCTGGTTCTCGATCTGGGATCTGGCCAAGCCGGTGATTGCGCAGGTGCACGGCTACGCGATGGCCGGGGCGACCGAGCTCGCGTCGGCGTGCGACCTGGTGTATGTGGCGAGCGACGCCCAGGTGTCGTATCCGGTCGTGCGGGTGGCGTCGTCGCCGGATTGGGCCTACCACGAGCCGTTGCTCGGGCTTCGCCATGCGATGGAGGCACTGCTGACCGGCGATGCGATCGACGGCGACGAGGCGGCTCGCATCGGGTGGGCAAATCGGGCGTACCCGGCCGACGAGTTGGCGGCTTCGGTGTTGGCCATCGCCCAGCGGATCGCGTCGGTCGCCAGCGATCTGACCCAGATCAAGAAGCGCCTGGTGCACCGTCAGTTCGATGTGCGTGGCGGCCGGTCGGCGATGCGGGCCGGGCAGGAGTTCCAGGCACTCGCCGGCCACCAGGCGTCGGTGCAGGCCTTCCGGGCCGACCCGCTCGGTGCCATGAAGCGCGCCAATCGCATCGACGACTGACGATCTTCTATGTCTTTTCATGTTTTCTCTTGCTTTTCGACGCGCCCTCTGTCAGTGTCACGAATCATGAAAAGCATGGAAGTGCATGAAAGGTGCTTCCACGACACCCCGGCGTTGGGGAGAAGGAGAGCACCGTGAGCGGTGACCTGTTGGCAATGAACAAGAGCCAGATGGAAGCCCTGGGGGCGAACTTCCGGCAGCAGGCCGAAGCGGTCGAGCGGGTGATCGCCGCAATTCAGGGCGGCATCGACGGCACGAACTGGCAGGGCGCTCGTTCCGAGCAGTTCCGCACCGTGTGGGAGAGCCAGTTCAAGCGGAACCTCATGGCGCTGCGCGACACGCTCGGCGAGCACTCCGCCTTCATCGGTCGCGAGCTCGAGGCGGCCAAGGTCGCCCTCGACGGCTGATCTCGCCGTCCGCCAGGAGCATCGACACCAGGAGCATCGACCATGCGCGTCGTTCACCGTTCGGGCCGGCACGAGACCCCCGCTGGTGCCGGGCGGCGCGACCGCATCGTCACCCTCGACATTGCGGATCCGTCCGCAACGGTCGGTGACGTGGCTGCGGCGCTCAGCCGTCAGGCCACCGTCCCGACCGCCGGCTTGACCGTCGACGGCCGGTGGCACCCACCGTCGGCCGCGGCGGCTGATCTGGCCCTGCATGTCGGTTCGGTGGTCGAACCGTCCCTCACACCCCCCACCAGTCCCCCCACCCCGGCTCGGGTGCTCGCCATTGTCGGCGGGCTCCGAGCCGGAGGCGCGTCGCCCCTCGACGGCCGCACCGCCGTTGGCCGGGGTGGAGTTTGTTCAATCGTGCTCGACGATCCGACGGTCGGGCGGCGCCATGTGCAGTTCGATGGGGCCCGGGTCGAAGCCGACCCGAATGCGACCAACCCTGTCCTGGTCGATGGTGCGGCTGTCGCTTCCGGTGATCTGGCGCCCGACTCGGTCGTGACGGTGGGGGCGACGCAACTTGCGTCGCGGATCGCCCTCGACGATCGCCCGCTGGCGGTGCGCGAAGGGCTCGGTCGCACCGCAGGGTTGTTGCCGTTCAACCGGCCGCCGCGGTTCTCGCCTGCAGTGCAGGCCCCGACGCTGCATGTCCCGGCCGAGCCGCCCGACCCGGAGCGGGTCGAACCGCCCTCGTTTGCCGCCCTCGTCTTGCCGGTGATCGCCGGCGCAGTGATGGCGGTGTTGTTCTCGCCGTACATGGCGATCTTCACCGCGCTCGGCCCGACCCTGTTGCTCGGCACCTGGTGGGAGCGGCGCCGACGGGCCCGCCGAGCCCATCGTCGAGCGGTTCGCGAGGTCGCGGCCGCGGTCGCTGATGTGGGGGCGACGATCGACGACCGTCGCGATGCGGAACGCACACGACGTCGGGCGGTCGTGCCTGACCCGGCCGAGGTGGTGCGGCGAGCGTCGACGGGTTCGGTGCGCCTCTGGGAACGCCGAGCTGGTGACGACGACGCCTTCTTGGTCGGCGTGGGTGCGGTGACCGAGTCGTACGCGCCAGAGCTGGTGACCGATGATGGCGAACCCGCCACGGCCGTGGTCGAGCTGATCGCCAGCGCCGCCCCGCTCGTCGATCTGCCGCTGCCGCTGACCTTGGCCCCGGGCACCACGCTCGGCGTGGTTGGCCCGCCGCCAGCTCGTCAGGCGGTGGCCCGTTCGCTCACGTTGCAGCTCGCGACCCACCACGGCCCGTCGGACCTGGCCATCTCGGTCGTGGCCGAGACCGAGCACCTCGGTGCCTGGCACTGGTCGACGTGGTTGCCGCACACCGTCGATCGAGTGACGGGCGATCTGCCGCTCGCGCCGATCGGTCCCGACGGCGCCGAGCAGCTGTCGGGCCGGCTTGCCGCGGCCGACACGGCCCATCTCGTCGTGCTCGATGGCGACACGATGTTCGAAGGGCGTGGCGCGCCGGGGCGGCGGGCGACCGCCGCCGATCACTCGATCGTCGTTGCCCTCGTCGACGACACCCACCGGTTGCCAGCTGGTTGCGATCACATCGTCGTGGTCGACGAGTTCGGCCGGGTCGAGCTGCTCGATCCACGGATTGATGGCGTTGGCGTACGCGGTCTGGCGTGGGGAATTGCGCCCGGTGATGCGGAGTCGGCAGCGCGGGGCTTGGCTCGGTTCGACGACCCGGAACTGTCGTGTGCCGGTGCCGGCATCCCCGACCGAGCGAACCTGCTCGGGTTGCTCGGCATCGACACGACACCGGCGGAGATCGAGGCTCGCTGGGGCCGTTCGAGGGGATCGGCGGCGTTGGTTGCGCCGATCGGGCGTGATGGCGACGGGCCGGTCGAGCTCGATCTGGTCGGCGACGGCCCGCATCTGCTGATCGGCGGCACGACCGGTGCCGGCAAGTCGGAGCTGCTTCGTTCGCTGGTTGCGTCGTTTGCGGCGACCGCTGACCCCGACCATGTGGCGTTCGTATTGGTCGACTACAAGGGCGGCGCGGCATTCGACTGTTGTGCCGATCTGCCGCATGTCGCCGGGTTGGTCACCGATCTCGACGCTGATTTGGCGGCTCGCGCGTTGCGGTGTCTCGATGCGGAGCTGCACCGGCGTGAGCTGCTGCTGCGTTCGGTCGGGGCGGAGGATCTGGCCGCGTACCGTGCGGCCACGGCGTCAGCTGCCGCTGCTGAGCCCTTGCCGCGATTGGTGCTGGTGGTGGACGAGTTCGCGTCGCTCGCCGCGGATCTGCCCGACTTTCTCGACGCGCTGGTCGGGATCGCTCAGCGGGGTCGCAGCCTCGGCGTGCACATGATCTTGGCGACGCAGCGACCGGCCGGTGTCGTCACCGAGGACATTCGGGCCAACACGGGATGTCGGATTGCGTTACGCGTGACTGGCCGTAACGAGAGTGCCGACATCATCGATGCGCCCGATGCGGCGGCCATTCCTCGTACCCGGCCCGGCCGGGCGGTGGCTCGATTCGGGCCGAGCGAGTTGGTCGGGTTTCAGTCGGCGCTCGTCACCGGCCGGTCGTCGTCGACGGCGCCGGTGCAGGTGTCGTCGCCGTTCGGCGACACTTCCATCGACGACACTGCCATCGACGACGCGTCCGGCCCGTCGGATCTCGAACGGCTCGTCGACGCGATTCGGGTCGCGCATGGTGATCGTCCGCTGCCGAAGGCGCCATGGCCGGAGCCGCTGCCCGACGCCGGGGTGGCAGACGATGCCGGCTGGTGGCTGGTCGATCGGCCAGAACAGCAGCGCCAGACGGTCGAGGGTTGGACGCCGGCGGATGGTCATCTCGTCGTGCTCGGCGGGCCCGGGTCCGGCGTGTCGACCACGTTGGTCGCGGCGGCGTGTGTCGCCATCGATGGTGGCGCCCATCTTCACGGCGTCGATCTCGATGCCGGCATGTTGACGGGTCTGAGCGACCTGCCGTCGGTGGGCACGATCGCGGCGCCGGTCGATGCCGAGCGACGGCTACGGGTGCTGCGTTGGTTGGCCGGGGAGGTCGATCGGCGGCGAGCCAACCCGGAGATCGACCACCAACCGATCGTGTTCGTCATCGACGATCTCGGCGGGTTCAGCCGAGCGCATGACCCGGTTCGCGAGACGGCGCCCCATGACCAGCTCGAAGCGATCTGGGCGGCTGGTCCGTCGGTCGCAGTGACGGTCGTGGTGGGTCTGCGGCGGGCGGCTGAGCTGCCGCCCGCGTTGGTGGCCGGTGCGGGTTCGATGCTGGCGCACCGAGTGCTCGACCCGGGGGACGCGCACCGGTTCGGGCTTCGCGACGTGCCGTCGGCGATGCCGCCTGGCCGTGCGATCCGGGCGGTCGATGGTGCGCAGCTGCACGTGTTGATCCCCGGCGGTGATGTGGGCCGTGCCGTCGATCGTCGCCGTTCGGTTATGCCAGCAACCCCGCCGATGCGGATCGGCACGCTCGG
Organism: Actinomycetota bacterium; assembly: GCA_039188975.1. Classification (GTDB taxonomy): domain Bacteria; phylum Actinomycetota; class Acidimicrobiia; order Acidimicrobiales; family Aldehydirespiratoraceae; genus UBA11606. The sequence goes on from JBCCYT010000122.1 coordinate 5,734, forward strand.
TACCAACGTTGACCTCGACGATGTGTTGGCTGACACGCCGGCCACCGATGGGGCGGCGCTTCGCCTGCCCATCGGTCGTCTCGACGCTGATCTCAGCCCTGCGATCCTCGAACTGCATCCGGGTGATCACGCGCTGGTGATGGGGCCGGGGCGATCGGGCCGCACGACCGCACTCGCAACGATCGGGACCGCGGCCCGAGCGGCCGGGTGGCGATGTGTCGTGACCGGAGCCCGGTCGGCTGCGTTGGCGGAGATGCTCGGCGTCGAGTGGCTCGACGCATCCGACCTGCCGGCGTCGCTCGACCGCACGGTGGTGCTGATCGATGGGGCGATGGACGAGCACGACCCCACCGGCCGCCTCGCCGCGCTGCCTGCGGATCGCTCGGTGCACGTCATCGCTGCCGATCGGGCCGACCGGATCCGCAGTGCATATGGCCACTGGGTCAAGGAACTGGCATCGAGCCGCACGGGCGTCCTGCTGCAGCCCGACCCGATCGACGGCGACCTGCTCGGTGCCCCGCTGCCCGGGCGCCTCGATCTCGCCGCCGTTCCCGGCCGTGGCGTCGTGATCAACGCCGGACGCTTCGAGCCCGCCCACATCGCCCGATCCCAACCGTGAGCAGCGCTCGTCGCGCCGATCTACTGGGCGATGAGGTCGGCGACATCGTTGGCGAGTGAGCCGTAGCCGGCGGTACGCCACGAACCGTCATCGTCGATGTAGACGTAGGTTCGTTGCTGCGTCACGCCGAAGCGATCCCAGATCACGCCGTCTTCATCGGGGATGTGAGCAAGCGCGTCGGTGCCGGTAGAGGCGACGAAGTCGCGCATGCTGGATTCGCCGGCCAGGCCAGGCACGCCGACGAAACGGACTTGGTCACCGTATTGGGCTTCGACCTCCACGACCGTGGAGGATTCGCTCCGTCAAAACGGTCACCACGGCGCCCAGAACCACAAGACGACATCTTCGCCCTGCAACGACGCCAGATCGATCGTGGTGCCTTCGAGCGTTTCGAACTCGTCGACCAACACCGTCGCGGCGGACTCAGCCGGCGCCGACGAACCGTTGCCGGATCCGCACGCCGTCGCAAAGAAGCCAAGCAACGCAACGATGATCACGACGGTGCGGCGAGTCCGACTCACGGTGACGAGGGTAGGCGGCCAGCCGCAGTCAGCGGTGGCGACCCCAGCCGACATGTCGGATCACGAACCCTCTGCCGGGTAGCGAACGCCCAGCTCCGCCCGGATCTCGTCACACCAGGCCAAAATCGCCCGAGTCGTGGCCAACGGATTCCGGGAGCTCTCACGCTCACCCGCCCGCACGCACCGGTGCACCTCATCGACCTGCCAGTGCAGCGATGCAGCCGGAAACTCCCCGTCGCTGCCACTGCGACGAATCACGGACGTGGCAAAGAACGGAGCTTTCAGCTCGATCTCGCCATCGGTCCCCGTCAGGCGGGCCGTGATCGGACCGGCTCCGTCGAGCCCGCACGACAGCGTCGCCGTCGTATCGGCCCAGGTCGCGTCGATGACACACCGAGTATCGACCCCACCGGCCACCTCGCCCTCGACCGTCCACGAACCGGGCTGGCCGAGCAACCACCACGCCAACGTCACCGGATAGATCCCCAAGTCGAGCAGCCCGCCGCCGCCCTTCTCGAGCGACCGCAGCCGATGATCGCTGTCGTCGGGAACCGCAAGGGAGAAATCGATGTCGAGCCGAATCAGTGACCCGATCGCCCCCTGCGTCACAGCCTCGACAGCGGCAACCGGCCCCGGGTTGAAACGCATCCACATCGCCTCCATCGCAAACCGGTCGTTCGCCCGAGCTGCCGCGGTGATGCGGTCGAGCTGCGCGGCCGACAGCGCCATCGGTTTCTCGACCAGCACGTGCTTGCCTGCGTCGAGGAAGCGCACCGCGTCGTCGGCGTGGCCCGGTTGCAGACTCGCCACATAGACGATGTCGACCTCGTCGTCACCAGCCAACTCCCCATAGGAGCCGTGGGCCCGGTCGATGCCGTGCTCGGTCGCAAATGCCTCCGCCGTCTCGCGGCGGCGCGACCCGACCGCCGCCAACGATGCGTCCAGATCAGCGACCTTGGCAAACGCCGTCGCGAACTGGTTCGCGATCTGTCCGGTCGCGGCGATCCCCCAGCGGATTGGTCCGTCGTGTCGTGCCATCGCCGCCGATGGTAGGCGTCAGCCGGCCCGCCCCGGTCGGCTTAACCGGGTGACGGTCGCCATGTTCGTCGGCACCGCCTCCGACCCAGCCGCCAACGCAAACTCGATGAATGCGTCGAGCGGCAGCGCGTCGCTGAACAGGTGCCCCTGCAACAGATCACACCCCAACGTGCGCAAAATGTCGGCGTCGCCGGCCTGCTCAACCCCTTCGGCCACGACCTCCAAATCGAGATCGTGGAACAGCTGCGTCATAGACCGCACGATCGCGCGGTTGTCCGGCGACGAACTCACGTTGGTGATGAACGACTGATCGAGCTTCGCTTCATCGAGCGGCAGGCGCTGCAAATGCCCGAGCGACGCATGGCCCGTACCGAAATCGTCGATCGACGTGCGGCACCCCAAACCCCGCAACGCGGCAAGGTTACCGATCGCCGCGTCGATGTCGGAAATCACCGAATTCTCCGTGACCTCGAACGTCAACCGGTTCGGTTCGAGCCCGTACTCCTCGAACCGAGACGCAATCTCGGCCGGAAGTCGCCGGTCGAGCAGGTCACGACTCGTCAAATTGACCGACAATCCCAGATCGAGGCCCTGGCGTTTCAGCTCGACCGCGGCCTGCATCGTCTGATCGATCACGAACCGGGTCAGATCGCCGGCCACGTTCGAATGCTCCGCATGGGACACGAACTCGCCCGGCGGAATCATGCCGTGAACCGGATGCAGCCACCGCACCAGTGCTTCTGCGTTCGCCAATCCACCGTCGGCTCGGACCTGCGGTTGCAGATGAATGCACAACTCGCCTCGGCCGATCGCCTCACGCAACTCACCCATCAGGGCCAGCCGTTCACTGCTGTAATCGTCGAGCCGCGACTCGAAACGCACCCAGGCCCGCTGCGTGCGCTTCGCCTCATACATCGCAATGTCGGCATCGCGCAGCAGCGTTGTCGTCGTACGGCCATGGGTCGGCCATTCCGCCACGCCGATGCTGCCGCCGAGATCGAGCACGATGCCTTCCAGCTCGATCGGCCGAGCGAGCGCCTCCGCGATCTCACCGACCCGGTTGTTGATCGACCGGCCCGTGTCGGTGGTCAACACCACCGCAAACTCGTCGCCGCCGAGCCGAGCGGCCATCCCTTGCGCACCGACCGTTTCACGGAGCCGCTCCGACACCGTGCACAGCACACTGTCGCCGAACTGATGGCCGAGCGAATCGTTCACTTCCTTGAAGCGATCGAGATCGATGATGAGCACCGCGCCCTCACTGTCGGGCTCGTCGAGGCGAGTCAGCAGCTCGACCTCGAACGTCGACCGGTTGGCCAACTCCGTCAGCGGGTCGATCCCGGCCTGCTCCTCGAGCTTGCGCAGCAACGAATCGGCCGACAGGCGGGCCCCCAGCGTCGATGCCATCGAACCGAACAACCGACTCTCGTCGACGGTGAAGCGTGGCACTGCGCCGAGACGATCGAGCACCAACACAAAGCCAGAATCCAAGCCCGGCAAGTCGGCGGCCATGCCATTTCGAGCCGAGTACATGTTGAACAACGCCTTCGCCGGCCCGGGATGATCGACACTGATCGCAGTTGGCCCGTCGACCATTCGAGGCATCTCGTCGAACGAGAACACGGTGTCCCATCGGCGATCGTCGACCAACGCCGAGACGTCATGTTGACCATCGGGGCGCGGCACCATGATGACCGCACCCCGGGCCCGAAGGGTGGTGCACAGGCGCTGCAGCCCGACCTCTACCGGCTCGGCCCCGCTGATGGCCGACGTGAACTCGTGGAGCTGATCGAGATTGTCGTACTTCTTGCCCAACTCGCCATGGAAACGAAGCAGCATGGCCACACCGATGAAGGGCGCCATGCCGATCACCAAGGGTGTCGTGCCGTGGGGGACAGCCGCGGCCGCGATGACCACCGCGAACGCTGAACTCATCACCGCGATCGTCTGGCTGCGCGCGATCTGGGAGAACAGGCTCAGCCGGTAGCTGCCCTCCGAGACCATGATCACGATCGGCACGGCAATCAAACTCACCAACTCCGCAGCAAGCAGTGCGCCCAGCAAGATCAGCCAATCGGCGACCCCAGCCAACTCGCCATCGCTCGTCGCGAGCGAGGCAATCGCCACCGCGACGACCGTCTCGGCCGCACACAACGACGAGTTCCAGATGAGCTTCACGCCGCTGCGACCCCGCACGACCGCGAGCGCGAAGACCGTGCCGATCACCCGAGCGACCACCAGCGTCACCGGGTTGAGTGCGAGCACGCCCAGCAGCAGCGGGAAGCCCGACAGACTGATGCTGTGGCTCTCGCGGCGGATCTCGATGTGCAGCGCGGTCGACTCGGTACCCGCGAACCCGAGCCCGATCAGCACCGCCGGGATCATGATGAACGCGGTGGTGTCGATCGTGCGGTCGGCCCAGATCAGCCCACCGACGGCGACGAGGGTCAGGCCCGCCGCATAGATGAGGACATGAATCTGTCGCCGACGCCACGCCTCGCGGAAGCGACCGGAGGCTTCGGGACTGGGCCCGTCACCCGAAACTGCCATGCCACCCCTGGTTGGTCCAGGTGCTGCCGGTCCAGGTCGACCCCGTCCAGGTCGAACCGGTCCAGGTGCTGCCGGTCCAGGTCGAACCGGTCCACGACGACCCCGTCCAGGTCGAACCGGTCCAGGTGCTGCCGGTCCAGGTGCTGCCGGTCCAGGTCGAACCCGTCCAGGTGCTGCCGGTCCAGGTGCTGCCGGTCCACGTTGACCCCGTCCAGGTCGAACCCGTCCAGGTCGACCCCGTCCAGGTCGAACCGGTCCAGGTGCTGCCGGTCCAGGTCGAACCGGTCCAGGTCGAACCCGTCCACGTCGAGCCAGCGGCCTCGAGCCACGCATCGGCGTCCCAATCAGCGCCGGTGACCGTGGTTTCGCCCACCAGCTCCTCACCGTGGATCACGACACGTGCGCTGCCACGGGCGGCATCGAGCGAACCGGTGCCCGTCGACCGAGTCCAGTTCTGCACCGCATCGGGCGTCGCCATGGCAGCCGCCGCGCCGACATCGATCAAACCCGCACCCTGCCGGTTGGCCCTGGCGCCGTCGATCGAGTCGGCCGAGTCCATGAGCAGTGCCTTCACCTGGTCTGGGGTGAGATCAGGGCGAGCCTGCAGCAGCAGTGCCGCCGCGCCCGACACGACCGCCGTCGCCTGCGAGGTGCCGGTGCCCCGCTGAATGGTCTCGTTGACCCGGCCGGCAGTCTCTTCCATGCCAATGCGAGAGCCCGGCACTCGCAGACTCCGGATGCTGTCGCCCGGGGCTACGAGATCAGCGCCCCGCTTCTTGTAATCAGCATCCCAGGCCTTCAACCAGTCCCGGTTGCTCTTGTTGACCTTCCAGGCGCGCGCCGACCAGCCCGGCACCGTGACCGAACCGTTGTTCTTGACCTTGGCCGCACCGACTGCGATCACGTACGGGTTGCTGGCCGGGTTTGACAGGCCAACACCATCCTTGCCGCCGTTACCGGCTGCCACCACGACCACGATGCCGGCATGCCACGCCCGTTCGACCGCGTGTGACAACGGGTCGATCTCCGGATCCTGGGTGCTGTCCGTGCCATAGGAGAGGTTGATCACCCGAATGTTGAGATCACCCTCGTCCTTGTGTTCGATCACCCAATCGATCGCCGCGATCACCTGTGACACATCGACCGCGCCCGTGTTGTCGCCGACCTTCACGCTCACGATGCCCGCTCCGGGCGCCACGCCGTGGAACTCCTTGGGTCGCTCATGCGCTGTCGCCGGGTCGCCGCCCGGGTCAGAGCCCGCAATGATGCCGGCCATGTGGCTTCCATGGCCGTACGTGTCGAGGAAGGTCGCCTCGGGAATCCCAGCCTCGAACGACAGGTCGACCATCGCCACGACCTTGTCAGCGCCGGTCAGCGCCGGAACCGGCGCAACACCGGTGTCGATCACTGCAACATCGATGCCCTCGCCCGTGATGCCCTGCTGCCACAGCGACCGGGCATTGATCTGATCGACGACGTTGTACATCGACGAGCTGTTTCGTTGCGCCGCCTTCTTTTCGGACTCATAGGAGATCGGCTCTCCTTGCGCCCCCGCCGGCACCGCCGTCGCAACCAACGACAGCGCTGCAATCAGCGCCACCAACACCCGCTTGAGGGGCTTCAACCACGTCACGCCTTTGCGCATCACCCACCGCCTTTCACCGCTCACCGTAGTCCGATACCGACGCTGCGTGCCACCGATTGAACAATGATTGGTCAGCCCCAAATGTGGAAGTCGGTGCCGACCGAGACGACCAGGCATGATCAAGCCGTGCCCGAACCGCAAACGCCCGACGCCAGCTCGTACCCCCGGCGCAACGCCGTCACCCGCCGCTTCACCCTCGGCGCTCCCCGAAACATCCGAGTCGGCGCCGACGGAGGACGGGTCGCCTTTCTCCGCTCGGCCGGTCCCGAAGACCCGGTCAACGCGCTGTGGACGTTCGACGTCGCATCACGCTCCGAACGTCTCGTCGTCGACCCCGCAATGCTGAGCGCCGACGACGGCGACCTGCCGCCCGAAGAACAGGCCCGTCGCGAACGCGCCCGCGAGAGCGGCGGCGGCATCGTCGCCTACGACGCCGATCGCAACCTCACGACTGCCTGCTTCGCCCTCGGCGGCCAGATCGGGCGGGCCGATCTCGTCACCGGCGAAGCCGCCCTGCTCGACACCATGGCCGGCGGCTTCGATCCGCGCCTCGCGCCCGACGGAACCACCATTGCCTATGTCGCCGGCGAGGGGCTGCGGGTCGTCGACACCAACGGTGACCGATCCGTCATTCACGAAGACGGCGACACCATCTCGTGGGGCGCAGCCGAGTTCATCGCAGGGGAAGAGATGGGCCGGACCCGCGGCTTCTGGTGGGCACCCGACTCGCAGCACCTCCTCGTCGAACGAGTCGACGTCGCCCCCATCGACACCTGGTGGATCAGCGCACC
>JBCCYT010000123.1:0-12679 GCA_039188975.1 Actinomycetota bacterium
CCTCATTCCTCGCGGTGCTCGCCGCGATCGCCTTGTTCACCGTTTCGTGCGCCGGATCCGCCGGATCCGACGCCCCGGCTGCCGATCCCGGTGCATCTGCGGTGGCGGGTGCCGAGCCGGCGACGTCGGTTCGTGACGAGGCACGGTCGTTGCTCGACGACGCGGTCGTCGCCGCAGCTGAGGGCTACGAGCGCACGATCGGCGTGTGGGATGGCTTCGACCCCCGTGAGCACCCGACCGTCGTGCCGCTGCGTGAGAACGGCGAGGTCGTGGAGGCGCTGCTGATCAACCATACGAACCCGGGTGCGCTCGGAACCGCAACGGGGCTCGACCCCGCCGAGACGCCGTTTGCGAGCTTGCATCGCGTTGTGCTCAATGACGAGTACCGGCAGCGCCTCGAACAAACCGAGCATTTCGAGTTCAACGCCATGATCGGCGATGTCGACTCGTTCATCATGGTCGCCGACCGCAACGACTCGTTCCTCGATCCGAGCGAACAGGACTGGGCAGCGACCCTCATCCACGAGATGTTCCATCGCTACCAGGAGGGCGCGTTCACGTGGGGGTTCGGTGGTCAAGACATCGACGGCTACGCCTACACCCAAGAGAATCTGGCGCTTGCTCTCCTCGAGGAGCGAGCGTTGCGGGCCGCGCTCACCGCTGATTCCGACGCTGCTCGGATCGAGGCGGCGCGCCACTTCAGCGGGTTGCGCCTCGCTCGTCTCGCCGCCGACGGCCGCGTCGAACTCGACAACAGCCAGGAACACATCGAGGGCACCGCTCGCTACATCGAACATCGGATGTCGGGCACCGACGAGCGATACAGCTACCACGCGTCCAACTACGACCGTGATCTCCTCGATGGGTTCACCATCGGTCAGATCAAAGACGAGTACGGCTTTGGTCGCTTCTATGCGAGCGGCGCGGCGATCCTGCGAGTGCTGGACCTGCTCGCCGTCGACGACGTCGTCGCTCGCACCGAAGCCGGCGACGCGCCAGCGGAGATTCTGATCGATCACCTCGGGGTCGTCGCCGAGGACGCGCCGGCGCTCACCGAAGCCGCCCGCGCGGCGTACGGCGATGCCAGCGTCGATGCTGATGCAGCAGCGGCGGCGGCCGGAGTGGAATCCGAACCGAGCTTCTGGGGCGATGAATCCGGTGGCGAGGACGGCAGTGCTGACGCCGGCAGCCCGGACGGCGGCGACGGTGAGATCATCGAACTGACCGAGGAGGAGCTCGCCTGCCTCGACGCAGCGGAGATCCCGGAGGATGGCATCGTGCCCGACGATGTGTGGGAGGCCTGCGTTGGGGCCTGATCGGGGTCCACGCTCTAGATTGAGCGCCGATGACGAACGACGACCGCTTCCAGCTCGACGAGGCCCCCGCCACCGAGACTGACTGGCGAGAAGCGGTCGACCGGGTGCTCAAGGGCCGGCCGTTCGAGAAGGTTCTGGTCAGCCAGACCCAGGGTGGCCTCGACATTCAACCGCTGTATCACCCGTCGGACACACCTCGCATGTTGCCGGTCGACACCGCTCGGGTCGCGTACGGATGGGACCTTCGGCAGCGTCACGAGGCTCGAGACCTCGAGTCGTGCCGCCTCGCCGTGCTCGACGATCTGGAGCACGGCGTGTCCTCGATCGAGCTCGGCTCGCTCGATTCGCGATGGACGCTCGACGCGCTCCGAACCGCTCTGCAAGGCGTCCTCCTCGACATCGCCCCGGTGGCGTTGAGCCCCCATGCCGATGTCGACGCTGCGCAATCGTTGCTCGACCTGATCGACGAGCGGGGCGACGCGGCCACGTCTCGGTCATGGCTCGGCCTCGACCCGATCGGCGAGTTCGCCCGTTCGGGTGTCATCGGCGACCTCGACGGCGCGGCGTCGTTGGTCGCGTCGGTCGCCGACACCCACCCGCAGGTCATCGCGTGCACGATCGACACGACCCGCTACGTCGATGGCGGTGCGGACGAGGTGCAGGAGCTCGGCTGGATGTTGGCCTCCGGCGTTGCGCTGTTGCGAGCGCTCGAGGCGGCCGGACTCTCGCCCGAAGCCGCTGCCGCTCGAATCGGGTTTCGAGTCACCGCCGACGCCAACCAGTTCCTCACGATCGCTCGACTGCGAGCGGCTCGACAGCTCTGGACCTCGGTTCTGAATGCGTGCGGGGTCGAGGATCCAGCGACCCGCTTTCAGGCGGTGACGTCGGCCGCCATGTTCAGTCGGCGCGATCCCGAGGTCAACATGCTGCGCTCGACCGCGGCGGCGTTTGGTGCGGGGGTCGGTGGTGCCGATTCGATCACGGTGCTGCCGTTCGATGGCTCGTCATCCGCCCTCGCGCGGCGCAATGCTCGCAACATCCAACATCTCCTGATCGACGAGTCCGGCATCAACCGACTGGTCGATCCCGCCGCGGGTTCCGGTTTCGTCGAGTCCCTGACTGGCCGACTGCTCGAAGCAGGATGGGCCGCGTTCCAGCAGGTCGAGGCCGAGGGCGGCATGGTCGCCGCGTTGGAATCGGGGTCCGTCGAAGCCGCGATCGACGCCTCGTGGCATGACCGACTCGGGCGGCTGGCGACGCGCATGGATCCGGTCACCGGTGTGTCGGAGTTCCCCGACGACGGGGATCCGACCCCGGCCGCTGAGCCTGCTGGTGGGTTCCCCCTGCGCCGCTCAGCCGCACCGTTTGAAGCGCTGCGCGACGCCGCCGACCGAGCCGAGACCGCACCGACCGTGCATCTCGCCGCGTTGGGCCCGCTTGCGGAGCACACCGCCCGGTCGACCTGGATCACGAACCTCTTGGCGGTCGGCGGCATCGTCGCTGACGGTGGAGATGCCGACGGCGCGGCAACTCCAGCGGACGCCGCAACTGCTCTTCGGGCCTCAGGGCAGACGCTGGCCGTCATCTGCTCGTCGGACTCGGTGTATGCCCACGACGCCGCGGCCGCGGCCGCTGCCCTGAAAGCCGCTGGAGCCACGTTCGTCGCACTCGCCGGGCATCCCGGCGATCTCCGCGCCGATCTCGAAACGGCTGGGGTCGATGCGTTCTTCCACGTCGGAGTCGATGTGCTGGCTGCGCTGGGCGACCTCCACGATCGGCTGGGGGTCAGCTGATGGGGAACGCGGAAAAGATCGGCTGGCTGTTTTTCGTGCTCGGTTCGGTGGTGTTCACGATGGCCGGGCTCGTCAATGGTGATTGGTGGACATTCGGCGGCGGAATGCTCTACGTCGTCGGTTGTGCGGCGCTGTTGCAGAGCGCGACCCAAGGGAGAGATGCATGAGTTCGATTCCTGACTTCTCGACCCTCGACCGGCCGTCGGTCGCTGCGCCGACGCCTGCCGATGGGCTGGCCGACTGGTCGACACCCGAAGGCATCGATGTGCCCGCGGCGCTCAGCAGCGCGGCGAATGCCGAGCTGTCGTTTCCGACGACGTTCCCCGGTCTGGCGCCGTTCGTCCGGGGCCCGTACCCGACGATGTACGTCAACCAGCCGTGGACGATCCGCCAATACGCCGGGTTCTCCACCGCCGAGGAGTCGAACGCCTTCTACCGACGCAACCTCGCCGCCGGGCAGAAGGGCCTGTCGGTTGCGTTCGACCTCGCAACCCACCGCGGCTACGACTCCGACAACCCTCGGGTCACCGGCGATGTCGGGATGGCGGGCGTCGCGATCGACTCGATCCTCGACATGCGTCAGCTCTTCGACGGCATTCCGCTCGACAAGATGAGCGTGTCGATGACGATGAACGGTGCCGTCCTGCCGATCTTGGCGCTGTATGTCGTGGCGGCCGAGGAGCAAGGCGTCGAGCCCAAGCAGCTGGCCGGGACCATCCAGAACGACATCCTCAAAGAGTTCATGGTCCGCAACACCTACATCTATCCGCCGACCCCGAGCATGCGGATCATCAGCGACATCTTTGCGTTCACCAGCCAGGAGATGCCGCGCTTCAACTCGATCTCGATCAGCGGCTACCACATGCAAGAGGCGGGCGCGACGGCCGATCTCGAACTCGCCTACACGCTCGCTGACGGTGTCGAGTACGTACGGGCTGGCGTCGCGGCCGGGCTTGACGTCGATGCGTTCGCACCTCGGCTCAGCTTCTTCTGGGCGATCGGCATGAACTTTTTCATGGAGGTCGCGAAGCTGCGGGCCGCCCGGTTGCTGTGGTCGCACCTGATGGCCCAGTTCGAGCCCCAGAACCCGAAGTCGTCGTCGTTGCGCACCCACTCCCAAACGAGTGGCTGGTCGCTCACCGCGCAGGACGTCTTCAACAATGTGACTCGCACGTGTGTCGAAGCGATGGCGGCAACCCAGGGCCACACCCAGTCGCTGCACACCAACGCCCTCGACGAAGCGCTTGCGTTGCCCACCGACTTCTCGGCTCGCATCGCTCGCAACACCCAGCTGTTCCTGCAGCAAGAAAGCGGCACGACCAAAACGGTCGATCCGTGGGGCGGGAGCCACCACGTCGAGTGGCTCACCAATCAACTTGCGCACAAGGCCATGGCTCACATCACCGAGGTCGAGGAGATGGGCGGCATGGCTGCCGCAATCGAGGCCGGTATCCCGAAGCTGCGTATCGAGGAAGCTGCGGCTCGCACCCAAGCCCGCATCGATTCGGGCCAGCAGGCGGTGATCGGCGTCAACCGGTATCGCCTCGACGTCGATGAGGAAGACGACATCGAAGTCCTCAAGATCGACAACGCCGAGGTACGGGCTGCGCAGCTGGCCAAGCTCGACCAGCTCCGAGCCGAACGGTCACCAGAGGAGGTCGAAGCGAAGCTCGATGCGCTCACCAGGGCGGCCGGCTCAGGTGCCTCCTCGGACCTGTCGGCGAACCTCCTTGCCCTGGCGATCGACGCCGCTCGGGCGAAAGCGACGGTGGGGGAGATCAGCGATGCGCTCGAGAAGGTCTACGGTCGTCATGTCGCCACCATCCGCACGATCGAAGGGGTGTACCGAGCCGAAGTGGGTGCCGAAGCTGATTCCGTGGTCGCCGTGCGGGCGAAGGTCGACGAGTTCGCGGCGGCGAACGGCCGTCGGCCGCGCATTCTGATCGCCAAGATGGGCCAGGACGGCCACGACCGCGGCCAGAAGGTGATCGCCACGGCGTTCGCCGATCTCGGCTTCGATGTCGACATCGGCCCGCTCTTTCAGACGCCGGACGAGGTTGCCCGGCAGGCGGTCGAAGCCGACGTGCACGTCGTCGGTGCGTCGTCGCTGGCGGCCGGGCACCTCACCCTGGTTCCCGCGCTTCGCGACGCACTCGCCGATTTGGGACGACCCGACATCAAGATCACGGTGGGCGGCGTGATCCCGCCCGACGATGTGCCCGAACTGCTCGACATGGGCGCGGTCGCCGTGTACCCACCCGGCACCGTGATCCCCGACGCCGCGCTCGAGCTGCTGGACCTGCTCGGCTGATGCTCAACCGACGAGAGTTGCTCGCCGGGTCGGCGGCCGGTGCGGCGGCGCTGTGGCTGGCGGGGTGTGGCGACAGTGACGCCGAGACCGACGCGGCGGAAGCGGAGCTGGTGATGCCGGACGGAACGTGGTGGATGCCGGCTGAAGAAGCGCGGCACGACGCAACCTGGATGTGTCTGCCGGCCCGCCGCGACGTCTGGGGTCAGTATCTCGGCGAGACCCAGCAGACGATCGCCGACATTGCCTTGGCGGTGGCTGCGTTCGAACCGGTTCGCATGCTGGTGCACCCCGATGATCTCGATCGGGCGTTCGATCTGATGGGGTCCGATGTCGAACAGATCGAGGCGCCGGTCGATGACCTGTGGGCGCGCGACACACTGCCGCTGTTCCTGACCGACGGTGCAGGCGGACTTGCCGCAGGCCGAGTCCGGTTCAACGGCTGGGGCGGAAAGCAGGTGCACGACGGCGACGCACGCCTCGCCGGCATCGTGGCGGAGATCCTCGGCGTCGACCTGGTCGACTCGGGCATCGTTGGGGAGGGCGGCGGCCTCGAAGTCGACGGTGAAGGCACCCTGCTCGCAGCGCGCAGCAGTTGGATCAACGACAACCGCAACCCGGGCTGGGGTGAGGGCGACATCGGCGACACGCTCGTCGAGTTGTTGGGCGCGGAGCGCATCCTGTGGGTCGACGGCATCGCCGGCCAAGACATCACCGACGGCCACATCGACACGCTCGCCCGCTTCACCGATCCGGCGACGATCATCCACGAGCTGCCGTCCTACGTGGAGCCAGGGGAGACCTGGTACGACGTGGCGGTCGACACCGCCGATGCGCTCGAAGGGTTCCGCACCCTCGATGGCGATCCGTACGAGCTGGTGACGTTGCGCCAGCCGGAGCGCATTCGTGGGAGCGGGGACGACTTTCTCGCCAGCTACGTCAACTACTACGTCTGTAATGACGCCGTGCTCGTTCCCGAGTTCGGCGATGCTGCTGCTGACGGGCTCGCCGCCGATCAGATCGGCGCTCGGTACCCGGGCCGGGAGGTCGTGGTGCTCAACATCGACCCCGTCTCCTTCGGCGGGGGCGGCATCCACTGCGCCACCCAGCAGCAACCGGCGGTGTAACGCTTGACTGATAGATACTGGGTATGCATACTCGGTATCTATGGCGGTAAGGGACGCACTTCTCGCACTCCTCGCTGCTGGGCCCCGCCACGGGTACCAGCTGCGATCCGAGTTCGACGCGGCCACCGGCGGGGCCTGGCCCCTCAACGTCGGGCAGGTCTACACCACCCTCCAGCGCCTCGAGCGCGACGGGTTCGTCGAACCGGTTCCGGAACCCGATGATGACGGCCGCACGCCGTACCGGCTGACCGACGCCGGGCATCGCGACGTCGCGGCCTGGTTTGACCGGCCCGCCGAGCACAGCATGGCGCCCCGCGATGAGTTGCCGATGAAGGTGCTCATGGCGGCCGCCACCGACACGGTGTCGGTGACCGAGCTCGTCGGCAACGAACGCCGAGTGGCCATGGCCACGCTGCAGGATCTCACCGCGCTGAAGCAACGACCCGATGCTGACCTGGCACGGCGCCTGCAGATCGACCGCATGGTGTTGCGCACCGAAGCCGAGATCCGCTGGCTCGACCTCGTCGAAGAGCGGCTGGCGGTCGCCGACCCGCCAGCACTCAGCCGACGGGTCTCGGCCCGAGTCGAACCCAACCCATCCAAGGAGGTTCGGTCATGACCGAACGAGACATCGTGCTCTCGATGCGCCAGGTGAGTCTGACGCTTGGATCCGGGGAGAACCGCACCGACGCCTTGGTCGACATCGACCTTGACGTCGCGGCCGGCGAACTGGTGGCCGTCACCGGCCGATCCGGTTCGGGCAAGTCGAGCATGCTCAATGTCGCTGGCGGGCTGGTCGATGCCACCGGCGGGGTCGTGTCCGTCGAAGGTGCCGATCTCGCGGCTCGCAACCGGCGGCAGAAGGCGGCGCTTCGTCGCCGCCAGATCGGGGTGGTGTTCCAGGACCTCAACCTGCTGCCAACCCTGACCGCGGCCGAAAACGTGAGCCTGCCGCTCGAACTCGATGGGATGGGGATCAGGGAGGCCCGCCAGGCGGCGCTGACGGCGTTGGCGGACGTCGACGTGGGCGACCTTGCCGACCGATACCCCGATGAGATGAGCGGCGGGCAACGGCAGCGGATCGCCGTCGCCCGTGGCTTCGTCGGTGGTCGACGTTTGCTGCTCGCCGATGAGCCGACCGGTGCGCTCGACGAAGTCACCGCCGAAGCGGTGATGCGGCTGCTTCGGCAGCGGTGCAACGACGGCGCGGCGGTCCTGCTGGTCACCCACGAGTCGTCGCAGGCGGCGTGGGCTGACCGGGTGATTCGCCTTCGCGACGGTCGCATCGACTCGGTGAGCGAACGCAGCGCCTCTCCGCCTGACTTCGCGACGGCGGTCGGTGATGGCTGAGTGGCGAGCGCTCGCCCGACTCGCCCGCCGCTCGATTCGGCGGGCGCCCGGCCGCAGCGCCTTGGTCGTCGGTGTCATAGCGGTGACGGTCGGCGCCGGTGTGGTTGCCGCCGGGCTTGCTCGTTCGTACGTGCTGGTGGACGAGCAACGGGTGGTCGCCCGGCTCGGCACAGCCGATGTTTCGACCGACGATTGGCCAGGTCCGAGGGAAGCGCCGGCCGAGCCGCAGGTGACAGGTCCCGGCGTCACAACCTTCGGCCGGATCGGCCTCGGCGGCGGTGACGACTACACGGAGATTTCCTCAGTCGACTTGGACGACGCGCTGAGCCGCGGAATGTTCCGGCTCGTGAGTGGACGCCTCCCCAACCCGGGCGAGGTCGCGCTCACGTCGCAGGTGCTCGCCGATCTCGACCTCGGCATCGGCGACAGCTATTCGTTGCCGATCTCGTTGGACGAGCTTCTCATCGTCGGAGAGTTGCGGCATCCGGTCGACCGCTCGCAGCGAACAGTTGTGGTCGACCCGGTGGATCTGCCCGGCCCGGCCCAGTGGACCACGTACCTGTTCACCTGGGACGCGTTTCTTCGATCATCGTTGGCGGACCCAGCAACGACCGACGGCGACCTCGTGTTTCGGGAAGGTCCCGCCGGCGTCGAGATCGCCGGTAGCTACGTCGACCGCTCGGCGTTGACCTTCGATGACACCGACGGCGGGATCGACTTGAGCGAACCGGCCCAGTTGTCCACTGCGATCAGTGGCGCGCTCCTACTCGAAGCTGCGGTGGTTGCGGCGGCCGCGTTCACGGTCGGAACCAGGCGCCGGGTCAAGGAGTTCGGCCAGCTGGGCGTTGCTGGCGCATCGGACGCCCATCTTCGGGCCCTGGTCTTGTTGGAGAGCTTCTTGCTGTCGGCGATCGGCGTTCTGGTCGGGATCGCCCTGGGTGCCTTGACGCTGATCGTCGGCGCGCCGTGGTGGTCACGCTTGTTCGACCGGTGGGACGATGGTGTCGACCTCGGCGCCGGTGATCTCGTCGGCCCGGCGTTTGTCGGCATCGCGGCGGCGATGTTGGCGGCGTGGCTTCCGGCCCGCACCGTCGGCCGGCTCGCGCCGGCCCAAGCCCTCGCCGGGCGGCTCCCGCCTGCCCGCTACTCGAGCCGGCTTGCGGTTACCGGTGTCATCCTCATCGGGGCTGGTCTGCTGGGCTTCGGGGCGGTGCTCTCGGCCAACCAGACTTCTGATGCGCTTGCGGCGATGCTGGTCGGCTCGTTGGTCGCCGTCTTCATCGGGACGGCGCTGTCGGCCGGGCCCCTGATTGCGGTTGCGGGCCGGCTTGGCGGCAAGGCATCGGGTCTGGCCCGCTTGGTCGTGCGCGACAGCGCCCGCCAGTCGGTCCGGTCCGGGGCGTCGGTCGCCGCCCTTCTCGTGGTGGTCGCACTCCCGGTCATCGTTGCCACCGCGGTCGCCTCCGACCCCTTCTTCGAGCAGGAGCGGGCCCACCTCGATGAGCACTTCGTGCGAATCGACGCCGTCGAGCCGCCCGCGGAGTGGGGCTGGGATCGCGACGGGTTGCGCGAGCTCCAGCTCGTCGAACGCTCAGCAACAGCCCTCTCCGAGGTCGCTGACGTGGAGGCGCAAGCCGAGTTGCGTCGGGGATTTGCGAGCGTGCGACTGCGCAACGAGGAATGGGTCACGTGGTCGTCCTATGACCGTAGGGTCGTCGGTGTTGCGGACGACGATGTCATCGACGTGCTCGAGTTCGGCGATGACGTTCGTGCGGCGCTCGAGCGGGGCGAGTGGGTTGCCGGATACGGCCAATACGACGGGCCGTACGATCAGATGGAGGTGGTCGGCGACGTTCGGGCCGACCAGATCGTCGTCGGTGCGTCCGTTCCTGAAGGCCGCAATGGCTGGCAGCTGCCCAGCTGGTGGGTTTCGCCGGAAACCGCCGAACGCATCGGGCTCGACGATATCGACGTCGGCTCGATCCACCGACTCGGCGCTCCTCTGCTGGCTCGTGACGAGGCCCGGATCGAGTCGCTCGTACTCGACTCGCTCGCCGTCGACGGGCTGATCGAGTCGTGGCCCACACCGGATGAGGAAGCCGTTCGCCGCCAGCTCGCCACCGACATGTTCGGCGTCAACGATCTCGATCAGCTCACCGTGGCGTTGCGAGAGCAATTGGACGAACAGGTCGAGTTCGTGATGCTGCGTTCGGTGTGGGTGACCCCGCAGGCGATCGTGGCGCGGGGCATCGAGTCTGGCCAGGGACGTTCCGGCCTGTACCCCCAAGAGGTGGCTGGCGTGATCCTCGCGGCATCGCTCGGCGTGGCGGTACTGATTGCGCTGATCGGTGCGGCGCTGTCGGCAGTCGAGATCGACCGTGAGCTCGGCACGATGGTGGCGATGGGGGCATCACCGTCGATTCGGCGTCGATTCATCGGGCTGCAGTCCGGCTATCACACGGCGATCGCGGCACTGTTGGGAACACCGATTGCGGTGGCGCTCGTGGCCGTCGCCTATGGCAGCGATGATTTCGATCAGGGCAGCATCGTCGTGCCGTGGCCCACGATCGTCGTGGTGATCGCGGTGATGCCCGTGTTCGTTGGCGTCACGATGGCCCTCGTGTTTCGTTCGGGTCGACCGACGGTGTCGCGTCGCTTGAGCTGAGCCGGCTCAGAACTCGGTCTGTGCGCGAACTAGGCCGGCGGCGTTGGGCTTGATGAGGCGTTCGATGATGTCGACGTGGCCGGGGTCGGCGGAGTAGTGCTGGTAGCCCTCGACGTCGTCGAACTCGGCGACCACGGCCACGGTGGCGGTGCCCGGGGCGAGGCCGATGTCGCGGCCGACCTTGTAGTCCCGAACGGTCTCGCAGGTCGGGGCGTACGCGGCCAGTTCGGCGACGATCTGATCGGCCACCTCTCCTCCGTCTGGGGTGACGGCGTCGTCGTTGAGGGTGATGAGGACGTGATGACGGATCATGACCGGAATCATAGGTAGCGTCGGCCTGTGGCCGTTGATCTCGCTGCCGGTGTGCTCGCCGGCGACCGCACCGCCATCGGGCGAGCGATCACCCTCGTCGAGTCGACCTTGCCCGCCCACCGAGCCGATGCAGCGGCACTGCTCGAGGAGTTGCTGCCTCACAGCGGCGACGCCCATCGAGTTGGCATCACCGGGGTTCCCGGCGTTGGGAAGTCGACCTTCATCGAAGCGCTCGGTCTGCAGCTGACGGCGGCGGGGCATCGGGTCGCAGTGTTGGCGGTCGACCCGTCGAGCAGCCGCACCGGCGGCTCGATCCTGGGCGACAAGACCCGGATGGCGAACCTGTCGGTCGATCCGAATGCGTTCATTCGCCCCTCGCCGTCGGCTGGCACGCTCGGCGGGGTCACCCGGGCGACCCGAGAAGCGATGATCGTGCTCGAAGCAGCCGGCCATGACGTCGTGCTCGTCGAGACCGTTGGGGTCGGGCAGAGCGAGACGGTCGTGCACGGCATGGTCGACGTCTTCCTCGTGTTGATGCTGGCCGGAGCCGGCGACGAGTTGCAGGGCATCAAGAAGGGTGTGCTGGAACTCGCCGACGTCTTGGCCGTCAACAAGGCCGATGGCACGAACGTCGACAAGGCCAAGCAGGCGGCCGTCGACTACAAGCGAGCGCTGCATCTCGTGCAACCACCGGGCGCATCGTGGGAGCCGCCGGTGTTGACCTGCTCCGCAGTCGAACGGACTGGTCTCGACGAGCTGTGGTCCGAGATCGAACGCCACCGCACGCTGATGGTCGAAACGGGCGAGCGAGATGCTCGCCGCCGCGATCAGAAGCTGACGTGGATGCGCACGATGCTCCAGGAACGCCTCCTCGCCCACTTCGACGCCGACCCGGCGTTCGCCGCGGCGAGACGCTCGGCGGAAGGCGCAGTCGCGGACGGCTCGCTGACCCCGTCGGTTGCGGTCGATCAGCTTCTCGACGGCCTGGGTTCGTAGCGCCCGACCGGCCGGAACCGGATCGGTGCCTCGTCGTATTCCTCGAGTGCGTGGGCAAGCCATCCGGCGGTGCGGGCGATGGCGAAGATCACTTCGCCCGCAGCGCGGTCCATCCCGGCGCAGTAGGTGAGCGCCCCCAGGGCCAGGTCGATGTTCGGCGCAACCGGAATGCGCTCGGCAGTCCGAGCGACGATCGCAGCGACGACATCGAGCCGCTCGTCGGGCAGGGTCGAGGCGGCCAAGGCGCTCATCAGCAGGTCGTGGCGCGGGTCGCGGCTGCGGTGAATGAAATGACCAAACCCCGGCACCTTGCCGTCGCGCTCGATGATGGCGGCGATGGCCTGATCCGGACCCGATTGCGCGGCGGCGACGAAGAGGTCGTGCACGACACCGGATGCCGCACCATGCAGGGGCCCCGAGACGGCACCGAGACCGGCCAGCAGCACGGCATGGGGGGCGGCTCGGGTCGATGCGGCCAGCCGGGCCGCAAGGGTG
Source organism: Actinomycetota bacterium (assembly GCA_039188975.1). GTDB lineage: Bacteria > Actinomycetota > Acidimicrobiia > Acidimicrobiales > Aldehydirespiratoraceae > UBA11606. Next base: position 12,363 of record JBCCYT010000123.1, read on the forward strand.
GACGTGGCCATCCCGTGATCGGCGAGGAGCACGAGCGCAAGGTCGAGCAGGTCAGCGGCGGCCGAGTCATCGGCGGTCAGGCGCGACCAGAGTCGATCGGCGATCCGCTCGCCGCCGGGCCGGCCTGACGGCGCCAAGACGTCGACGATCGTGGGGAGCAGGACGCGTCCGCTGTTGATGACGCCATGGGCGGACCGATCAGCTCGAAACGGGTCCGCTGCCGCGGTCGCAACGACGGCGGCCATCATTCGATCGCTGGGCGTGGCGGTCGGTCCGAGCGCGTCGATCGCCGGTCCTGCGGCGGCTGCCACCCGAGG
>JBCCYT010000124.1:0-12670 GCA_039188975.1 Actinomycetota bacterium
GACCGGTGTCCCGCTTGTCGTCGATGTCACGCCTTCGGCGGCGTCCGGGCCAATCCTCACCTATGAGATCGACTTCGGTGATGGCACGACCACCAGCAATGCCTCCGGCGACTTTGCCCACACCTACGCCGGGCCTGGAGTGTACACGGTGCAAACCCGAGCCGTCGGGCCGCTCGCGACCAGCGCGTGGATCTCGGCGGAGTACACGGTCATCGATGCGCCCGTCGTTTCGATCGTCGGTGGCCTCACCGGGCCGAGCGTCGCTGACCTTTCATCGGTGTCGGCACCGTCATCGGGTCCGGTGGTCGCATGGAAGTGGACGGTGAGCAAGCAGGGTGGGGGAGCACCGGTTCAGGAGTTTTCCGGCGAGAACATCACCGTCGCCTTCCCATCACCTGGGACGTACAACCTTCAGCTGGTGGCATCGGGGCCGGTTGCGTCGACAACGGTGACCGGCTCGCTCACGGTTCTGCCTGCGCCGTCGCCTGGGGCGATCAGCATCAGTCCGGGCTCGTCGGTCGTCGAGGGGAGCGCGGTCTCGTTCTCGACCACCGAAACCAACGGTCGGAGCGGTCTCACATGGATGTGGGAGTTGACGTTGATCGGCGTTGGCAAGGTTGCCGAAGCAACGATCGTCGGTGATGGAGGCCTGCTGTGGGCGCCGGGTGTCCTCAGCACGCCGGGGACCTATGCCGTCTCGGTCACGGCCGAAGACGAGTTCGGACGTCAGGCGTCGAGCGCAGCGAGCGTCGTTGTCACCCCGACAACGACAACCACGACGACGACAACGACGACGACAACCCTCCCTCCCCCGACCACCACAACGACGACAACAACAACAACGACAACCACGACAACGACAACAACGACGACAACAACGACGACAACAACCTCGACGACCACCACGGCCGCGCCTGCGCCCGACTTGTAGCGTTACTGCTCGACGTAGTCGACGATCGACCGATGGCCGCCGTCTCGATCGGCTGGGGGAACTGGTCCTCGCTGTCGAAGGACACGCGGGTCGATCGCCCGTCGCATCCCAAACAGCACGCCTCGTTGCTCCCGCAAGATCGACTCGATCGTGCGGAGGTCGTCCCACGCCCCATCGCTTTCCTCGGGCGTTGTATCCCAGGGGCCGTGGAGCACGGCCGAGGCCCGATCGCCGAGCGACGTTGCGGCCGGCCGCGCTGCTTGGTCGACCCCAGCGGTCAACTCGATGACATCGTTGACCGTGGTGGCGGGTCCGGCCCGAAGCCCTGACTCTCGCAAGCGATCGACGAGTTCAGCCCAAGCGCCAAGCGTTCGCTGGTCAGGCGTCGGGGCCATCCGACGGCGCTGGCGGCGAACGACCCGCGTGGCAAGAAGCACGAGCAACGCAACGAGCAACAACACAGCGACGACGATGCCGACCTCGGTGAGCGAAAGACGATCGCTCTCGGCGGGCGGTTCAAAACCGTCCGTTCCCGGGCCGAGTTCGCGAGGCTGCGCTTGGGCCGCCACGTCGTCATTGCGAGGCACGGTCGTGGTGCTCACCGTCGGGTCGCCCGCCACCGTCGTGACCGCGAACGAACTCGTCGGTTCGGTCGGGACCCACCCAACACCTGTGTAGGGAACCTCGACCCACGCCTGGAGTGATCCACCGGTCACCAGCGGCTCTACGGCCACGTAGCCGACGACGACGCGAGCGGGAATACCGGCCGATCGAAGCAGCATGGTCTGAAGAGCTGCCCGCTGTTCCCCTGAGCCCGCCCGACGGTTGGTGAGATCGTCTTGGAGCCGGCCAAGCGAGTGGCCGCTCGCAACCGTGGCGTCTCGGCCGAGGCCGTCGACAAAGGCGACGATTGCCTCAACCGCCGCTCGGTCGTTCGGCATGCCGGCCACCGTCGTCAGCGCGGAAGACCGAAAGTCAGCAGGAATCCCGTCCGGCACGACCAGGTAGGCCTCGTCGACGCCAACCCGGTCGATGTTTGTGGCCGTGATCGCGTCGGAATCGATGACCCCTCCCGTGACCTGGTACGTCGTCGGTCGGGCGCTGTGGCTTGCGGTCTGGGTCGCCGCATCCCAGCCAAGACCGGTGAGGTTGGTTCGGACCATACGGTCGAGGACGGGGATGAACGGCTGGTCGAGGGACCCGATCGTGACATCGACGGCGAATTGATCGCCGAACAGCTGCCCCTCGGGCTGGGTGAGACGAGCGACCTCGACGTACTCGGCCAGCGGGAGGAACCGCCGCCCGTCGTGCGCGCCGAACGTCTGGAGGCGGAACCGCAAGGGCGTAGCGGGATCACCGAGCACCCATGTGACCTCAAAAGCGGTGGAGGAATCGTCTCGTCGCGCGCCAAACTCAGCGAGGAGATCGGGGACTTCCACGATTTGGGTCGTGGTGTCTCGCGCCTGCCTCGGGTCGACTGGATCGCGTTGCAACGACCCGGTGATGCTGACGACGAGGGCGCCGATCAGCCCGGCTGCGGTTGCCGTTGCAATCAACCCCGCGAGGCGCGCAGGCCGCCACAGATCTTGATCGGTTCGGGCGACGGCGGCCACACAGAGCAGACCGGCGACACCGGCGGCCGCACCGGCCAAGATGCCACCAGCGTCGGACGTGAGAGCGGCCGCCGCAGTGACCCAAAGCACCGCTGCGCTCACGGCGAGCACGCCGAGTGGGGACCGGTAGCGCGCCGCGACGTGGAGTCCGGCGGCGACTGCGCACCAGAGGAGGACCCCCAACAGGGTTTCGGCCGCCTGGAGGTCCGCGGTTGGTTCGTTCGCTCGGAGCAGCTCACTCCAGCCGCTGAAGACGCCCGAACCAACCTGTGACCACACGGCCGAGCCGAACGGACTCGACGCGAACTCGCTCCCTTGGATCACGATGAGTGTCCAGAGAATGGCGCCTGCCGTGGTGGCGAGCGAGAGGACCGGGAAGGCGCGTTCGGGGCGTCGCGTCTCGACCGCAACCGTCAAAATCGCCGACAGCGCAATCGCACTGGCGAGCCGGAACCACCACCCAATCCCGTCGAACACACCGAAGAGCGGGATCAACACCGCCAAGAACACGACGATGGCCGTAACCGTGGCAGCAAGGTGCGGCCGAAGCGTCATCCTCGCATCCTTCGGTTCCATGCCTGGGCAAAGTGCCCCGACGTTGACACGTTGTACAGCGTTGCCCCGGACAGTTCGTGAATCTCCGCCCCCTGCCCGGTCCCGACCCGGATGATCGCCATCTGTTCGAAGCGAGTTCGCAAGGGTCCGAGAGCTTGAAGATCCTCGACCCCCGCACGGCCGGTGACCACCGCGCACGAGAGGCCGGGATTCCCGCGAGTCGCATTGAAGGCCGCCGTTGCGAGGTTTGCTTGCGGTTGCTCCGTGACATCGAGCGAGGCCAGAAAGTCAAGGACTGCCAAGGTCGGGGCGGGATCCTGAATGGCGGTCTCGTCCGTGGTGCGAATGAGGTAGGGGAACCGGCGCTGGATCGCCGCGATCACGATGCTCGCGGTGACCCGCACTGCGTCTTCGAACGCATCGCCGCGGTAGAGCGCAGCGTTGGTGTCGAGGATGACGCACGTGCGGGGTCGATGCACATCGATGTTGTGACGGACCAAGAGTTGGTCCGTTCGGGCCGATGTCTTCCAGTGCACCAACCGGATGTCGTCGCCGGGCACATATTCACGCAGGTTCGCGAAGGTCACACCACCGGCAGCAGCTTCGCCCGATGGGGCCCCTTCGAGGTCTCGCCGCCGCCGAGCCACGAACGGGGAAACCTCATGCGACGATGGATGCACGATCAGCTGTCCGACGTCGTCGCCGACGGTGCCGCGACGAGCGAGCCCGATCGGATCGCCCCGAGGAACGACGAGTGGGCCAACGTCGAAGATGCCTCGCCGGCTGGTCGGCAAATCATGCTGAACGGTGACGGTCTCGCCGGGTTCGAGATTCGCGATCGGGATCGTCGAGAGTCGCCCGGCGATTCGTTCGCGAGCGACGCTCGACCCGAATGGGCGTCGACCGTCGTTGGTGATCGTCAAGATGCTGACGGCGTCACCGTCAGCCACGACTCGCTCCGGAATGACCTGACGGGTCACCGAGAGTTCGGCCTCTCGCCCGGCGAGGATGATGGCGAGACCAGCGGCGGCCAACAGGGTCACACCCATCGCGATCACTGCGGGGTAGCCGAGGACCAGGCCGGCGAGCGTGACGACGCCTCCGGCCGCGATCGTGGCTCGCCCGATGGGAGTCACGTCAGCCTCGGACGGCCTCGCCGACCGGGACCTGCGCAAGAACCTCGCGGATGATCTGAGATCCAGTGACACCGCGCAGTTCGACTTCGGGGGTCAAGACCAGGCGGTGGGGGAGAACATGCGGCGCAAGCTGACGGACGTCGTCGGTGGTGACATAGCCTCGACCATCGGCGACCGCCCACGCCCGGGCCGCGCTCGCAAGTGCGATCGTGCCGCGCGGGCTCACCCCGATACGGACGTCGGGACGCTCACGAGTAGCGGTGGACAAGGCCACGAGATACTCCTTCACGTTGGGCCCGATGTGGACCTGGTCGGCGATCCGGGTCATTTCGATGAAGCGCCGGCGGGTGACCGCAGGTTCGAGTTCGGTACGATCCCAGCGCTTCTCGTGCTGGTCGAGAATGTCCATCTCCGACGCGGCATCGGGGTACCCGATGGCGAGCCGCATCAAGAATCGGTCGAGCTGCGCTTCTGGCAACGGGTACGTGCCGTCGAGTTCGATCGGGTTCTGGGTGGCGAGGACGAGAAACGGCTCGGGCACGAAGCGGGGGGTTCCGTCGACCGAGACCTGGTGCTCCTCCATCACCTCGAGCAGTGCGGATTGTGTCTTCGGCGAAGCCCGGTTGATCTCGTCGGCCACGACGACATTGGCGAACACAGCACCCTCATGAAAGTCGAAGGTGTTCTTTTCCCGGTTGTACACCTGGACCCCAGTGACGTCGGTCGGCAGAAGGTCCGGGGTGAACTGGATGCGTTGAAGCGAACCATCGATCGTTTCGGCCAGCGCTCGGGCGAGAGAGGTCTTCCCGACTCCGGGAACGTCTTCGATCAGGAGGTGGCCGTCGGCGAGCATGCAGCTGACCGCCAGCCGAACAACGATCGCCTTGCCCTTCACGACCGACGCAACGCTGGCAACGATTCGGTCGAAGTCTTCGCGAAACGCCGCAACATGCGCGGTCATTTCGTCTTCGGTGGTAACCATCCGTCTCTCCGCAGTCGCCGACGTGCCAGTCTGCCATCCAGGAGCCGATGCGGCTCGCCGATCGCCCACATTCGTGGCAAACGTCTGGATCGAGAGGATCCCATGAGTCGTCGCCGCCGGCTCGACGCCGAGCTCGTCCGCCGAGAACTGGCACCGAGCCGCGCCGTGGCGCAGCACCTCATCGAGGCGGGAAAGGTGACCGTCGGAGGAGCGCCGGCCCCCAAGGCCTCGCGCCAGGTCGACCCTGGAGATGCCATCGAGATCGCCGGTGACGGGCCTCGCTTCGTGAGTCGGGGCGGCGAGAAGCTCGATGCGGCACTCGATCGGTTTGCCGTTTCGGTCGACGGGTTGCGGGTGATCGATGTCGGTTCGTCGACCGGGGGCTTCACCGACTGCGCCCTGCAACGAGGCGCGGCGGAAGTCGTCGCCATCGACGTGGGCCGCAACCAGCTCCACGAGCGTCTCCGGGCCGATCCACGGGTCGCGGTCCATGAACAAACCAACGTCCGTCACGTCGGGCCCGACGATGTGGGCGGAGCTGGCGCCCTCGTCGTCGCCGACCTGTCGTTCATCTCGGTCCGTACGGTCGCTCCCCGTCTGGTTGCGTTGGCTGCGTCGGACGCGGATCTGGTGGTCTTGGTGAAGCCGCAATTCGAGGCGGGAAAGCAAGAAGCTGATCGGGGCCGTGGCGTGATTCGTGATCCCGAGGTCTGGCGACGCACGCTCGATGACGCGACCGATGCGGTGTCCGCAGCTGGAGCCGCCATCATGGGGGTGATGGTTTCGCCGATCACCGGAGGCGATGGCAACGTGGAATTCCTGGTTCACTTCCGCCGAGGCGGCGTTGGACTTGCGGCGACGTCATGGGGTGCGCTGCGAGACGCTGCGGTCACATCGGGGGAGGGTCGCTGATGGCAGCGGTTGGATTGATCGTGCATCTCGGCCGTGACTCGGCAGCGGAGCAGGCGCGCCAGCTTGCCTCGGACTTGCTGCGTGCCGGCCACGAGGTTCGCGTTCCGAGCGTCGATGCCGAGGTTGCCTCGCTCGACGAGCGGGTGGTGGTGTCCGACGGCGCCGGTTTCGCCTATGGCCTGGACGTGGTCGTGTCGCTCGGTGGGGATGGGTCGATCCTGAGGGCGGTCGAACTGATCGGGCTCGCTGGAGTGCCGGTCATGGGAGTCGACCACGGCCAGCTGGGGTATCTCACCGAGGTCGAACCGGCGGTTGCCGCCGATGCGGTGAACCGATTTCTCGCCGGTGAGCAGACGATCGAAGAGCGCATGTTGCTCGACATCTCGATCGATCCGGGCGACGGCCGACCGGTCCAGCAGCACCTGGCGCTCAACGAGGCGGTTGTCGAGCGTTCAGCAGACGTCAATACCATCCGCCTGCGGGTCGACATCGCAGAGGAGTTCTTCACGACCTATGCCGTCGACGGCATGATCATCGCCACCCCGACCGGGTCCACTGCGTATGCGTTCTCCGCCCGGGGCCCCATCATCGACCCGGCCCATCGGTGCCTGCTCGTGACCCCCGTCTCGCCGCACATGCTCTTCGACCGTTCGCTCGTGCTCGAACCCTCGGCCCCGGTCGAACTGACCGTCGATGGGCACCGTCCGGCAGCCGTGTCAGTGGACGGCCGTAGGATCATGTCGGTGGGTGACGGTGCGACGGTTCGGTGCACCGCTGCTCCCCAGTCGGCCCGCCTGGTCACGTTCGGGTCCCGTCGATTCCACCATGTTCTGAAAGCGAAGTTCGGTCTCAATGATCGTTGACGCAGGTACTCCTCATCTCGTGATTCCCTCCCCGGTGATGTCCTGTCCCCAGGTGCTTGGAGCGATGACCGCTCGCTTGGCGGCGGCGTTCTCCATGGAGGAGGTGTCGTCGTGCTGAACGAACTCCTGGTGCGAGATCTCGGGGTCATCGACGAGTTGTCGCTCGTGCTCGGTCCGGGAATGACCACCGTCACCGGCGAGACCGGAGCCGGCAAGACGTTGATCGTCGGGGCGATCGACCTGCTCACGGGCGGGCGCGCCGATGCGTCGTTGGTCAGGCCAGGCGCCGACGAGGCCGAGATCCAAGGCCGCTTTGTGATCGGCGACGACGAAATCGTGGTGCGCCGGGTCATCCCTCGAGAGGGACGGAGTCGGGTGTACGTGGACGGGCATCTGTCGACCGTGAGCGCGCTCACCGACCTCGGCGTCGACCTGATCGACCTCCACGGCCAGCACGCCCACCAGTCGTTGCTCAAGACCGCAGTGCAGCGCGGGGCGCTCGACCAGTTCGGCGAGATCGACACCACCTCGCTGGCGTCGTTGATGGACGAGCTGCGGGCCTGTGATGCGGCCCTCTCGGAACTGGGCGGCGACGAACGTGCCCGGGCCCGTGAAATCGATCTGCTGCGGTTCCAAGTCGGTGAGATCGATGCGGCCGGCATCGAAGACCCCGACGAGGATCGACGCCTCGATGATGAAGAAAGCCTGTTGGCCGACGCCACCGCACACCGCGACGCGGCAGCATCTGCGGTCACCTTGCTGGACGCCGACGGGTCGGCGGCCGAATCGCTCGCCGCGGCGATGGCGACCCTCGACGGGCGCTCGCCCTTCGCTGATCTCTTCAACCGGCTGCAGGGCGTTGCGGCCGAGCTCGCCGACATCGCCACCGAGGCGCGCGCCCGAGCAGAGTCGATCGACGATGACCCGGCCCGGCTTGCCGTGCTCCGAGACCGGCGGTCACTGCTGCGTGAATTGCGACGCAAGTACGGTGAGACGCTGGGCGAGGTGCTGTCGTTCCAGAGCGAGTCGGCGGCGCGGCTCGAAGAGCTCGAAGCATTCGACGAACGAGCGGCGGCGCTCGATCGCCAACGATCGGCACTGCTCGCCGATCTCACCCGCCTTCGAGCAGAGGTTCTGGCGGCCCGCACCGAGGCAGCACCTCGGATGGCTGAGGCGGTCCGAAGCCATCTCGGCGGGCTCGCGATGAGCAGCGCCCGGCTCGACATCTCGGTTGCTGGCGAGGCGGGTGACGAAGTCACGTTCCGATTGGCGGCCAACGCCGGCCACGACCCGCAGCCGCTGTCTCGGGTTGCCTCGGGCGGCGAGTTGGCCCGCACGATGCTTGCGCTTCGGCTGGTTTTGACCGCCGGACCACCCACCTTGGTTTTCGATGAGGTCGACGCTGGGATCGGTGGCGACGTCGCAAACACGGTCGGAGCCAGCCTGGCCGACCTCGCCCGCACCCATCAGGTTCTCGTCGTCACTCATCTGGCTCAGGTCGCCGCGTTCGCCGACCAGCATGTCGCCATCGCCAAGCACGATCTCGACGGGCAGACGGTCAGCGAGGCGAAACTCCTCGACGCTGATGGCCGGATCACCGAGTTGTCCCGAATGCTGTCCGGCTCGCCCGACTCATCGAGCGCTCGTGATCACGCAGCGGAACTCATCGACGGCGCCGCCGCGGCTCGACAGCTGTGATCGCACCGCGTTCGAGGTTTTCCCCAGGTGACCAAACGCGCGTCGTTGCCGGCCCCGAGTTAGGGTGAGATCCCGATGACGAAGCACATCTTCGTGACCGGTGGCGTAGTGAGTGGGCTCGGTAAGGGCCTCACAGGGTCATCGCTCGGGCGCTTGCTCAAGGCCCGTGGCCTCCGTGTCACCATGCAGAAACTCGACCCGTACCTCAACGTCGATCCGGGCACGATGAACCCGTTCGAGCACGGCGAGGTGTTCGTCACCGACGATGGGGGCGAAACCGACCTCGACCTCGGTCACTACGAGCGGTTCATCGACGAGAACCTCACCACCGACTCGAACGCCACCACCGGCTCGATCTACTCCTCGGTGATCGCCGCCGAGCGGCGCGGCGATTACCTCGGCAAAACGGTGCAGGTCATCCCGCACATCACCAACGAGATCAAGCGTCGTATCAACCGTCTCGTCGCAGACGACGTCGACGTGATCATCACCGAGGTCGGAGGCACGGTCGGCGACATCGAGATCCTGCCGTTCCTCGAAGCGATCCGGCAGTTCCGGCTCGACGTTGGTCGCAACAACGTCTGCTACGTCCATGTGACACTCGTGCCCTTCATCGGGCCATCCTCGGAAATGAAGACCAAACCGACCCAGCACTCGGTGACCGAACTGCGCAGCCGCGGTATCCAGCCCGACGCGATCGTGTGTCGATCCGAGGCGCCCATTCCCTCCGACCTGCGGCGCAAGATCTCCAATCTCTGCGATGTTCCGGTTGCGGGTGTGACCAATGCCGCAGACGCGTCGAGCCTCTATGAGATTCCGCTCGTGCTGCACGAGGAGGGGCTCGACAACTATGTCTGCGAGATCCTCGGTCTCGAGGATGCAGCCGTTGACCTCACCGCCTGGGAGGCGCTCGTTCACCGGGTCGAAGAGGCAACTGCGCCGATCCGCGTCGGGATGATCGGCAAGTACGTTGCCTTGCCCGACGCCTACCTGTCAGTCGTTGAGTCGCTCAACCATGCCGGGATCCACCATGGTGCCGATGTCGAGATCGAATGGATCCAGGCCGAAGAGGTCGAAGGTCTCCTCGCGGCCGGCCGCCTCAAAGACCTCGATGGCATCGTGATTCCCGGCGGGTTCGGCGAGCGAGGGGTAGAGGGCAAGATTGCCGCTGCGGAATACAGCCGACTCAACGACATTCCCTGCCTCGGACTCTGCCTCGGGATGCAGGTCATGACCATCGAATACGCCCGTAACGCGCTCGGACTGGCGGGAGCCAACTCCACCGAGTTCGACAGCCGCAGCCCGCATCCCGTCATCGACTTGATGGAGAGCCAGCGCGATGTCACCGACATGGGCGGCACGATGCGCCTCGGTGCCTACGTCGCCCAACTGAAGCCGGGGAGCCGCGTCGCGCAGGCCTACGGCGAAGAGGTCGTCTCTGAACGCCATCGCCACCGTTACGAGTTCAACCCGAAGTACCGGACGCGCTTCGAAGCGAGCGATCTCGTGCTGTCCGGCGAGTCACCCGACGGCCGCCTCGTCGAGTTCATCGAACTCAACGACCACCCGTTTTGGATCGCGACCCAGGCCCATCCCGAGTTCAAGAGCCGGCCTGACCGACCCGCCCCACTGTTCCGCGAGTTCGTCGGGGCGGCGTTGCAGCGAGCCGCAGGCCGCAATCCGCAATTGCCGTCGCTCGAGAACGACCTCACACCGGCCGATTCGTGACCGAGCCGGGCTCGACGTCGGCGTCGGGCTTCACCTTCGTCGGTGAAACCGAGATCTACGACGGCTTTGTCATCCGGGTCGTCGACGGCGAGTTCGAAACGCCAGATGGAGAGCGTGTCCGCCGTGACATCGTTCGTCATCCCGGCGCCGTCGCGGTCGTGGCGATCGACGGCGACGAGGTCGTGCTGGTTCGCCAGTACCGAGCCGCAATCCACGACGATCTGCTCGAGCTTCCGGCGGGAAAGCGTGACATCGATGGCGAACCGCCAGACGTCACCGCCGCTCGTGAGCTCGAGGAAGAGGTCGGCTTGCGACCGCTCGATCTCGACTACCTGGCCGGCCTCCACTGCTCGGTTGGCTTCTGTGACGAGTTCGTCCACATCTTTCTCGCGACCCGGTTCGAACCGGTCCCGGTCGAGCACGACGGGCCCGAAGAAGCACACATGACCATCGAGCGGTGGACTCTCGACCAGGTCAGCGCCGGGCTGCAAGACGGTCAGATCACCGATGCCAAGACCCAAGTCGGTCTCCAGGCTGCGCTCCGGCGCCTCGGTCGGTGAGCCAAACTCTCCGGGTGGCTCCGAATGCGCGGATCGTCGATGTCGACGTCCAACCCGATCCAGCGATCACCGACTTCTTGACCTGGCTCACCGTTGAGCGGGGTCGCTCGACCAACACCCTTTCGGCCTACCGCCGCGACCTGACCCGCTACCAGCACCATCTGACCAATCGCGGCGCCGACCCGATGACCGCGACGGCCGACGACGTGCTCGCTTTTGTTCATGTGCTGCAGGGCGAGGGCCTTGCGCCCTCGTCCGTGACCCGCACGCTGGTCGCCGTGCGCGGTCTGCACCGGTTCCTCGTCGCCGACGAGTTTCGGCCCGACGACCCGGCCGCGGACGTCGAGATTCCTTCGGTCCCGAAGGGGCTCCCGAAGGCGCTCACGCTCGACCAGGTCGCCAACCTCATCGATGGTGTCGAGGGCGAGGATCCAGTCGCCCAGCGCGACGCGGCGCTTCTCGAAACGTTGTACGGCACGGGCGGCCGGATCTCTGAGGTCGTGGGCCTCTCGATCGGCGACGTCGATCTCCACGACGGGCTCGTTCGGCTCATGGGCAAAGGCTCCAAGGAACGCATCGTTCCGCTCGGCCGTATGGCGGCGGTCGCGCTCGAACGATGGCTCGCGAACGGACGGCTCGCCTTGACCCCCGACCGTTGGGCCCGGCGGGGCGACGCCGAGGCGGTGTTTCTCAACCAGCGAGGCGGTCGACTCAGCCGGCAGGGCGCGTTCGGCGTGATCCGGAAACGAGGCGTGGCGGCAGGAATCACCGCCGAGCTCTCACCGCATGTGTTGCGCCATTCGTGCGCAACTCACATGCTCGACCACGGCGCCGATATTCGAACCGTGCAGGAGCTCCTCGGCCATGCGTCGATCTCGACGACCCAGATCTATACGAAGGTCTCGACCGAACGGCTGCTGTCGGTGTACCGCTCAGCTCATCCGCGGGCGATCAGCTGATGGGCGGCGCGGCCCACTTGACCCGACGCTTCCTCGGATCGCTCCGTCCCGGCGGTCCGCGAGAAGCAGATCGTGCGTGGGTCGAAGCGGTTCTCTCTGACGCGGAGTACGGCCTGTGGAGTCGTCAGTACGGTCCCGATCGGCGTCACACGGTCGAGGTCGCCCGGGATGTCGAACGCCGACTCGGCGACGAGGCAACCGCGCCGGTCCTCGCCGCTGCTCTGCTCCACGACATCGGCAAGATCGATGCCGACCTGCGCACGTGGGGGCGGGTTGTCGCGACGATGTCAGCCAACGTGGCCGGCGCCGACACCGCACGGCTGTGGGTCAAATCCAGTGGGTTCACCCGCAAGGTCGGCCTGTACCTCCATCACCCCGAAATCGGCGCCGACATGCTGGAGATGGCGGGCAGCGACCCGCTCACGGTTGCGTGGGCAAGAGATCACCACAAACCGCCTGAAAAGTGGACGATCGACCGTCGTATCGCTGACGCCCTCCACGCGGCCGACGACGACTGACCTGTGCGCGGATGCGCAGGTCAGATGTCGAGGAGGCCGATGTTGGTCCGCACCCGGGTCATGGTCGTCGATGCGATCTCTCGTGCTTTGTCTGCACCGATCTTCAGGAGTCGAGCGGTCTCCGCCGGGTCGGCTTCGAGCTCTCGGTACCGGGCCTGGATCGGTTCCAGTAGCTCGATCACCGCCGCTGCGGTGTCGAGCTTCAGCGCGCCGTA
>JBCCYT010000125.1:0-12593 GCA_039188975.1 Actinomycetota bacterium
CGAGCGGCGCTTGTCGTGACCCAGACCCAGCCGGTCGAGCTGGCGGGTCATGTTGGCGATGTTGTTCTCGGTGTTGATACGGGGATGCTCACCGGTCTGCCGGGCGTGTTCTTCGGCGGGCAGGCCGAACGCGTCGAAGCCCATCGTGTGCAGCACGTTGAAGCCGGTCATGCGCTTGTAGCGCGCATACACGTCGGTCGCGATGTAGCCCAGCGGATGACCGACGTGCAGCCCCGCCCCCGACGGGTACGGGAACATGTCCATGATGAACAACTTCGGCCGGTCCGCAACACCCAGCGGATCGTCGGCGAGCTGGCCCGACGGGTTGGGCGCATGGTGGGTGCCGTCAGCAAGCCACTGGGCCTGCCAACGGGTCTCGAGCTCGTCCGCAGTTGCGGCGTCGTAGCGGTGCTGCGGCATGTCGTCGGCCATGAGCGAAGAGGGTACCTGCGGGCCCTGCGGGCCAGGTGGTGTTTTGGCCGTGAACGCCCATCGTCTACTGGCGAGTCCCCTGCTGGGGATCCGAGGTGTCGGGCAGCGGACGAAGCGCAAAGATCTGCCCCGTCGTTGCATCTTCGACAGCAACGATGTCGTCGGTCACGAACCCGACATCGACGACATCTCGACACTGCGCATCTGAGCCAGGGCCAGCGACGACGCCGACCGCAAGCCGGCCCCGCTTCAGCGCGACCGTCGCCACCGGCTCACTCTCGCACCGATCGATCACCACCTCGACCCGACCGCCGACGCCGAACTGGGCGTCGACGATCGCAACCGATTGAGGCTCGCGATCGTCCCTGCCGGCCCCAACGAACCAACCGACCGCTACGCCGATCAGTACCAACACGGCGATGAGCAGCATGCGAGGGGAGAAGCGATCGAGCACGTCCACGAGTGTGACAGCTACGACCCGACGATGAACCCCCGCGCCGCGGTGTTCACACGATGCTGCGGGTCGACCGGTCTGACGACCGGCGACGCTGAGATGACGAGTCGATCAGCGAACCCATGTCGAACGCGTGAGCTGGTTCCGGTCGGGCAAACAGGTACCCCTGCATGAGATCGACACCAAGTGACGACAGCGCCTCGGCTTGTTCCGCCGTCTCGACGCCCTCAGCGATCACCCGGTGACCCATCGCATGGGCGGTACGGACGATGCCATCGACAATGGCACGGTCGACGGCGTCTCCCGAGACGCCGGCGACGAACGAGCGATCGATCTTGATCGCCTCGATCATGTCGAGCTGCTTCACCCAGCCAAGCGACGAACGTCCGGTGCCGAAGTCGTCGATCACCAGCGAAATCCCAAGCACGGAGAGGTCTCGCAGGACAGGGAGCGAGTCATCGAGGCGGTCGATCATCACATCTTCGGCGATCTCGAGGATGACCTTGGACGGATCGACGCCCGACCACTCGATTGCGTCGGCGACCTTGTCGGGGAAGTTGCGATCGAGGAGCTGACGCTCCGCGACGTTCACCGCAACCGACACCCCGGCCGAAGCCGGGGCCACCGAACCCCATGCGACCTGTTGCAGCAGGGTCTGACGCAGCACTGTGTCGCCAAGGCGGCTCATCATTCCGGAGTCTTCGATCACCGTCAGGAACCGGTCGGGTCCGAGCAAGCCGTGTTCGGGGTGCTCCCACCGGACCAACGCTTCGAAGGCGGTGACCCGGTCGTCCACCCACGCAACGATCGGCTGATAGAAGACCGTGAACTGATCCCGCTCCAGCGCGTCCACCAGATTGCGCTCGATGCCTTTGCGCTCCACCACCGCCCGCCGGTCGTGATCGTCGAACACCCACACGCCAGCGCGACCGTTCTTGGCGGCGTACATCGCCGTATCGGCATCGCGGAGCAGCTCCGACGCAGTCCGAGTGTCGCCGCGCCCGGCCGACGTGACACCGATGCTGCAGCCGGTCAACAGCTCGGAACCTTCGATGCGAACCGGTTCAGCAAAGGAGGCTTCGACCGCCTCTGCCACTCGGCGGACACTCTCGTGATCTCGCAGGCCGCGAGCGATGATCACGAACTCATCGCCACCGAATCGACCTACCGCATCGCTGGCTCGGCACGCCGCCCGCAGCCGGCCGGCGACGACCTTGAGCAGCTCATCGCCGACCCCGTGGCCCATCGAGTCGTTGACCGCTTTGAACCGGTCGAGATCGAGGAAGATCACGCCCATCGCGGTGTCGTTGGCGTTGGCTTCCTGCATTGCCTCGGTGATCTTGTGCATGATCGACGAGCGATTCAGCAACCCCGTCAATTCGTCGCGGTTCGCAAGCTGACGGGCATGGGCGAGCTCGTCCTCGGCGAAGTAGCCCCGCAGGCCCTGCAGGAGGGCCCCGGCGTGCATCGATGCGGTGACGCTGAGGCCGACGCCCAAGACAAACGGCGGGGAGACATCGAACTCGATGCCGACGAGCACCGCTCCGAGGGTGACGATCACACCGATCAGCGAGCGGCCGAGCCGGGGGGCCATCGGGAGCCCCAATGGGGTCCGCCGCAGCCGGATGGCATCACGCCGCCTCCGCATACCCTTCCGAGCTCGTTCCACCGTCATGGCGTCTCTTCGGCGCGAACTGACCGCAAGGTGAGCAAGGTCCCCGACGAAACGTCCGATCGGCCTATCGAACGCGACTGGACGGCCTAGATCGACCGGTTCTCACGATCTTGTGCAGAGAGAGCTCAGCGGGGGTCGAGGCCGCCGCCGGCAGAAATCTCTGTTTCGGTCTCCAACGGCGGAGGCCCGGCCTGGCGAAGGCGATCGAGCACATCGTCGAACTGGCTGAGGAGATCTTCCTCCCGCGATGCCTGCTCGATCGAACCGGCTGCGGATTGGATCAGTGCCTCGGCTTCGGCCAGACGGCGACGACTCGCGGCCTCGCGAGCGGCCAACGACTCGACGAACACTCGGGCTTCGGCCCGGATCGCCGCCGATCGCTGCTCGGCTTCGGCCTTCGCGGCGGTGACTCGTTGATCACCGTCCTGACGGGCCTTTTGCCGGATCGACTCGGCTTCGTCGTGCGCATTGGCCAACGCGGCTGCGGCTGAGTTTCGCTCGGACTGCGCAGCAACCATCTTCTCGGACTGGACCAATGTCGCAGCCTCGCGGGTGCGCTCCGCGGCCGCGAGGGCTTCGCGGTTGGTGCGGTCGACGTAGGCATCCGTCTCGGCTCGGACCCGGCGCTCGTGCTCATCGGCATTGTCGAGCGAGTTCTGGGCGTAGCTCTGAGCGCGAGCGATCACTCCCGACGACTCCGCGTCGGCCCGACTGCGTTGACGATCGGAGTAGGCATCGGCCTCTTCGCGGGTTTCCTCGACCAACTGATCGGCGCGAGCGCGCTCCGCAGCAACCGCTTCCTCGGCGCGAGCCTTGGCTTCGGCGATCTGCGTCTCTGCTTGATGGCGGACTCGGGCGAGATTCTCTTCTTCTTCGATCCGGCGCGCTTGGAGCTCGGCTTCAGCGGCCGCAAGTGCTTCGCGCACCTCGAGTTCGGCTTGGGCTCGAAGCCGAACGGCGCTGGCGTGCGCGCGGGCCATGAGCGCCGCGACTTCGCTCGCAGCATTCTGGAAGCCGTCTTCGACAAGCGTCAGCTCGTCGGATTCAACGGCGGGGAGATCACCGAGCTCGAACCAGGGTTCGGGCATGTCGATCGTGAGGAAACCAGGCTCTTCAGGGGCGGGCTCAGGTTCGGCCTCGGCGAACGGATCGCCGAAGGCATCGTCGCTCGACAGCGCCACGATGTCATCGACATCGGGCTCATCGACAACGGGCTCATCGACATCGGGTTCATCGACAGCGAGTTCGTCGACAACGGGCTCGTCGAGAGCCGGCACATCGAGTTCGGATTCGGCCAGCGCCGATTCCTCGATCTCATCGACGACCGGTTCCGGCTCGTCGCCCTCCAGACCGGCGGCGGCGACGACGTCAGCGGCGCCGACTTCGAGGTCGACCAGCGGCTCGGGGTCGTCGATGACCGGCTCGGCCGCCGGCGTATCAGGTGCCGCGAACTCCATTGGCTCGAAGACCGCGGGCTCATCGGGACGATCGATGTTGGCGTACGGGTCGAACTCGTCAGGATCAGGTGCCGCCGGCTGGTAGCCCAGCCCCGACGACGTCTCGAGCTCCCACGACGCTTCGAGGTCACCCAAGGAGAACGACTCGTCGTCAGCCGGTGCCGTCCAGGTCGTGTCGGCCGGCGAGTCGGCGAACAGATCGTCCTCGATCTCGTCGGCAGAACGCTGCGCTTCGAGGGCCGCCTCGTACTCGCGCCGCGCCTTTGCTTCGGCTTCTGCCTGTGCCGCCCGGCGAGCCTCGTCTGCTGCAGTCGCAGCTCGTTGAGCTTCGAGCTCTTGCTCGAGGACACGCTGCTCCTCCATCTCCGCCACCACCTCGGAATGCTCGGTCGAGAGCATGTTGAGATAGGTGTCGACCTCGCCCGGATCGAAACCACGGCGGGCGGTGGAGAAGCTCTTGCGACGCATCTCGGTGACATCGACCGAACCCAGGTTCGAGGCGATGAACGCCAGGTACTCAGAAACCTCGACTCGGTCGTAACCCTTCCGGACGACCGAGAAGGTCTTCTGACGAATCTGCTCGGGCTGTTCAGTCATCGTTCGTCCTCTCGACTCACGAGTCGCTTGCTCGGTTGAGCAGATCGTCGATGCGGGCAGCGAGGCCGTCAGCCGGTGCCGTGGTCACCTGGGTGCGCTCGACCACATCGGCGAGCACCCGTCGGGCTTCGAGAAGCCGGGTGTGCGTCTCGGCTTCGACCTCGGTGAGCGTGGCGACGAGGTCACGGGCTTGTTCCATGACCTCTTGGGACCGAGCTACTGCCTCCTCGTGGGATTCGACCACGATGACGCGGGACTCGTCCACCGATGTCTCCCGAATGCGCTCCGCGGCACGCCGTGCTTCGGCCAGGGCCTCGTCGGCCTCTCGTCGCAGCTCAGCGGTCTCGTCACGGAGCTCGGCCGAGCCGGTCTCCGCCGCGTCGAGGATGTGGCGCTCCTCGGTGGTGGCTTCGGTGCGCACCTTGGCGGCGAAGGCGTCGGCCTCGGCTCGAGCCTTGCGGCTCTGGTCGTCGGCTGCCTCGACCATCGCTCGGGCCTGGGCCTCGGCTTCGGTGACCAGGCGGTCGGCTTCTTCGTCGCCGCTGACCTGTCGGTGGTGGACGTACTGGTCCGCTTCGGACTTGGTGTCGGCCAGGTAACGAGCCGCCTGGTGTCGAGACTGTTCGCTGTACTGGCGCGCCTCTCGCAGCGAGGCGTGCATCTCTTCTTCGGCCTGGCCACGCAGCACGTGAAGCTGATGCGTTTCGCGGTCGCGGCGGGTGCGCATCTCCTGGTCGGTGGCCTCGATGGCGGCGCGGACCTTTGCTTCGGCTTCGGCTCGCATTCGCAAGACGAGCGCGTGCGACTGGCGCATGAGTGTCGTGATGTCGGCGGCTGCGCTCTGGAACGCCTGCTCGTCGATGTCGAGCGGACCGGCGGCGGCGTCGGCGTAGAGCTTGACGTTGTCGAAGTCGACCCGGTCATAGGAGGGCAGCGGCGGCAGCGGCGGCGCAGCAGCGGGGCGTACCTCGGCCGGCGGGGGCGTAGCGGCCGCGACGGGTTCGTACGATGCTGCGACAGGAGTGTCGATCACCGGCGCTTCGGCCACCGGCTCGGCCGCAGGCATGACCGGCTCGGCCGCAGGCATGACCGGAGCCACCGGCTCGGACCCGATCGGGTCGGGGGTGATCGGTGCACTCGGGTCGGTGATCGGCGTGAACGGCTGCTCGGCGACGGGCATCGGTGAGTCGTCGGCCGGAGCGAACGGCAGATCGTCGAACGGCGATGCCGCAGCACCGGGAGCGACGGACTCCGCCGGCGCGGGCTCGTCGAACGCAGCCACGCCGGTGTCGTTGGCAACGGGCGGCAAGTCGAGCGCCGGCGAGGACGGAATGACCGGTTCGGGAAGGTCCTCTGGCTTGTCGAACAGGTCGGCTTCGGTGGGCTCGCCCTCAACCGGTGTTGCGAGCTTGGCGACATAGTCATCGAAGACGTCGGGATCATCGCCTCGTTCGGCGAGCATGTCGACCGGCTCGTCAGATCCGTCGATCGGTGGCTGTTGGAAGCCTCGTGCGAGTTCGTTCAGGTACGCCCGAACCTCGTCTTGGTCAAAGCCGCGCCGTGCGGTCGGGAACGGCGCCTGGCGCCGAAGACCGAGCAGGTTGTCGATGCGATGCCCGGCTTCCACCGCAGCGGCTGCGGAATCGAGGAACGCCCGCACTGCAGCCCGGTCGAAACCGCGCCGAACAACCGTGAAGGACTTCTGTCGGATCTCGTTGGGAGTATCAACCATGGTGTGCCTGTGCTCGACGCGCTCTGACCTTATTCGGCCGAGAAGAGAGTGGCTTGACTCTAACCTCCGAGCGTGAGGATGAGGAACGAGCTCGAACGCCGTTTGTGATCATTGGGGCGAACGTTCTCACGTCGAGAGCGTGACCGCCACCGCCGTGCCCCGATCGGCGACCGAAACCAGTTCGAACTGCGCACCGATCGCTCTGGCCGTGCGCTCCATGGCGACCACGCCGAGCCCACGGTCGGCGTCGACGTCGAACCCAGCGCCATCGTCGACGACCGACAGCTGCCGGGCCGAGCCTCGGGCCTCCCACCGGACCGTGACCGTGTCGGCATCCGCGTGGCGCCCCGCATTGTCGAGCGCTTCGGCCGCAATGTCGAGCAGGGCTTGACGGATCAGCGGGGCGGCCGGCGAACTCGCCTCGTCCTCCGACGTGATCTCGGTCTGCGCATCCCACCCGTGGAGATCGCAAGCACCCGCAGCGAGGCCCCGCAGGCGTTCGGCAAACGTCAGATCGCTGGCTGCGTCGGCTTCGAGTACGAGGTCGACCCGCAATCGCATCTCCTCGACCGCTGCTTCGACATCTTCACGCAGATCGATGATGCGCTGGTTGTCGGAACGAAGTGACTCGAGGCTGATCTGGGTGAACGTCAACCACTCGGTGGCGCGGTCGGCGGCCCGCACGGCGCGACGACGTTCGTTGGCTGCGATCAGGCGAGGAAGGTCGTCGATCGTCCCGCTGGACTCGACGGTGGCGACGCGATCGACGACGGGGTCGGGCGAGGCGAAAGGGTCACCGACGGGCCCGGCCGGATCGCTGCGGTCGCCGCCCCGCTGCGTGAAGTCACGGAACCCGGCCAGGGCGAGCGCCACGACGATCAGCGGCACAAACGCCGCCCACACGTCACCCACCACGGCGGCGGCGTTGATGGCCAGCAAGAAGCCGAGATCCTCGATGAGCTCCACCTCCCGTTGGCGCATGGCGGTGTAGACGCCGTACGCCACAGCGATGGCTGCGGCACCGATGGCGCCCGCCGAACCGTCGGCAATCGCAGATCCCGCCAGAACGAACCCGATGACGATCGCGCCCCAACGGGCGACATCACCGAGTCGACCGGCGGGCGACAAAAGAGAGGAGCCGGTACTCACGGAGCCAGAAGGTAATCGCCCCGGTGGGGTTGCTGCTGGAGCCTCGATCGCCAGTGGGCAGCGCGTCCATTCGGGGGCCGCCGTCAGCCGTTGGCTGAAAAGGGACAATCGGGCCTTCCGAACGAGAGCTGTTCCGTGATACGGTACGATTCCACGATGCGGAACGCAGAGGCTCTCGGGCCAGGTGTTTCGCATCTCGTGTGTTCCACGGGGGTCCGAGGGGGGCCTCCTTGAGTTCAGGAGTACCGCATGGCCGACGAGGAAGAGATCGATCTCAACGCACTCAGCGACGAGGATCTCACCGCCCAGATGCACGACGATCTCTATGACGGGCTCGCCGACGAGATCGAGGAAGGCACCCACATCCTGCTCTCGCGGGGGTGGGACGCAAACAAGGTCCTCAACGACGCGCTCGTCGAGGGGATGCGGATCGTCGGCATCGACTTCCGCGACGGCATCCTCTTCGTTCCCGAAGTGCTGCTCGCCGCCAATTCGATGAAGGCTGGCATGGCGATCCTTCGTCCGCTGCTCGCCGAAACCGGCGCCGAACCGATCGGCAAGGTCGTCATCGGCACCGTCAAGGGCGACATCCACGACATCGGGAAGAACCTCGTCGGCATGATGCTCGAAGGCGCTGGCTTCGAAGTCGTCGACCTCGGGATCAACACCGACGTCGACGAGTACCTCGAGGCGCTCGACGAACACAAGCCCGACATCCTCGGCATGTCGGCGCTGCTCACCACCACGATGCCGTACATGAAGGTCGTCATCGACACGATGATCGAGAAGGGTCTACGCGACGACTTCATCATCTTGGTCGGAGGAGCACCGCTCAATGAAGAGTTCGGAGACGCGATCGGCGCCGACGCCTACTGCCGTGACGCCGCCGTCGCCGCAGAGACGGCGTCCGCGAAGGTGGCCGAGAAGCGGGCCGCCTGACCGATCATGGACGCACCGCAGGTCTTGATCTTGGCCTGCGGTGCCTTGGCCACCGAGATCCGCGACATCACTCGGCTCAACGAGCTCGAGAACGTCACGCTCGAGTGTCTGCCGGGGATCCTTCACAACCGGCCGACCGACATTCCTGACGCTGTTCGGGCCCGACTTGATCGAGCCCGTGGCAAGTACGACCGAATCCTCCTCGGCTACGCCGACTGCGGCACCGCCGGGGAGCTCCACGACATCGCCGCTGAAGAAGGCATCGAGATGCTGCCCGGAGCGCACTGCTACCAGTTCTTCGCCGGCCAGCAGGTCTTCGACGATCTTCACAACAACGACCCAACCGCCTTCTACCTGACCGACTATCTCGTCAAGCACTTCGACCGGCTGATCATGGACAACCTCGGCATCACCGAGCATCCACAGCTGCGCGACATGTACTTCGGCAACTACACGAAGATGATCTACCTCGCCCAAACCGACAGCGCAGCCCTCGATGCTCAGGCCGAGGCGTGCGCCGACAAGCTCGGCCTGGCGTTCGAGCGGGTCCAGACCACCTATGGCGACCTCGAACCCGCGGTCGTGCACATTTCGACGACAAAGGAGACTGCCTGATGCCTCGGCGCAGTCGTGGCGGGCCTGGTCTCGTCACCATTTACTGGCGCGACATTCCCGCCCAGGTCACCGCCACCACCGACGATGGATCCAAAGAGCAGGTCCTCATGGACCCGCGCTTCCAAGTCGCCATCGACCGAGCGGCCGCCGTCGCGGGCTTGACCACGACCGACGATTACGTGAACGAGTGGCGCCGAGTCGCCACGAGTGTCGACGGTGATCCCATCGCCGCAGCCCACGCCACAGCCGAACAGCTCGACAACGACATCTCGCGCGACGTGCTGAAGGCCCTGGTCGCCAACGGCGGCATCGATCCCGAATCCGGTGTGTCTGGAGTTGCTCCGGACACCGAGAACCCCACCCCATCCGACCCAAACGAAGAAGAACAGCCATGACCGACACCGTCATCTCCAGCGCCACGAAGGAGGTGGCGATCGGATTCGGTCGCCCCTTCGTCATGATCGGCGAACGCATCAACCCCACCGGCCGCAAGCTCCTTGCCGAAGAGATGAAGAACGGCGACTTCAGCCGGGTCGTCTCCGACGCCATCGCCCAGGTCGAGGCCGGCGCCCAGATGCTCGACGTCAACGCCGGCATTCCGTTGGCCGACGAACCTGCCCTGCTCGTTCGCGCGATTCAAGAGGTGCAGGCCGTCACCGACGTGCCACTTGCCATCGACTCCTCGATCGTTGAAGCCCTCGAGGCCGCGATCGAGATCTACGAAGGCAAGCCGCTGATCAACTCCGTCACCGGTGAGGAAGAGGTGCTCGAGCGGGTGTTGCCGTTCGTCGCCAAGCACGGAGCTGCGGTCGTCGCCATCTCCAACGACGAGACCGGCATCTCCGAGGACCCCAACGTTCGCTTCGACGTCGCCAAGAAGATCGTCAACCGGGCTGCCGACTTCGGCATCCCCGCCTCGGACGTGGTCGTCGACCCGCTGGTGATGCCGATCGGGGCGATGGGCACCGCCGGCCGCCAGGTCTTCGAGCTGGTCGGGCGCCTGCGCGACGAGCTCAAGGTCAACACCACCTGCGGCGCCTCGAATGTCTCGTTCGGGCTGCCCAACCGCCACAACATCACCGGCACGTTCCTGGCGATGTCGATCGGCGCGGGCATGACCTCGGCGATCATGAACCCGCTGCACGGCGAGGTGAAGACAGCGATCATGGCTGCCGATGTCCTCAACGGTCAGGACGAGAACTGCGCGGCCTGGATTCGGGCCAACCGCGAGCCGGGCGAGGGTGGCGAAGGTGCACGCGGTGGGCGACGTGGTGGGCGCCGGCGCGCCGCAGCCGCCGGAAGCTGACACGGGAGTCGCTGACCCGATGACCGACGTGCAGGACGAGATCACGGTCGTGTTCACCCCCTCCGGGGTGGACGTCCGTGTCGCGCCTGGCACGTCGCTTCTCGACGCAGCCCGTTCGGTCAACGTCGACATCGACTCGACCTGCGGCGGCCGCGGCCTGTGCGGCCGCTGCCAGGTCACGCCTTCCGTCGGCGAATTCGCCAAGTGGGGCATCACGTCCGACGAGTCGTCGGTGACGCCGTGGACGACCTCGGAGACCGAGTACAAGGGGCGCCGCAAGATCGAGCCAGGAGGTCGGCTCGGCTGCATGACGGCAGCGCTTTCCGATGTGGTCGTCGACATCCCTCCGGCCAGCCAGGTCCACCGACCGGTCGTGCGCAAGAAGATCGACCTGCCCGGGCTCACCCTCGATCCGCTGATCATCGCTCGCTACGTCGAACTCCCCGAACTCGAGTTGGGCGACGAACGCTCCGATGTCGAGGTGCTGCGGGAGGCGCTCGCCACCGACTGGGGCATCGAGGGGGCTGTCGTCGAAGGACGAGTGCTGCCAGAACTCCACCCCGCGATCGTCGAAGGCAAGCGGGCGATCACCGCCGTCGTGCATCGTGATGGCACCGTCCTCGCCGTACGGCCCGGTTTCGACGAAGTCGTCTACGGGGTCGCCGTCGACGTCGGCTCCACCACCATCGCCGGCTATCTGGTCGATCTCGCCACCGGCGATGTCGTCGCCAACGCCGGGGCCATGAACCCGCAGATCCGATTCGGCGAGGATCTCATGAGCCGGGTCAGCTACGTGATGATGAACCCCGGTGGCGACGACGAACTGACGTCGGCCGTTCGGGGGGCACTCGACACGCTCGTCACCGACCTCGCTGCCGATGTCGAGTCCGAGCTCGACGAGGACGGCGTGCGGGCCCACATCCACGACATCGTGCTCGTCGGCAACCCGGTGATGCATCACCTGCTGCTCGGCATCGACCCGACCCCGCTGGGCGCCGCGCCGTTCACGCTGACGATCGGCGAACCGGTCGACCTACGCGCCACCGACCTCGACCTCGGGTTGCCGTACGCCCGCTGCCACGTCGGCCCCTGCATCGCCGGCCATGTCGGTGCCGACGCGGCATCGGCCACGCTCAACGAACGCACCCACGCCACCGACGAACCGCAGCTGATGGTCGACGTCGGTACCAACGCCGAGATCGTGCTCGGCACCGCCGATCGGACCTATGCCGCCTCTTCGCCCACCGGCCCGGCGTTCGAGGGCGCCCAAATCTCGTCGGGCATGCGGGCCACCGCCGGCGCGATCGAACGCATCCGGATCGACCGGGAGACCTACGAACCTCGCTACAAGGTGATCGGCGCGGACGCGTGGAGCGACGAGCCCGAGTTCGCCGAGCAGACCCGAAAGCTCGACATCGCGGGACTGTGCGGTTCGGCGATCATCGAGGTGATCGGCGAGATCTTCCTCGCGGGCGTCTGCGATCACAACGGCGTCATCCAGGATCTCACCGCCACGACTGACCGGGTCGTGCCCAACGAGCGAACGTTCACGTACGTCATCCGCGCTGAGTACACCGACGACGACGGCACGGTGCATCCGCAGCTGGCGATCACCCAAAACGACGTGCGCCAAATCCAACTCGCCGGTTCCGCGCTCCGAGCCGGAATCGACCTGCTCATGGAACACGCCGGCATCACCGAATGCCACGACGTGCGGCTTGCGGGCGCGTTCGGGGCCCACATCGACCCGGTCTACGCCCTCGTGCTCGGCCTCGTGCCCGATTGCCCGGTCGACAGCGTGAAGGCGGTTGGCAACTCCGCCGGCGCCGGCACCGTTCGGATGCTGGTCAGCAAGGAACAGCGCGACGAGGTCGCCGCCGCCGTGCGCGACATCGAGAAGATCGAAACCGCCACCGAACCCCGCTTCCAGGAGTTGTTCGTGTCGGCCATGGCGTTCCCCCACGCCACCGCCCCGAGTCCTCACCTCGCCGCGGTCGTCTCGCTCCCCGAGCGGGTCGAATCCGAGAGCGGCGGTGGGCGACGACGGCGGCGGGCACGAGGCGGAGCCGACCGCGGCTCCGGCGGTAACCCAGACCAGTCCGGCGGCCACGCCGGCAAGGCAGCAGAGTCCGGCGGCCACGCCGGCACGGCAGCAGAGTCCGGCGGCCACGCCGGCACGGCAGCAGAGTCCGGCGGCCACGCCGGCACGGCAGCAGAGTCCGGCGGCCACGCCGGCA
>JBCCYT010000126.1:0-12558 GCA_039188975.1 Actinomycetota bacterium
CCGCCGGTCACATCGTTCACGACATCCACGAAGTCCTCAGCCCGATAGTCGATGACCACATCGGCACCGAGATCGAGGCACACCACGTGCTTCCCGGCCGACGCAGTGACCGCTATGCGCGCACCCAGCGTCTTGGCGATCTGAATCGCGGCCGTACCAACCCCGGACGCACCCGCATGTACGAGAGCCCAGCGGCCACTGGTCAGGCCGCCCTGGCGAACCAACGCATCCCAGGCGGTGATGAACACCTCGGGGAAGGCTCCGGCGTCGGCCAGCGGCAACGCGTCAGGTACTCGCATCGCCAGCCGCTCGTGAATCGCCAACGACTCCGCATAGCAGCCACCGTTGTTGATCCCCATGACAACATCGCCGACCGCGTGCTCGCTGACACGCTCCCCGACCCCGACGACTCGTCCGGCGAACTCGAGGCCCGGGATCTCATGTTCCATCGGTGGCCCCGGATACAAACCCATCCGCTGCAGAAGGTCGGCCCGGTTCACCGCCGTCGACACCACCTCGACCAGCACTTCCTCTGGCCCGGGGGTCGGTTCAGGTACGTCCTTGATCTGCAAGACATCGGGACCACCCTTCGCTTCGAGCACAACAGCACGCATCAGCGTTCCTCCGTAGGTCTGGTCACGGTTCAGGGAACCGGAACTCGTGTGGGTAGGGGAAGAAGTTCGGTCGCTCGCCGGCGTTGTGGCGATCCTTCATCTCCTGCCAGAACTCGACGGTAGAGATTTCCGGATGCACGTCATCGAAGACCTCGCCAACCACGCGAGGCGACCGGAGATAGGTTCGGAACTCCTCGGGGAAAACGTCGTTGGGTTCGACCGGGAACCATGGCTGATCGAGCATCTCGTCCTCATAGGACTGGCTCACTGGCATCTTGCGGAAGTTGACCTCTGACAGCAGCGCCAACTCGTCGTAGTCGTAGAACACGACGACGCCATGGCGGCTCACGCCGAAGTTCTTGGGGAACAGGTCACCGGGGAAGATGTTGGCCGAGGCCAAGTCCTTGATCGCATTGCCGTAGTCGACTGCCGCTTCGCGGGCTCGGTCCGGTGCCATCTCTCGCAGATACAGGTCGAGCGGGTACAGCCGGCGCTCGGTGTACACGTGATGAAGGATGACCTCGTCATCGGTGATCGAGACGGCCCGCGAACAGTCTTCTCGCAACTCGTCGATGAGCTCTTCATCGAAGCGGTCGCGGTCGAAACTCAGGTTGGTGAACTCCTGCGCGTCGACGAGCCGGCCGACCTTGTCGTGGTCGAACACCAGCTTGTAGCGCCGCTGCACGTCCTCGGGGGTGGTGCGCTTCGACGGAGGGAACCGGTCCTTGATGATCTTGAACACCACGTCGAACGACGGCAGCGTGAACACCGCCATCACCATGCCTCGGGCCCCTCGAGCTCGTTCGAACCGGGTGTTGGAATGCTCCATGTGGCGATACAGCGCTCGAAACAGGTTGGTCTTGCCGTGCGCGCTGTACCCGATCGAGGTGTACAGCTCGGCGACCGGCTTCACCGGCAGCAAGCTCTTGAGGAAGGCAACGACGGCCGCGGGCCGCCGGGCCAGCACATGAAAATAGGAGCGGGTGTAGCCGAAGAGACGGCTGGCCGACAGCTCGGTGAGCAAAACCGCGTCGACCCGGACGTCTCCACCGCCGATCACCGCAACGGGCAAGATGATCGGGTTCACCCGATTGAGCCAGCGCAGCCGCCCGACCAGGTACGCACCCTTGTTGCGGTAGAAGACCGGTCGCAAGATGTCGATGGAGTCGACGTGGCCGTCCCAGATCTCATCGAGGACCTGCTGCACATCGGCGGTGATGCGCTCAACATCGCGCTCGATGTCCTCGAACTGGCTGGCAAGCGGTGAGTGCTCGAGGATCTGGCGAAACGCTTCGGTGAGCGACTCGTCGACCGGGAAGTTGCGGTACTCCCCTCGGGTCCCGTCGTCGGCAGGGAGCGCCGTCGGTCCGAGCCACAAGAACTCGAGGCCGATGTCGAGGCCGATCACCTCGAACAGCCGTCGCGTGACCGAGTTGTAGAACGTCTCGGCCAGCTCGAAATCCATCCGGCCACCGACCAGCGCCACGTAGCGTCTGCGGGCCTCGACCCACTGTGTGCGCGCCGTCTCGGGGTCGTCGGCGAGTATCAGCCGGGCCGCGTCAACGGCCGACCAGACGCCTTTCTTGTGAAGACCAAGACGCTCAGCGTTGTCGTCGAGGTGCTCATCCCACTGCCGATTGAGGAACCGGTTCGCAGCCCGATGGGTGACCTCGAGAAAGGCGTCGTGATAGGCGACGAAGCTGTCATGAAGGAGAAGCGCAAGACGCTCGACCGCAGGGTCGGCAGCCGAGGGGGCAAGAGAAGACATGATCCGGCGAGACTAGCCAGACCGCTTCGGACCCACGCCGGCGAACGTCAGGAGCGGCCCGACGAGCGAGCCCGGCCAGGGACTCGGCGACGTCACCTGGTTCCCCTCGGCGAGCGCTTCGATCAGGCGATCCTCGACCACGGCGCGGCGTCTACGCTCGCCTCGTGCCCCCAGAAGACGCAATCAACGCGTTGGTCACGCGCTATGCGGAGATCGTGGACGCTCGCACGTTCGGCGACCTCGAGGAGGTCTTCACGACCGACGCGGTCCTCGATACCGGGCGGGGGCGCCGGGAGGGCGTGGACGAGATCCGCACGGCGATGGTGGGCCTGCATCGCTACGACGAGACCCGGCACGTGGTCGGCGTTGTTCGGCTCGATGACGTCGCCGGCGAACAGGCCCGGGGCACGGTCGAGTGCATCGCTCATCATTGGTTCACCGCCCACGGCCGACGACTCGACCGCCAGATGACGATCACCTACCACGATCGATACATCACGACCGATGCCGGGTGGCGAATCGACGCTCGGCGCCTCGAGATTCACGCAACCGTCGAGATGTCCGCCGACTGATCCAGACGAGGTCAGGCGCGACCACTACTCATCGGTTGCCCCGGCGCGCTCGTGGTGGCGGATGACCTCGGCGATGACGAAGCGCAGGAAGCTCTCGCTGAACCCCGGGTCGAGGTTGGCCTCCTCGGCCAGCCGCCGGAGCCGAGCAATCTGCACCTCTTCGCGGCCGGGATCGGCCGGCGGAAGGCCGGTGCGGGCTTTGTACTCGCCGACAGCCTTGGTGATCTTGAATCGCTCGGCCAGCAGCAGGATCAGCGCCGCATCGATGTTGTCGATGCTGGATCGGTAAATCTCGAGCTGCTCGTCGGCCACGGCCGGCACCGTAGCGCCGTTCCCCCGCGCTCCAAAACCACCACGACCGGCCACGAGGGCCGGTCGAGTGGAGTGGGCCGTACAAGAGTCGAACTTGTGACCTCCTGCGTGTCGAGCAGGCGCTCTAACCAACTGAGCTAACGGCCCGGAGATCGAAAGGGTAGCAGGCTCGACCGCCATCGCGTCCTCTGAAATCGTCGCGAATCGACGGCCAAAACGGAGACAGGGGCCGCCCCGTACGAGGCGACCCCTGGCTGACGAGCGCCGGGCGGGATTTGAACCCGCGACTGTACGGCTTTGCAGGCCGTTCCCTTGGGCCGCTCGGGCACCGGCGCCAGCAGCGGGAATGGTAGCGGCACGTAGGTGACGTGCGACGATGGATTCCGTGACCGATGACCCAGCCCCCGAGTCGACCCCGGCCCGCTCGCCGCTGGAACTGCTTGGTGCGCTCGCCAAAGCCGACGCACACCTCGACGACACGACCCGACTCGTGGAGATCTACACCCTCGAAGGGCTCCTGCAGATCTGGTGGTTCGGGCAGCCCGGGGCCCGCGACGTCGCCCTCCTGTGTGGCGGCGCAATGGGTGGCCTCACCGGCCCCGGACGATCGCTGTACCCGACGCTCGGTACGGCCTTGGCCAGACAGGGACGGGCAGCGATGGCGATCGACTACCGCACGCCCGGTGACCTCGGCCGCTGCCTGCTGGATGTGTGCGCTGCGGCCGACCTGGCAATGCGCAACGGGGCAGAACGGTTCGTCCTTCTCGGTCACTCGTTTGGCGGTGCCGTCGCCATTCAAGCGGCGGGTACCTTTCCCGGCGCAACCGCGGGTGTCATCACCTACGCCACCCAGTCAGCTGGCTGTGAGGAGGCCGGACGCATGGGTGACGCGCCGCTGCTGCTCCTCCACGGCGAACGCGATTCGATCCTCGGGCCGGAGAACTCGTTGATGGTGCAGGCCCTCGCTGGCCACGGCGACGTGCGTACCTTTCCCGATGCCGATCACCTCCTGGTCGAGGTCGCCGATGAGATCGAGGACTTGACCATCGGGTGGGTCAACGCACGCTTCGACGACCATGAAACCCGATGAACCCAACCCGGTGAACCCAGCCCAGACCGAGCGGGCCGGTCACGCCGGATCGAACTCGGTTTCGATGAGCTGTTGCAGGCCCGCCTCAAGGCGTCGCAACCGGGCCGTGGCGTCACGAAGTTGCCCGAGCAAGGCCATGGCATCTTCTCGAGTGAGGGCCTGGGCCCCAGCCGGGAGCATTGCCAGGGAGCGTCGGAAATGCTCGATCTCATGGTCGCCGTCGAAGTTCATCGCGGCACCGTAGACGAACAGGTGTTCGCTTGTCGAGGCCGCGATCGATGGCCCCGGCATGGAAGGATGTGGCGATGGCGATCGAACTTTCCCTCACCGGCCGCACCGCACTGGTGGTCGGTGGAGGTGGCGGCGGGATCGGCTCGTCGGTCTGCCACCGGCTCGCCGATGCGGGTGCCGACATCGTTGCGCTCAGCGCCGAACGAGCCGACCTCGACGAAACCGCCGATGCGGTGACAGAGCGAGGCTGTCAGATCCACACGGGCGTGGTCGACGTCACCGATCTCGACGCACTGCGATCAGCCATCGAGGACGGGGCCACCGAACTCTCCCCGATCGACCTGGTCGTCAACGTCGTCGGTGGTGTGACGGTCGAGCACTGGCATCGACTCGCCGACTTTCCGATCGACTCATTCGACCATCTGCTCACCACCAACCTGCGATACGCGCTGATCAGTTGCCAGACGGTCGCAGCCACGCTCATCGACGCCGGCCGGCCCGGGGCGATGGTCAACATCTCCTCGATCGCATCACGCGGGCAACCTCTGCTGTCCGCCTACGGCGCCGCCAAGGCCGGCCTCGATTCGCTCACCCGGTCGATGGCGATGGAGTGGGGGCGACACGGGATCCGGGTCAACACCGTCGCGCCCGGCACGGTCAACACCCCACGGTCCGGCCGGTCAGCCACCGACACCAACGATCCGCTGGCGGCCGCCATCACGCTCGGTCGACGGGGAACGCCGACCGACATCGCCGACGCCTGCGTCTTCTTGCTCTCGGACCTTGCGAGTTACATCACCGGACAGACACTCAACGTCGACGGCGGGCCGTCTCGGGGTGCGGTCGACGACCACGACCTCCCGGTCATGGTCACGAACCCGGCGATACGGGCCCGCTTCGAGACCTGACGATTCAGCCGACCCGGTAGCGACCGGGCTCGACCTCGACCGCCTCGCCCCGATGCAGCATGCGCTCGACATGGAGCTCCGCCGTGCGCCGCTCGACTCGATCGACGATCGGCATCTCCACGTGGGGCCGGTACACGAAGCGGTGGGTGACCATCTCGTCGATGGTGTGAGGTTCTCGCAGGAAATCGAGCATTGCGTCGTGACGGCGAACGATCACCGCACCGAACGCGTCGAGCATTTCGATGAACGTGTCCTGCCCCTCGATCACACCCTTGTGGTGGAAGGTGACATACACGTCGGCCTCTTCGTGGCGCACCGCCTCGATGCTGGCCTCGAACTGCTCGAGGCTGCTGAAAACGTCGCCGTAGTAGGGGCCAAAGCCGGTGAGATCGATGTCAGAGAGGAAGAACACGCCGTCGGAGATCCGCAGCCCACAGTGGCCGGCAGTGTGCCCGGGCAGATGAACGGCTTCGACGCGAACCCCGCCGAGATCCCACACGTGGCCGTCTGCGAATCCTTCGGAGTCGGGACGAGGGGCGTAATGGAACTCTTCGAGGTACTGCTGATGCAGTTCGGGGTGGCTCTCACGAGTTGAGCCGGTCAAACCCAGCAACGCATCGATGCTGCGCGTGACATCGATGTCGTCGTGATGGATGTGAATACGGGCATGGGGAAACGCGCAGTTCCCGGCGATGTGATCCTCGTGGCCGTGGCTGTTGATGACAGCGTCGACCGGCACCCCGACGCCACCCTTTTCGGCCACCGTGACCGACGGGTCGATGACAACGGACTCGCCCGCGCCACGGATCAGCAACGTATTGCCCGAGGGGTAGGCACCGTTGTCGGGTGTACTCAAGACGGTGACATGCTCGCTGATCGCTCGGGCGTGCTCACCCCAATTCGTGTCCATGGGGCGGACCCTAGCTGTGCCTACTACGGTCGCCGCCATGGGGATCAGCCACATTGCACTCGCCGTGAAGAACATCGAGGCGACCCATCGCTTCTACACCGACGTCATGGGTTTCGAGTTGGTCAAGGTCGAAATCGCCGCCATGCGGGGCGGCAAGGCGCGCCACGCCTTCTATTCGACCGGCTCGGCCGACGATCAGATGATCGCCTTCTGGGATCTTCGGGGTGTGCCCGGCATGGAGGACGGCTACGAGACCGACATCTCGCGCGGGCTCGGCCTCGACCCGTTCACCAACCATCTCGCGTTCCAGGCCGACAGCGTCGATGACCTCACCGTCCGGCGATCACGGATGGCCGAGGCCGGTTGCCAGGTCGTCGAGATCGATCACGGCTGGATCCAGTCGATCTACACCGAAGACCCCGACGGCAATGTCGTCGAGTTCGCGATCGTCACCGAAGCATTCACGTCCGACGATGCAGCCGAAGCGCTCGACCTGCTGACCGCCGAGGATCCCCCGCTCGCGCCCGAACCACGCATCACGCTCCATCAACCTGATTGAGGGCGCCGCCGACCGCCACGTGGACGAAAACGACGACACCCCGAGCCGAAGCTCGGGGTGTCATGCTGGAGCGGACGACCGGGTTCGAACCGGCGACCTCAACCTTGGCAAGGTTGCGCTCTACCAACTGAGCTACGTCCGCAGCGGGGGATGACTCTATCCGGTCCAACCCGGATCCGGCACGCCGTTTCCGATTTCGACCGGTTGTGATCAGCCCGCCGAACGACGCCGTACATCGGCGGCGAGTTCCTGCGCAACGACCCGGTCGGTGATGCGGTCCACCACGAGTTCATGGCCGTTTCGACCAAAGACGAGCGCGGCCGCCCGATCGTCTTGCCACCCCTGCACGGTGAGGCCGGGCTCGAGATCGACGACGACGATGTCGGGCGACCAGGATCGAGCGTTGACAATGAGCATGCGGCGATCGGTCAGCACGACCGCCCCGTCAGAACCCAAGTAGCGACAACCCACCGCGGTCTGCACCATCTCGCCCTCGTCGAGCTCAGCCGCGGCGACGGCAAACGCAGCGGCCGATGCCTTGCGGGTCGGGGCACCGAGCCGGTCGACGGCAAGCCCGAGCCGATGGGGGTCGGTGAGGCCCGGCCCCCCTGACGCATCGGGCATCGCTCGAGGCGGCGTGGGCGGGGCAGGTGCCGTCGAATCGGGTGCCGGTGCTGCGGGCGGTGCAGATGGCGGCAGCGCGGCGGAAGGGGGCGGCGGCATGGGCGGGGAGAACGCCGACGGTGGAGGCGGAGGCGGCGAGGGTGGAGGCGGCGACGACGGGTCTGGCAGCGCTGGCACCGGGGTCGGCGGCGACGGGTCAATTCCCGCGATCGGCGGCCGCGAGCCGGCATCCGGTGCGGGCAGGTCAGCGCCTGGCGTGTCGCCTGTCGTCTGCTCGGCCACAGGTGGCGGAGGGGGCGGGGGCGGGGGCGGCGGAGGGGGCGTTGGTGGCGGCGGTGGTGCAGCATCCTCGTCAGACAACGAGTATTCCCTTTCACTCGGTGGCCGTCACCGGCCGGTGCATCAGATCACCTATCGGCCGGACGAAGGTCGATCCGAAGCGTCAAAACCCCATCGACGAGTTCGGCAGCGGCGTCACCCAACATGGCGAAGTCTTGATAGTCGATCTGCGCCTGGGCGACGAACGCCGCCCGCTCATCGCCGCCAACCGGCGGTAAGTTTCGGCGCTTCACCGCCTCGGCTCGCTCCCGAAAACGTTCCAGCATGGCATCGATGTCGAGTCCGTCGGACATGGGCTCAGCGTAACCGCCGAGGCGTCAGCGGGCCGATCACTCGTGCTCGTCGACGTCGATCGGCAACACGAACTCCTCGTCGAGGGCGACGATCCCAGCCCGCTCCTGATCATCTCGGCGGCGTTCAGCAACGCGGCGTCGTCGCTCCGGGTCGGTATGCCAGACATAGCCAACCAACAGCACGGTCGTGACCCCGGCAATACCGAGCAGCTGATACCGAACTCGTTCGATGGTCGATTCGGTCTCGTTCTCGTCGAAACCACTGTCGGCATCTTGCGCAGCGACCGGGCTCACCACGCCGACAACCAGCAACAGCATCATGCACAATCCAGCGAAGGCCCTTCGCCAACGGCAACTATGGTCATCGGTCATCGACCGGCGACCGTAGCCCACCTTGCCACCGATTCACGCGTCAGCCCAGGAGCCAACCGTGCCCCGACTCTCCGACCCAACCACCGACCAGGCAACCATCCAAGCCCTCCTCGACGACGACCTGGTCACCGCCACGGTGGCCACCTTCGTCGAGGGGCCCGGGGTCCGTCGCCTCGACGTGCGCTTCGACATCGACGAACTGCAACGTGCCCTCCACGAGGTCGCCGCTCGCAGCCGCTACGCCGGCCAAATCAACGACGGCTTCGGCGTCATCCCGGTCACCCGACGGCCGGGCACCGACGGGCGATCGACGACCGACCTGTCGGGCCGATACTGGCTGCGCCCCGACGACACGTACACCGAAATCGCGGAAGAAGACATCGTCGACGAAGGCGCATACACCGAACTCACCCCAGAAATCGCCGACACCTACTTCGCACACGTCCATGCTGAGCTGTCGGCGCGGGCGCGAATCGGACGGGTTCGCATCCTCGCCAAAGACACCTACAACTGCAATTCATGGCATCGCGATCCCGAACCACGGATCCATGTTCCAATCATCACCAACCCCGGTTCGCTGATGATCATCAATCACCACGCCACCCACCTGCCCGCCGACGGGTCGGCGTACTTCACCGACACCCGGGGCTACCACATGGGCGTCAATGGCGGTCTGGCTCAACGGGTGCATCTCGTCGCGGCGGTCGTGCCCGACTGAGCTGCGCGCCGTCAGGTCTGACAGGTCGGGCACCAGTACGTGGTTCGGCCGCCGACGTCGGCCCGCCGCAGCTCGACCGCACCCCTGAGGCAACGGGGGCGAGGACACTGCCCACCGCGAACCCGATGCGGCTGCAGGTCGCCCGTGTGACTGCCGCCGCGCTCGCCGAGCTGAGCGATCGAGCGTCGCATCGCCCGATGCAGTCGAGCGATCTCCTGATCGGCCAGCGAG
This sequence comes from Actinomycetota bacterium, assembly GCA_039188975.1. Classification (GTDB taxonomy): domain Bacteria; phylum Actinomycetota; class Acidimicrobiia; order Acidimicrobiales; family Aldehydirespiratoraceae; genus UBA11606. Next base: position 9,542 of record JBCCYT010000126.1, read on the forward strand.
TTCGCGGGTCGGTCCGGCGCGAGTCCGGCTCGATACAACGTGTCGTCGGCGAGCAGATTGCCGAGCCCAGCCAGCTTCGCTTGATCCATCAGCCGAGCTTTGAGCGGCGCCGAGGACGACGAGATGATCTGCCCGAACGGCTTCAATGTGACACCGGCGGCGTCAGGTCCAAGCTTCGATTCGTCGGGATCGAGTTCCACCCCGCCCAGCCGACGCGGGTCACGGATGACGAGGGATCCGCCCTCGGCAAAGTCGAGACCGAAGCGGTCCCATGCCGGGTCATCACGATCGCTCGAATACTCGAGCGCCGCGATGGGTGCCGAATCATCGACCAGGATGCGGCCGGTCATGCCGTAGCGCAGGCCGAGGACCGGGCCGTCGGTGTCGACCAGCATCAACTTCCCGATGCGACGAGTCCCGAGCACGCGTCGACCCGGCAATTCAGCGAACAACGCTTCGGTGGTCGTGGCGCCCTTGATGAACCACTCGTCTGGGGCGTGAACGCCGCTGATCGTGCGGCCGATCACCGGGTCAGCAGCGACCCGATACGCCTCGATCTCGAGCATCTCCGGCATGGACGGTCGGTCAGCCCTTCTCGGCTCGAGTGAGCATCTCGGCGATCAACGGGCCGAGGAACGCAGACTCGAGCAGGAAGCCGTCGTGGCCCTGCGGGCTGTCGACGATGTGGTACTCGCAGTCTCCCCCGCCGGCCTCGATCGCCTCGTGGATGTGGGCCTGCTGATACGGCGGGTAGAGCACATCGCTCGTCACCGACGCGGTCAGCACCGGCACCCGTATCCGGCCGAGCACGGTGTCGATGTCGCCGCGCCCGCGACCAACGTCATGCAGGTCCATGGCTTTGCTCAGCACGAGGAACGAGTTGGCGTCGAATCGGCGCACCAGCTTTTGCCCGTGATGGTCGAGGTACGACTCGACTTGATAGCGGCCCCACGCCGACAGTTCTTCACGTGCATTGAACGGCTCACGCCCGAACCGCTCGTCGAACACCTCGGTCGTTCGGTAGGTGACCTGGGAGATCTCTCGGGCCAGAGCCAGACCTTGCCAGGGTCCATCACCGTCGGCCGCGTCGTAGTACCAGCCGCCGTTCCACTTGGGATCACCGACGATCGCGAGTCGCTCGACCGCGCTCCATGCGATCTGCTGCGGGCTGGCTGCGGCCGTCGAGGCGATCGGCACGAGTGACCGCAACCGGTCGGGGTACATGACGCCCCACTCGAGCACTTGCATGCCGCCCATCGACCCACCCACGACGGACAGCCACGCCGGAATGCCGAGATCCTCCATCAACATGTGCTGGGTGCGCACGATGTCACGGATCGTCACCTGCGGGAACGTCGGCCCATACGGAAGCCCGGTTTCGGGGTCGGTGCTGGCTGGGCCGGTGGTTCCTTGACACCCGCCGAGCACGTTGGCGCACACGATGAAGTAGCGGTCGGTGTCGAGCGCCTTGCCGGGACCGATCAGGTCGTTCCACCAGCCGTCGCTCTTGTGGCCGGGGCCCATCGTCCCCGCAGCATGGGAATCGCCGGTGAGCGCATGACAGACGAGCACTGCATTGTCACGAGCGTCGGACAACATCCCCCACGTCTCATAGGCAACCGTGACCTCGGGAAGCACGCCGCCGGCTTCGAGCACGAAGGGCCGATCGCAGCACACCTTGGCGAACTTCCGCTCGCCCACCGGGTCGCCGATACGCCACGCGCCTGAGGCGGGCAACGGCACCGGGAACCGTTCGGTGATGTCGAAGTGGAGGTATTCGGGGCGATCGGGCACGGATGCTCCTGCGGCTTGGCTGGGACTGAGCCGGTTCGGTCAACCGTAACGAGTGTGGATCAATTCCCAAGTGAGCGGGTCGGAATTCGATCCACCCACCAGTCCAGAATGTCAGATCGGTCGCCGAGGCCGTGGGCACGCAGCATCAGCCGACCACATTGCGTGACCTCCCCCGCCCGAGCTCGATCCGCAGCACGCGACCACATCACCTCATCGACCGGGAGCGGCAGCGCGGCGAGAAGACGAGCCGAGACCCGGACCGCGTCCGAGGACAGGGCCGTGCCCGCCGCCGCGTGCCCGATCAGCGCCGTCGCAACCGGTGATGTCAGCAGCGCAGCGAGCCGCCACAGATCCGCTGCTTCGTGGGGTTCGACCGACACGACCGGTGTGCCCGGCACCATCACGCCCCGCTCATCGACGACCGCCTCGATCACCTTGGTTTGGCTCGCAACCAGCACCTTCGGTACCAGGCGCGCCTCAACCCACGGCCGCACGTTCGCGGCAACCCGGCGCACGTCAACGCATGGATGGCGATAGCTCGCTTTGTCGAAGCGGGTCGTTCGCTCCCCCCAACCGAGCGCGAGCGGGTCGACGGAACCGGAGGTGATCAATGGATGGGCGCCATCGGGGTCATCGAACACCGCGCCCCGCAGTCCGTAGAACTGATCGCGAAAGCCGGCGGTGACCACCGCGATCTCGCCGAGCAGCCGCGATGCATCGACCGACACCGCGGGCGTGCCGGTGCTCGCAGCGAGAAGCGGTGCCCACGACGTATCGGACGGCGGGTCGACCAGCTCAGTGCCGACTCGAACCAGCCCGGACGGCGACCGACCCATCACGACTGCAACCGTGTCGACGCTTGCTTCGAACCGACGTGACCGGTCCACCCACAGTCCCGTGAGCGACGACACCTCCGCGAGGTGACGACGGGCTGCTCGAGCGTCGAGCGCACCGAGCATCGACGAAGGCTGCACGAGCGCAGCCGTGCCGTCGGGGCCGACATGTTCGACCGACGCCAGCAAGAACGCCACCGCATCGTCGACGTAGCGACCAACTCCAGGCCATCGGGCCGCGAGACGCGCCCGTTCGTCGGCCGTTCGCCCGGTCCCACCCCGCAGCTGCGACAGGAACGGAGGATTGCCCACGACCACATCCGTACGGGGCGCGTCGATCGAGGGGTCGAGAAAGTCCCCGACGAGAACTCGCGATGGGTCGACCGGCTC
>JBCCYT010000127.1:0-12500 GCA_039188975.1 Actinomycetota bacterium
CGCAGCCACGCTTCCATGAACGGTTCGATCTCGCCGCCCAACACCGTGTCGACCTGGGCGGTCTCGTGCTCCGAGCGAAGATCCTTCACCATCTGATACGGCTGCATCACATAACTGCGAATCTGGCTCCCGAAGCCCACGTTCTGCTGCTCGCCGGTGATGCCCGCGATCTCTTCCTCGCGCTTTTTGCGTTCGAGATCGAGGAGCTTCGCCGCCATCATCTGCATGGCTCGATCTTTGTTTTGGTGCTGGCTGCGTTCGTTCTGACACGCGGTCACCAGCCCGGTCGGGATGTGGGTGATTCGCACCGCCGAATCGGTCACGTTGACGTGCTGGCCACCAGCGCCCGACGAGCGATAGGTGTCGATTCGGAGATCCTTCTCGTCGATCTCGACCTCGTCAGACACTTCCTCGAAGAACGGGGCGACCTGCACGGCGCTGAAGGCCGTCTGCCGTTTGCCTTCGTTGTTGAACGGCGAAATTCGCACCAGGCGATGCACGCCGTGCTCGGCCTGCATGAGCCCGTAGGCGTGGCGCCCCTTCAGAATGAACTCGACGTTGCTGAGGCCCGCCTCGGTCCCTTCGGAAACGGCGGTGATTTCCACGTCGAAGCCCCGCCGGTCGGCCCAGCGGTTGTACATCCGCATCAACATTTCCGCCCAGTCCTGGGCGTCGGTGCCGCCCTCGCCGGACTTGATCTGACAGACCGCATCACCCTCGTCGAACTCACCGGTGAAGAGCGATCGCATCTCCAGCTCATCGAGCGTTGCTTCGAGCGACGTGGCTTGCTCGGCGATCTCCGGTTCGAGCGACTCGTCGCTCTCCTCCCGAGCCATCAGGTGCAGCGTCTCGAGGTCGTCGACCTCCCCGTCGAGCCGTTCGTACAACTCGAGATCTTCGTTGACCGCCGACAGCTCGGAGGTGACCTTGCGGGCCTTCTCTTGATCGTCCCAGAGATCAGGGCGCGACGCTTCGGCCTCGAGCTGAGGCTGCCGCATCTTCAGTTCGTCGATGCGCAAATAGCCGGCGGCCTCGTGGAGGCGCGACCGAATCAGTGCGATCTGATCGGTGAAATCCTGCATGGGGCTACAAGGATGCCATGCAGTCCGGCTTGCCCCAGCACGCTTTGAACTTCTTTCCGTTGCCACAGGGGCACGGGTCGTTGCGACCAACCTTCTCCAGGTCAGACTTCACCACCGGTGTCTTGCTGCGGGTCTCGTTGGCCTGCACCTGCTTTGGCGCATTGGCCTCGGCGATCTCTTTGGCTGGGGTGCCGGCGCTCGCCTCGCTCTTGGTTTCGGTGACACCCTCGAGTTCTGGCTCATCGGCCGGGGCCGGAGACTGGGTCGTGGTCACCTGCACGTGCATCACATACTTGACGAAGTCATTCGCGATGCCGGTCATCATCATGCCGAACATCTCGAAGCCCTCGCGCTGCCATTCAGTCGCCGGGTCCTTTTGCCCCATCGCCCGCAGGTGAATGCCCTCGCGAAGAAGGTCCATCTCTCGGAGGTGCTGGCGCCAGCGCTGATCGATGATGCGCAACATCACCTGTCGTTCGACCTGACGAAGCACGACCTCGCCGATCTCGGCTTCGCGGGCTTCGTAGAGCTCGACCGCTTCTGCCCACAACACGTCGTGGAGGTGCTGGCGCTCACGTGCATCGGCAAACGCCTCGAGGGTCACCTCACTCGGCCAGAGCGTACGAATCTCGGTCAGCAGGCCCTCGAGGTCCCACTCCTCGAAGATGTCGCTGACGCAGTAGGCGCTGACCGCATCGTCGATCGCGTCGTCGAGGTACTCGAGCGCCTCATCGCGCAGGTCCACACCGTCGAGGATCTGGGCGCGGCGCCGGTAGATCACCTTGCGCTGCTCGTTCATCACCTCGTCGTATTTGAGGACGTTCTTGCGGGTCTCGGCGTTGCGCCCTTCGACAGTGTTCTGGGCCCGTTCGATCGCTCGGGTGACCATCTTTGCTTCGATCGGGACATCGTCGGGAAGGGCCCGATCCATTACATAGTTCATGGCCCCCGTCGCAAACAGCCGCATCAGTTCATCGTCGAGCGACAGGTAGAACCGGCTCTCTCCGGGGTCGCCTTGGCGTCCAGATCGACCGCGGAGCTGGTTGTCGATGCGGCGGCTCTCGTGCCGTTCGGTCCCCAACACATAGAGACCACCGAGCCCGAGCACTTCCTCGCGCTCGGCGTCGGTGCGTTCCTTGTGTTTGGTGAGCAGCTCTTCGAATCGGGGCTTGCCTTCTTCGGAGTCGGGATCGAGCCCTTCGGCCCGGCAATCACGATCTGCGAGACCCTCGGGATTTCCGCCCAGCAAGATGTCGACGCCACGACCGGCCATGTTGGTCGCAACCGTGACCGCACCGAGGCGGCCCGCCTGGGTCACGATGTCGGCCTCACGGTGATGTTGCTTTGCGTTGAGCACCTCGTGACGCACGCCCTGGCGTTCCATCATCTGGCTGAGCTTCTCGGACTTCTCAACCGACACCGTGCCGACCAGGACCGGCTGCCCGGTTGCGTTGCGCTCGACGATGTCGTCGATACACGCCTGGAACTTGGCGTCTTCGGTTTTGTAGATCAGGTCACCTTGGTCGGCGCGGGCGATCGGTTTGTGGGTCGGGATCGGCACCACATGCAGGCCATAGGTGGAGACGAACTCCGACGCCTCGGTCTCCGCCGTACCCGTCATGCCGGCCAGCCGGTCATAGAGGCGGTAGTAGTTCTGCAGCGTGATCGTGGCGAGGGTCTGGTTCTCCTCCTTGATCGCCACCCCCTCTTTGGCCTCGACGGCCTGGTGGAGGCCGTCGGACCAGCGACGACCTTCCATGGTTCGGCCGGTGAACTCATCGATGATCTTGACCGAGCCGTCACCGTCGATCAGATAGTCCTTGTCTCGCTTGTAGAGCTCCTTGGCTCGCAACGCCGCCTGAAGCTGGTGAACGAGATTGTTCGACACCTGGTCGTAGAGGTTGTCGATGCCCAATGCTCGCTCGACTGCGTGAATTCCCTCCTCGAGTGGAGCGACCGTGCGTTTCTCTTCGTCGACCTCATAGTGCACATCGCGGTTGAGGCCCCGAGCGATGGATGCGAATTTCACGTAGAGCTGGACCGCGTCAGCGACCTTCCCGGAGATGATCAGCGGGGTACGGGCTTCGTCGATCAAGATCGAGTCGATCTCGTCAACAATGCAGTAGTGGTGACCCCGTTGCACCTGCTTGTCGCGGGCCATCGCCATGTTGTCACGCAGGTAGTCGAAGCCGAACTCGTTGTTGGTGCCGTAGGTGATGTCGGCGGCGTACTGCTGACGCTTGTACTCGGAGTCACGATTGCCGGGCAGGATCAACCCGACATCGAGCCCCATCCACCGATGAACCTGCCCCATCCATTCGGCATCGCGACTGGCGAGATAGTCGTTGACGGTGACGACGTGCACACCCTTGCCGGTGAGCCCGTTGAGATAGATCGGCAGCGTCGACGTCAACGTCTTGCCTTCACCGGTCTTCATTTCGGCGACCCAGCCGAGGTGCAGGGCAGAGCCACCGATCATCTGGACGTCGTAGTGACGCTGGCCGAGCACACGAGAAGCCGCTTCGCGGATCACGGCGAACGACTCGATCAACAAGTCATCGGGCGACTCGCCGTTGTCGAGGCGAGTGCGGAACTCGTCGGTCTTGCCCCGCAGCCCATCGTCGGACAGCGAGGAGATTTCGGGTTCGAGGGCGTTGATATCGGGCACGAGCGCTTGGAGGGCCTTGAGTTTGCGGCCCTCGCCGCTTCGCAGCACACGGGAGAAAATACTCATTGTCCCCCCGAGTTTATCGACGGGTAGCGCTGAGCCTCGGCACGGTGACGTCGCTCACACGACGTCACCATGCCCGATCGTTCGACCAGATCAGCCCGCCTCGTCGATCAGGCCAATGTCGCCGTCGTCGCGCTTGTAGATGACCGCCGACCGGTTGGTCTCCTTGTTGATGAAAAAGAAGAACCCGTGGCCGAGCAACTCCATTTTCATGACCGCCTCATCGGGCACCATCGGGGCGAGATAGAAGCGTTTGCTCTTCACAATTTGGGGGACGGCGTCGGACTCGGTGGCGTCGTCGACGGCTGCGTCCTGGAGCGCCACGGCGCTGTCGCTCGTGTCGAGATCAGCGAGCAATGCCGATGCATCGAGGTCACGAAGCGATGCACCGTCGCCGTGATGGCGCTTCTGGATCTTCGTGCGGAGCTTGCGGATCTGGCGTTCGAGCTTCAGGGTCGCGACATCGACCGCGGCGTAGGGGTCGCGTGCATGCACCTTGCACCGGAGATGGTGTCCGTGCCCCTCGAGGGTGACCTCACAACACTCTTTGTCTTCGATCCGCGGATTTCGTGCCTCGTCGAAGTGGACTTCGGCGTGGTCGAGCCCGTCGAGGAAACGATCGAGCGTGCCGATTTTCTCATGGATCACCTCCTCCAGTCGCGGCGTGATGTTCATGTGCCGGGCGCTGATGGAGACGTCCACGAAGTACCTCCGGAATCGGGTGTACCAGCCGAAGGTACACGCCTCGCTCGACCTGTGCCCGTCGCACGACGCTGTGCGCGCGTGACCGCCATGGCATGCACCGGACCGGCGCCTCGGCGGTGCAGCGCAGCTGCGACCGCATCGAGCGTTGCGCCGGTCGTGACGACATCGTCGATGACCAGCACCGACGTGCCAGATCGGAGCCGGGTCCGGACCCGAACGTCGGGGCCCCGGCGACGCCCGGCCCCATCACGCATCGTCTGGGCCGGACCGGCACGCCTCGACACCAACCGGCGACATGGCAACCCCAATCGCCGGGCGACAGCGCGGGCCAGGAGCTCAGCTTGATCAAACCCTCGACGCCGGTGCGTCGCTCTCGACGCCGGAGCCCAGGTCACGACATCGACCTGGCTCGGCGCGAGCGCCGCCAGGCGGTCGGCCGCAACCGTCACCGCCCCGGTGCGACGGCCGTACTTCAACGACCGCACCAGATTCGCGGCATCGTCCTCATGAGGCCACACCGTGGTCAATGACGACAACATCCACCGGACGCTAAACGCGAGGTGTGACAGCGCGGCTCGATCAGGAAGCGAGCACGCCGATTCGCTTCGCCGGAACCATGTCGTGTTCGTACATCCAGCGAAACGTGTCACGCCAGGTGTCAACGATCGGCCGGAACACAACCCCGGTCGCGGAAACGGTCGCTGTGTCGTCACCGGGCGCCGAGTTGAACACATAGTCGTAGGCGTCGGAGGTCAACACGAGATCGATCTTTGCTCGGGCCGCAAGGTCTCCCAGCCGCGCCCACACCCACCAGATCGGTTTCGGCAGCGGCATCGATTTGAAGGGTGCGCCGATGGCCTCGCTCATCGAGTCGACCTGCGCTCGTGCTGTGAGGTAGGTCCCCATGCACAGCAGGCGGGCACTCCCCTGCTCCGGCCGAACGGATGCTGCGATGACGTCTGCGACATCACGCACATCAACCCAGCTGCTGCTGTACCCGCCAGCGACGGGGAAACCCTTCTCGATCCACAGCTTCACCGCATTGAGATTGATCGACTCGTTCCAGTCCTCGGGACCAACAACGCCGGACGGATAGATCGTGACGACCGGTTCACCTTGGTCCTGCAGTGACCGGGCGTATCGCTCACACGCCGCCTTGGTCTGGCCGTAGCCGTTCTCCGCCCCGACCACCGGGTGATCAGCAGTAACCGGATCAGTCTGGAAGGGAAAGAGCGCTGCGACGGTGGACACGTGCACGATCGGGCTGCATCCAGCCGCGACTGCTGCACCCAGTACGTTCTTAGCTCCCGCGAGGTTCGTGGTCTCCATCTCGGCCTGGCGCGTGGGTTCAATCGCCACGACCGCGGCGGCGTGGACGACTGCGTCGCATCCCGCAATCGCTGCGGTGACCGACGCCGCATCGGTGATGTCGCCCGGGACGATTTCGCATCCATCGATCGCCATGCGGGCGAACAGCGTCTCGGCTTTGGCCGGGGTCCGGACCATGACGCGCACGTCGTGACCGTCGCGACGCAGTGCCCGGACCGTGTGGCTTCCGAGAAATCCGGTCGCCCCCGTGACCAGAACCCGCACGGTCAGTCGACCTCGACCTCGGTGTAGTTCGGTGGCCGTTTCTCGAAGTAGGCGCTCACCGACTCGATCTGGTTGGGCGTGCCGATCAGGTTGAAAATCTCTTCTCGCTCATGGGCGAACCCGGCGGCGAAGTCCTCGGCGTAGGCCGACTCGACGAGACGCTTGCCCGCTCGAATCGCGTGCGGGCTCTTCGCCGCGATCGTGGCTGCCAATGCCTTGGCATCGGTAAGCGGATCATCCGACACGTGCGTCGCGAGCCCGATGCGGACCGCTTCCTCGCCATTGACTTCTCGGCCGGTCCAGATCAGTTCTTTCGCGATGTCGGCACCGACGATGCCCGGAAGCAAACGGGTGATGGTCATGTCCGGGCTGATGCCCCATCGAATCTCGAGGATCGACATCCGAACATCGGGGGTGACGAATCGAATGTCGCAACCGATCGCGAGCTGGATGCCCGCACCGAACGCAACCCCGTGCACGGCGCCGATGACCGGCACCGGCAACTCCCGCCAACCCCACACGGCCTGCTGCGCGTTGTGGGTGATGCGATCGTTCTCGATGTTGCCGATGCTGGACGTGTTGCTTTCGCCGCCCCCGGCCATCGACTGGAACCCGGAGAAGTCGAGGCCCGCACACCACGCGGGGCCGTTACCGGACAGCACGACGGCTCGGAGCCCCTCGGTCTTCGCCAGGCCATCCGCGGTTTCGATGAGGGCCTTGAACATCGGCCCGTCCATGGCGTTCATCTTGTCGCCCCGGTTGAGACGGACGTCGGCGATGCCATCGGAGATGTCGACTGTGATGCGTTCTTCAGACATGGGTGACCTTCCTTATGCAGGCGCAAGCGCCTCGAGGGCGGCGTCGTCGGGTTTGCCCTGCCCCACTTCGGGGTCGAGGGGATGGATACAGATGTGGCTGGCCCCTGCATCGGCGTGCTCTTGGAGCCGAGCCTCGATCTGCTCGACCGTTCCCCACGCAACGAGGGCATCGACGAGTCGCTCGCTCTGAGTCGAGATGTCGTCGTCGGTGAACCCCATACGCTTCCACGCGTTCACGTAGCCAGGCGCCCGGCTGTAGAACTTCAGGACCGACGCGCCGGTAGACCGAGCCAGGTCAGCGTCCTCAGTCAACAGCACCTTCTGCTCGACGTACAGCCCGGCCTCGGGCCCCATCACCTCACGAGCCATGGCCGTGTGCTCCGGTGTCGTGTTGTACGGGTGGGCGCCCGCCGTCTTCTCCGCGGCGAGCTCGAGCATCTTTGGTCCGAGTGCGGCGAGCACGACCGGCACCGGATCAGCAGGCGCAACGGACGTGTAGAGCGAGCTCTCCATCGCTTCGAGATAGGTCTTCATGAACGAGTACGGCTTGCCGTATTCGATCCCCCGGACTTTGCTCACGATCGCCGGGCTCGACACGCCGATGCCGAGCATCATCCGGCCGCCGGTTCCCTCCGCCACCGTGTTCGCGCCTTGCACCATCACGCCCGGCGCCCGGTTGTAGATGTTCGCGATACCGCTCGCCAGGCCCAGGGTCGACGTGGCAGAGCCAATCATCGCCAGTTGCGCAAACGGGTCGCGACCGAAGGTCTCCCCGACCCACAACGTCTCGTACCCGAGCGCTTCGACCCGCTGCCCGAAGGCAACGACGTCGGCACCGGACAGCCCTTCCGGCGAGAACCAAACCCCACGTGTCGTCATGGCGCTCGACGTTAGCGGTTCGGCCTGAGGACACGAGAACCGGTACCCGAACGCGACGAGGGCGGGGCCGAAGCCCCGCCCTCGTTTGGCGTTATCTCCGCCGCAGACGGAGCAACGATTCAGTAGCGGTAGTGCTCCGGCTTGTACGGGCCGTTGACCGGAACGCCGAGATAGTCGGCCTGATCCTTGGTCATCGTCGTCAGCTTCACGCCCAGGGCGTCGAGGTGCAGCCGGGCAACCTCTTCGTCGAGCTCCTTCGAGAGAACCTCAACGCCCAACTCCATGTCGGCTGCCTCATCGTGGAGCTTCATCTGGGCCAGGACCTGGTTCGTGAACGAGCAGCTCATCACGAAGCTCGGATGGCCGGTCGCGTTGCCGAGGTTGAGCAGGCGACCCTCGCTCAACACGATGACCGAGTGGCCATCGGGGAACACGAACTCATCGACCTGCGGCTTGATGTTGATCCGCTGCACATCGGACATCTTGAACAAGCCGGCCATATCGATCTCGTTGTCGAAGTGGCCGATGTTGCCGACGATCGCCTGGTGCTTCATCAGCTCCATGTGGCCGGCCAGGATGATGTCCTTGTTGCCGGTGGTCGTGATGAAAATATCAGCGATCGGCAGCGTCGACTCGAGTGTGTTGACCTCGAAACCCGACATTGCGGCCTGCAGCGCACAGATCGGGTCGACCTCGGTCACGATCACGCGTGCACCCTGGCCCTTCAGCGACTCAGCGCAGCCTTTGCCGACGTCGCCGAACCCGCACACCACTGCGACCTTGCCGCCGATCATGACGTCGGTGGCGCGGTTGATGCCGTCGATCAAGCTGTGGCGGCAGCCATAAAGGTTGTCGAACTTCGACTTGGTGACCGAGTCGTTGACATTGATCGCCGGGAACAGCAGCTCACCGGCCTCCATCATCTGGTAGAGGCGATGCACGCCGGTCGTCGTCTCTTCAGAAACACCACGGATCCCAGGCGCAATCTTGGAGAAGAACTCGGCATCGTCGGCCAGGATCGTGCGAACCCGATCGAGGAACACGCCCCACTCTTCGGGATCGTCCTCGTCGGCTTCCGGGACCGCACCGGCCTTCTCGAACTCGAGCCCCTTGTGCACCAGCATGGTGGCGTCGCCGCCATCGTCAAGGATCAGGTTGGGGCCGCCGCCGTCGGGCCAGCGGAACAGCTGCTCGGTCGCCCACCAGTACTCCTCGAGCGTCTCGCCCTTCCAGGCAAAGACCGGCGTGCCGCTCGGGGCGTCGAGCGTGCCGTTCGGGCCCACGGCAACGGCCGCAGCGGCGTGGTCTTGGGTCGAGAAGATGTTGCACGACACCCAGCGGACGTCGGCGCCGAGGACAACGAGGGTCTCGATCAACACGGCGGTCTGCACCGTCATGTGCAGCGAGCCCGCAATGCGAGCGCCGGCAAGCGGTTGCTCATCGGCGTACTTGCCCCGGAGGGCCATCAGGCCGGGCATCTCGTGCTCGGCGAGGGTGATTTCCTTCCGACCGAACCCGGCGAGTTCGATGTCGGCGACTTTGTAGTCGGCGGTGGTCAGGGCCACGGTTGCTCCATTCGTTACAGCTTCCGAAGCATCGTCCGAAAGCGCGGGAAAGTGAGGGATGGGGAGGACGAGCCGGGGTCAGCTGACACCACCTCGGAGCAGCTCGCCGCGATCGAGTCTAGGAGTCCCGAGCCGAGGCGACGCCCATCACGGCGAGGAAGCGCCAACGCCCGCCACGAAGATCGTCGCTCGACCCTCGAGTTCAACAACCCCGTCCTGGGCCGGCAGAAAGGCGGCGTCGCCTCGCTCGAGCGTTTGTGCCGCAGCGTTGGCAGTGCCGTCGGTGCACAACAGGACCGCTGGTCCCGCCACCGACGCACGCCCGGACAGGTCGACCCGAGCGAGCGAGAACTCCGGGACCGGCGTGATGTAGGTCGCCACACCATCGATCACCGGCGGCCGCTGGACGACAACCTCGAGGGGCTTCGCGTCGACAATGTCGAGCAAGGTCGACACATCGATGTGTTTGGACGTCAGACCACCCCGCAAGACGTTGTCCGAGTTCGCCATCACCTCAACGCCGGTGCCCGCGAGATAGGCATGGAGGTTTCCCGCCCCCAGGAACAACGCCTCACCGGGCGCAAGGTGCACCAGGTTCAACAACAACGCGGTGACCACACCAGCGTCACCGGGGTAGCGCTCACCCAACGCCACCGCCATCGCCCGAGCATCGGCGTACTCGGGTGGTCCGGGCAACGCACATGCCGCGACGACCGGCTCGACCAACGCAGCGGCATCCGCCGGCCCGAGGGTCAACAAGAACGCGAGGAGCCCATCGAGCCCGTCGGTCCCCGAACCCGCTGCGTCAACCAACCGACCTCGAACGCCGTCGAGCGCCGTGGTCGGAATGGTCGCCAGCACCTCGAGTGCTTCCGTCGGCGAGCGGAACCCGCAAAGCGCATCGAACGGAGTCAGCGCGCAGATCAACTCGGGCTTGTGGTTCCGGTCGCGGAAGCTCCGGTTGGGTGCGTCGACGGGCACGCCGGCGGCATCTTCTCGCTCGAACCCAGCTTCGGCCTGAGCGACCGACGGATGGGACTGCAGCGACAGCGGCGCGCCGGCGGCCAAGATTTTCAGCAGGAACGGCAATTCGCCGAATCGGCGGGCCGCATCGACGCCGAGGGCGCCAACCAGGTCGCGAGCGATGACCTCGTCAAGCGATTCGCCCGACGGGCCCGATCGGGCAGGCGCCGACGGATGGGCGCCGAGCCACAGTTCCGCCCACGGCCGACCATCCTCGGGCCGGCCGAGTATCCCAGGCAGGCTCGATGTCGATCCCCAGTCATAGTGCTGAACGACACCCTCGAGCAGCTCCATGGCTCAGGTGAGGTCCCGGCGATCGTCCTGCAGGGCCGCCGCGACCGCATCAGCGACGAGCACGAGGTCCAGCAGTTGCGCAAGCGGACCCTCCCCCTCCGCCGTTATCTCGACCACATGCGCAAACCGGCTCCGCGCAAGCGAAACACCGCCGTCGAGACCGGCCGGTTCTGCGTCATGGCGGAGGAGCACGAGCACGGCGCCGTTCGCGCTCACGTCGGCGAGCCGCGCCCCAGCGTCGACGTCGACCGAGCCGGTCGGGAGCCGTCGTCGTACCGCGGCAACTCCTCCGACCTGATCGAGCTCCTGAACCCAACGGCGAGCTGCGTGCTTTCCGATCGAACCGGCCGCGGTGACCAGCGCCAACCGGCCGGGCAACAAGCTCGCCAGTTCGCTCACCGCGGGCGCATCGAACAGCGACTCGATTCGTTCGGCGGTGGCGGCCGCCGCATCCGTGACCGTCTTCGTCATGCCCGAGACAAAGCCGAGTCGTTCGAGCAAGACGAGGACGGGAACGATCGACACCCCCAGACCGGCGGCCGGGCCCGCGTCGGGGTCGATCGCGATGACAGGAATCCCGACCTCGGCCGCAGTATCGCCGAGCGCGCCGCCGGAGGTGACCGCAACGACCGTGGCACCAGCGCCTCGCGCTGCGGACGCCGCATCGACCACGCCCGCGTCGTCGCCCGACGGCGAAACAACCAGCGCAAGGGTCGACTCGTTGACCCAAGCCGGACACCTGGCCCCGGTGGCCACAATCGGCAGCACAGCCCGAAGTTCACAGATCGCTTCGATCACATCGCCCGCAACGCGCGACCCACCGGTTCCCAAGATCACGACCGATGAAATGCCCTCCGTCGACGGCAGGTCGTCGAGGTCAGCCGCTGCGACCGCGATGTCGCGCAGCTGATCCGGCAGATGCCGGACCGACTCCCGAAGATCCTGCGTCGCCATGATCGATCAGTCGCCGAACGTCAGCGACACCCCATCGGTTTCCGCCTTGGCAACAAGGCGATCATGCTCGTCGGCCTCGACCTCGGTGGCCTCGTCGGGAAGCATGACCGGGATGCCCTCATGAATGCGGTACGACCGCTGCAGCCGTGGGTTGTAGAGCAGATCTTCGTCGTCGAAGTACAACAACCCCTGCTTGTCCACGGGACAGGCGAGAATCTCCAAGAGGCGCGAATCGAGGCTCATACCCACAAGTAAACCGTGTCGATGGCCGCATCGGCAGCATCAGCCACCCCAAGCCGCAGATGGCTCAGGAAAAGAGTGCCCGCACCTCGTCGACCCGCGCGCTGACCTCGTCGGCCGTCGCTGCCTCCAAGTTCAGGCGCAACAGCGGCTCGGTATTGCTCGCTCGGAGGTTGAACCACCAGTCACCGAAATCGACGGTGAGCCCATCCATCCGATACTGCTCAGCATCAGCGAACGCGGCTGCAACCCGCTCGATCACTGCGCCAGCATCATCGACCTTCGTGTTGATCTCACCCGAGGCGGCGTACCGATCGAGCGAGGAGACAAGATCCGCGAGCCCGCCCTCGTGAGCGCTCAAGGCCTCCAGCACGACGAGCGCAGCGATCAAGCCACTGTCGGCCCGGAAGTTCTCCGCGAAGTAGTAGTGACCAGAGTGCTCGCCGCCGAAGAGCGCGCCGGTTTCGGCCATGATCTGCTTGATGTAGGAGTGACCGACGCGGGTCTGCACCGCCACACCGCCATGCTCGGCGACGACCTCGGGCACCGTTTTGGAGCAGATCAGGTTGTACAGGATCGTTGCGCCCGGGTTCTTGGCCAGGATCGAACGAGCCAC
>JBCCYT010000128.1:0-12228 GCA_039188975.1 Actinomycetota bacterium
AGAATGCGGGCATCGCGGTACATGCGCTCGATCGCGGACTCCCGCATGTAGCCCATGCCGCCGTGGAACTGTACACAGTCGTACATCACCTGATTGACGACTTCGCAGCCCCAGGCCTTCACGCCCGACATCGCCTTCACGTTGTCTTGCCCGGCGTCATGCATCCACGCGGCGTGGTACATCGAGGCCCGGACGGCGTCGATCTTGGCCTGGTTCATCGCCATGCGTTGTCGGATGGCGCCGAGGTCGAAGAGGTGGCCGCCGAACGCCTTGCGTTCCTGCGTATAGGCGTTCGTCATGTCGATCGCGGCCTGAGCGGCGCCGACCCCCATGCCGACGAGCACCATGCGCTCGTTTTGGAAATTCTTCATCGTCTCGTAGAAGCCGCGATGGACGGTGCCGAGCACCTGTTCGTCGGAGACCCAGACGTCGTCGAGCACGAGCTCGGCCGTGTCGGAGCAGCGCCATCCGTGCTTGTCGAGCTTGTTGGCCACCGAGAAGCCCTCGGTGCCCTGGGGCACGAGGAACATCGTGATGCCGTACTTGTTTTCGAGGTCGGTGCGGGCCGCAACGATCGTGAGGTCGCCGTAGACCGCGTTGGTGATGAACATCTTGCGGCCGTTGATGCGCCAGCCGTCGCCGTCCTTCACCGCGGTGGTTCGAATGCCGGCCACGTCGGAGCCGGCATCGGGCTCGGACACACCGATCGAGAAAATCGCGTCGCCAGCAAGCATCTTCGGGACCCACTCGGCGAGCTGTTCGTCACTGCCGGAATTGATGAGATGGGGGCCGGCCATGTCGGTGTGCACCAGCACGGTGACGTCGAAGCCAGCAAAGGTCGACGCACCGAGCGCCTCGGAGAACGTTGCCGAGGCGAGCATGCCGAGCCCGAGACCGCCATGCTCTTCGGGGACACGAAGCCCGAACATGCCGAGTTCGCCCATCTGGTGCAGGACCTCGCGAGGGACCTTGCCGGCCTCCTCCCACGCCTCGCCGTGCGGCGTGACTTCCTTGGCGACGAAGTCGATCGTTTGCTCGTAGATCGCCTCGAGTTCCTCGGTCATGTAGGCGTTACGCAGTGCTGTTTCAGACATCTTCGTTGTCCTCCTCGGACGCTTCGAACGTGATCAGGATCTGATTGGTTTCGATCTGGTCGCCGGGGGCGACGCGCACATCGGCGACGACGCCGGGGCCGCCGGCGGTCAGGGTGTGGAGCATTTTCATCGCCTCGATGACGACGATCGGGTCGGCGCCGTCGACGGTTTGGCCCGGTTCGACGTGCACCTCGGCGACCACGGCGGGGAACGGCGCCACGACCGCATTTGCGGCCCCATGTGAACCCTCTGACGCGGGCGCCCAGTGCTCTGAGCGGCTCAGGCGCGTGAAGGTGTGCGTCTGCCCCCGCACATTGATCACTGCACGGTTGCGGTCGCGTAGCCCGCCACCGAGCGGAGCTGGCTCGACCTCGAACACGGTGCCGGTGGCGTCTCGCATCGGTGTGGTCCGAGATGGTCGGTGGGGTGTGAGCCGACGATCGCTCGTGAGCCAGGGTCCCTCGCCGCTCGTCGTGGTGAGGCGGGCTGCGATGGCGGCGGCCTCTGCTGCGCCGTACTCGAGAGGGAGTTCGGTCTCGTCGAGGAATCGAGTGGTGATGCGGCCGCTGCGGAACTCGGGGCGATCGATCAACCAGCGGTGAAAGCCGCCGTTGGTGACAACACCGGAGATGTGGAGTCCTTCGAGTGCTTCGGCCAGCCCGGAGATGGCTGCGGGTCGAGACGACCCATGCACGATGAGCTTGGCGACCATCGGGTCGTAGTGCGGGGTGATCTCCGAGCCTGACTCGATCGCAGAGTCCCAGCGGGCGCGTATTTCGGCTGCGCGTGCGTGCTGCACGACATCGACCGTTCCGGTCTGGGGGGCGAAGTCGTTGGCGGCGTCCTCGGCGTTGATGCGGACCTCGATGGCGTGGCCGGTGAACGTCACCGAGTCTTGGGCCACGCCCAACGGTTGGGCGGTCGCGGCCCGGATCTGCAACTCGACCAGGTCGAGGCCGGTGATCTCTTCGGTGACCGGATGTTCGACCTGGAGTCGGGTGTTCATCTCGAGAAAGAAGTAGTCGCCGGTCTCGTCATCGACGACGAACTCGACGGTGCCGGTCGAGTCGTAGCTGATCGATTCCGCCAGGCGGAGGGCGGCGGTGCGCAAGCCGGTCTCGGTCGACTCAGGCAGGTTTGGCGCCGGCGCCTCCTCGACCAGCTTTTGATAGCGACGCTGCACCGAACACTCGCGGGTACCGAGCTCGATCACCGTTCCGAGCTTGTCGCCGACGATTTGGACCTCGACGTGGCGGGGTCGGGTGATGTATCGCTCGACGATGACCCGGCCATCGCCGAAGGACCGTTCAGCCTCGGTGACTGCCTCGGTCAGCGCCCGGGCGAAGTGGGCCGGCGTTTCGGCGATGCGGATGCCCTTGCCACCTCCGCCGGCGGCTGCCTTCACCAGGATCGGGTAGCCGATGCGTTCGGCCGCGGCTTCGAGGTCGGTGGGCTCCTGAGAGTCGGAGTAACCGGGGATGATCGGCACCCGGGCCTCGGCGGCGAGCCGACGAGCTTCGATCTTGGAGCCCATCGTGGCGATCGCCTCGGGCTTGGGCCCGATCCACACGAGGCCGGCATCGATCACCGCCTGCGCGAAGGCGGCATTCTCGGAGAGAAAGCCGTAGCCCGGATGCACGGCGTCGGCCCGGGTCTCGTCTGCTGCGGCCAGCAGGCGCTCGATCGACAGATAGGACTCGGCGAGGGCGGCCGGGCCGAGGAGCACGGCATGGTCGGCCTCACCGACGAACGGTGCCGCCGCGTCGGGGTCGGCGTAGACGGCGATGGTCTCGTGTCCGAGTCGTTTCGCCGTGCGGATGACCCGGCGGGCGATCTCGCCCCGGTTGGCGATGAGGATGCGCATCAGACGGTCACCTCACATCCGGTAGACCAGGCCGGGGCCCGGCTCGGGTTCGCGCTGACGGGCCGCGACGGCGAGGCAGAGGCCGAGCGCGTCGCGGGTGTCGACCGGGTCGATCAGACCGTCGTCCCAGAGGCGACTGGTGGCGTAGTACGGGTCGGACTGGGTCTCGTACTGGCCGCGCACCTCGGCGCGAAGTGCGGCGATCTCCTCGTCGGTGGTCTCGGCCCCCTTCATGCCGGCGAGCCGGATGTCGACGAGCACGGTCTCTGCGGTGTCGGCCGCCATGGTGGCGATGCGGCTGTTGGGCCAAGCGAACAACATTCGGGGGTTGAAGCCCCGGCCGCACATGCCGTAGTTGCCAGCGCCGTAGGCGCCGCCGATCAGCACCGTGTACTTCGGCACGGTGGCGTTGGCGACGGCGGCGACCATCTTGGCGCCGTTCTTGGCAATGCCGCCGACCTCGGAGTCGCGGCCGACCATGTAGCCCGACGTGTTTTGCAAGAAGAGCAGCGGGATCCGGCGTTGCTCGCACAATTCGATGAAGTGGGTGGCCTTGAGGGCTGACTCGCTGAAGATGATGCCGTTGTTGGCGATGATGCCGACCTGATGGCCCCAGATGTGGGCGAACCCGGTGACGATCGACTCGCCCCACTCGGGTTTGAACGGCGAGAACGACGAGCCGTCCACGAGCCGAGCAATGATCTCTGTGGCATCGAACGGAATGCGATCGTCGGCCGAGACAATGCCGTAGAGCTCCTCGGCGGCGTACGCCGGAGGCTCGGGCTCTTGCCACCCCATCCAGCCCTGCCGGTCGTCGACGCCGCGTTGGTTGGTCGTGGCGCAGATCTCGCGCAGCTTGCCGTAGGCCTCGGCCTCGTTGGCCGCCATGTAGTCCGACACGCCGGACAGCCGGGTGTGGAGTTCGGCGCCGCCGAGGTCGTCGGGCTCGATGATCTCGCCGAGGGCCGCCTTCACGATGGGTGGGCCGCCGAGGAAGATCCGGCCGATGCCGTCGACCATGATCACCTCGTCGGAGAGCGCCGGCACGTAGGCACCGCCGGCCGTACACCCGCCGAGCACCACCGAGAGCTGGGGGAGGCCCTTTGCCGACAGCCGTGCCTGGCGATAGAAGCTGCCGCCGAAGTGGTCCTTGTCGGGGAAGATCTCGTCTTGGAGAGGGAGGAACGCGCCGCCCGAGTCGACGAGATAGATGACGCCGAGGCTGTTTTCTTCCGCGATCTCTTGCGCCCGCACATGCTTCTTGATGGCGACCGGCACGAGTGAGCCACCCTTCACGGTGGCGTCGTTGGCGATGAACACCCACGGCACGCCGTGCACGATGCCGATACCGGTGACGATGCCGCCGCCGGGCACCTCGTCGTTGTACTGGCCAAAGCCGGAGAGGGTGGAGAATTCGAGGAAGGCAGCGTTGTGGTCGGTGACCATGTCGATGCGATCACGCACCAGCACTTTCCCGCGAGCGAGATGTCGTTCGATCGACCGTTCCCGGCCGGCCCCACCGTCGATCGCCACCTGTTGGCGAGCCCGCAGGGTGGCCACCTGTGCTTCGTAGGCGGCGGCGTTGTCGGCGAACGTCGACGAGCCGGTGTCGACCCGGCTCTCGATCTTCCTCATGTGGTGTCCTCGCGATGGTTGGCCGGTCGCCCTCGAAACTGGGTGGTGATGATGTCGGCGAGCTCGTCGAGGTTTCCTCGATCGGTGTCGAACCATTCGACTGCGGTGTTCATCGCGCCGAAGAGCGTGAGCCGGCTGAGCCCGACCGGTGTCGGGAGGTCGAGCTCGGTCAACAGCGCAGTCCAGCGAGCTTCGTAGGCATCGCGCATCGGCACGACGGCCTCGCGAACCTCGGCGGGCGCGGTCCGAAACGCGGTGACATGGGCAGCGGTGTAGGGCCCGTTCTCGAAGAGCGCCGAGAGGTGGGCCCGCACATGGGTGGCCAACCGTTCGTGGTCGTCGGCCGGCCCCGACGCAGCAGCCTCATCCCAGGCCCGTTCCATCACGTCGATTCCCCGACGAAACACCGCCTCGACGATCTCGTTCTTGGAGGCGAAGTGATGGTAGAGCGACGCCGCCTTGATGCCGACCCGCTCCGCGATCTGCCGCTGGGCAACGCCGGCGACGCCGTGTTCGAGCACGAGTGCGGCGGTGACGTCGAGAATGCGTTGTCGAGCGCTATCGGTCGTCGAGGTCGGGGCTTCGGCCACAGCCATGTTCCCGACCGTACCTAACGAACGTTAGGTAGGCAAGAGGCCTTCACCTTCGAGCCATCGCAGCCGGTCAGATGGGGTGGCGTCGGAGCCGGATCCGCCGCGGGTCGCATAGCGGCGCGGATCACCGATGGTCGCGGTCCGCTCGCCGGGTTCGCCGGTGAGCGGGCAGCAGACAAAGAGGGCCCAGTCCCGGGGTTCGAGCAGGGTCGAGATCTGATCCCCGATCGCGGCGGCACCCGATCGCCAGCCGTAGACGAGCACGTCGTCGCCCAGGTCGAGATGGCCGGCCAACGGCTGATCGGCGTCGTCGAGATGGAGGGCGAGCACGTACCGATGATCGCCGTCCCATGCTTCAGCCCACGTGAGGCGCCCGGCGTCGGCGGCATCGAAAAACGACTCTGGGCGCATCGCCATCGGCGTCTCGCTCGTGACGACGTACCCCTGATCGTCGATCAGTCGACCGATGATCCCGGTATCGGTTCGTCCAATGCGGTCGCCGATCCCAACGATGCCAGCCGAAAACGCCGAGAGAACCGCCTCGACTTCGGCGTGGGGATCGCCATCGAGCGGATCGGTGCCGGGCTCGGCGCTGGTGAAGAAGCAGTCCTTGAACACGGGTACGTCGAGCGACCCGGCGAGCACATTGTTGGTCAGGTACCACCGCCACAGTCGGGCGGGATCGTCGGCGAAGCGGTAGTCGTCGCACGTGCGCACGGCGATCACCCGGTCGCACTCAGCAACGGTGAAGTAATCGCCCGGTGTTGCCATGCAGAAGATCAATGACATGCCGCGCTCGGCCGCGAGACGGTTGAGCGTGCGCTGCCACTCGGTCGCCCGACCTGGTGCCGCTCGCAGGTCCCGGCACCCGAACCAGACCATCAGCATCCAGTCCTGTTCCATGCAGGTCGCACCCCATGTCTTGGCCGCGTCGAGCCAACCCCCGAACCAGTTCGGATCCTTCGGATGGGCGGTGCGGTCCACCCACCAGCTCTCGGGATCCTCTTCGACGTAGGGGGACGCTGCCGCGATGTGGCGACTGTGGAGAATCATCGGCCGCTCGCCGAGCCGGCGGTTCAGGTCGTCGAGCCCGTCAGGTACGACGTCGGGTCTGGCCTCCCATCGAAGCATGCCGGTCGGTGGTACCTCTTCGGGATAGCCGATCTCGGCGACTGGCCGCAGGGTTTGGTGTGGGTAGAACCAGCTGTCGAGTTCGACCACACCGACCGGTACGGCGAGCTCGTCGAGCTCGCGCAACTTGTTGGTGAGCGACTCGGGCAAGGTCTCGCCCTGCTCGGTTCGGTACCAGTAGGCGGCGCCATTGTCGGTCCAGTAGGAGAGGGTGGTGAGGATCGGGTCGTCGATGCCGTAGCGCGCGATCGGATGACGGGCCCGCAGGTCCGCAGCCCACGCCCGGTAGCAATCGTCGATGGTCGGCGCCTCGTAGACCCCCAGGGTGGCGGTCGTCTCGGCCGGGATCTCGCGAAGGTCGCCGTGCCAACCCCATCGAAAGCCGCGCACGCCATCGGCGTCTTGGTCGAAGGTGATCAGCTGGTCGTGCCAGGCGTCGAGGGGAGCGAGCAAGCAACTCCGCCCCTCGGACGCGACGGCGAGCGGGAGAACGGCGGCCGGTGAGAACAGGTTCGATGCCGGGGTGAGGTCGAAGGGTCGGGTCGGCGTCGCCCGCATCGGCATCGCGAACTGCGTCCAGCCATGGCCGAGATAGACCGTGTCGTCGGTGGCGGGCAGCGGGAGACCGATGGAGACGACCGGCTCGACGAACTGACCGGAGGCGAAGTCCCGCAGGTCCGTCGTCGCCGTCAGGATCAGCTGATCGCCCCGATCCTCGAACGTGACGCCGGCGGGGAGCGCCGGTGGGCTGATCGATCCGAGAAGGGTGCGCACGGTGGTCACCTACACAGTCTTGCGCCAACGCGGCCGGCCCGCGGTGCTGACGAGCGCGGCCGCCGCGTACACGACGGCGGAGACGACGAGCGCCACGTCGATCCCGACCTCTCGAGCGACGAAACCGAGCACGATCCCGCCACTGATTTCACCCACCGACCCGGCCTGACCGGCGAACGAATGCACGGTTGCCCGGTTGTGGCGATCGGTGAAGTGATTGGTCCACCCCACCTTCACCGTGGTCGCAACCTCGCGCATCATGCCGGTTGCCAACACCCCGCCCAAGGCCAGCCACAGCTCGCCGACGAGTGCAAGCACCGCGACGCCCGCCGCAGCTCCGAGGTGGAGCCAGGCGTAGGCCGTGACGAGCCGCCGGCCGGCCAGCATCGTGGCGATCAACGACAGCGTGAGCGCAGCGCCGAGCGACTGAAGCACGGCGGTCGATCCCATGACCAATGCCGGGTCGATGGGTTGGTCTTGCAGCTCGATCTGATCAAGACGGGCAACCCGAAGTCGATCGACGGCTTCGCTGGCGAAGCCGGCCATGACCGTGGCGATCAGCAGCACACGGAGGCCCGGCAGCCGAGCCGCGGTGAATCCCTCGCCCAGGAGCTGTCGGAACCGTCCTCGGGCAGAGACGTCAAGCCGTTCGAAGCCCGTCTCGGGCATCGAACCGATCAGCATCAACGCCCACCCCACGAGCAGGACCCCGACCGTGACGAGTGCCAGCCCCAGACTCGTGGTCGCCGCCAACCCCGCGGTCCCGAGCAGTCCCACGACCGAGCCGATCGACTCGATGCGCCCTCGGCGGGGAAGGACCGCATCGACGACGGCGAGTGAACCGACCTCGTCGGTGAACCACGCCGTTTCGGCTCCGCTTCGAAACGTCGTGCCGAACGCCCACACCGCCTGGGTCACG
Organism: Actinomycetota bacterium; assembly: GCA_039188975.1. GTDB lineage: Bacteria > Actinomycetota > Acidimicrobiia > Acidimicrobiales > Aldehydirespiratoraceae > UBA11606. Next base: position 8,011 of record JBCCYT010000128.1, read on the forward strand.
GCGAGGGTGAGGAACGTGTCGGCGAGCCCTGCACCGATCGCTGCGATGCCACACACGACGAAGGCGATGATCACCGACTGGCGGCGACTTCGGATGTCCGCGATCACGCCAGTCGGGATCTCCGACAGCAGAATCGTCACCTCCTTGACCGTGCCGAGAAGGAGCAATTGCAGCGGATCGAGGCCAACGTCGACGACGACGCGGAGGAAGAGCAGGGTCCAATAGCTCGACCAACAGAGTTGCCACACGAACCCCGAGCGCAAAAACACCCGAAGGGCAGCCTGGTTCGGGACGACGGTCGCGGGCATTGCCGGCCATCGTGACCGATCAGTCGCTGACTTGTTAGCGGTACTCTGCCAACGTATGCCGCCAACCCGCCAACCACGCGTTCGGGCCGTTCGGTTCTCCTACCCGGCCCATCACTCGACCGGCGAGCATGTTCACGACGATCATCAGCTCGTGTACGCCGGCGACGGGGTGTTGTCGGTGGAAACCGCGACGTTTCGCTGGGTGCTGCCGAGCCAGCAAGCGGCCTGGATCCCAGCAGGCGAAGCCCACACCGTCGTCGCCGAGTCCGACGCAACGATGGCAACGCTCTACGTCGAGCCGCTGGGTGCACCGACACTCGACGAGCTGACGGTTTTCGACGTCTCGCCCCTCCTGCGACATCTCGTCTTGGCACTGCTCGATGACTCTGTCGGGTCAGCCGACGCTCGGGCGCGCGTCGAGCAGGTGGTACTCGACCAACTCGACCTCGCGTCGGAGGTGCCGGTACGTCTCTCCCGCGTTCGCGATCCTCGCCTTCGTGCGGTGGTCGACGCGCTCGAAGTCGACCCACGGGATCGCCGCACCCTTGCCCAGTTCGGCGCGACGATCGGTGCGGGAGAGCGAACCCTCCAGCGGCTGTTCCTCGCAGAAACCGGCACCACCTTCGGGCGATGGCGGACCACCTACCGCCTCCAGCACGGCCTCGTGTGGCTCGGACGCGGCGCATCGGTGACGACCGCCGCCACCCGTTCCGGATACGACCAGCCAAGCGCGTTCATCGCCGCGTTCAAGATCGCGTTTGGCGTGACGCCCGGGCAGTACGTCAACCGTTGACGGTCATCGTCCGCACGTTATGACGACAGGGCGTTGAACGGGTCGTCCCATGAGGCGGCGGTGCTCCAGAACACCGGCGTGGCGCCTTCGTCGCACGCGGTCGGCTCTTCGATGGTCTCGGGCTCTGCCGCGGCGAGAAAGAGCGTGTCGCCGGTCGGGATCCGGCCGAAGTCACCCACGAGCGTGCCGTCGCCTTCGACCGAGATCTCGATGCCGCGCGGGATGGCGAGAACCCGGGGTTGGCTGAACTCGTCGGTACCGAAGAGCAAGCATCCGGTGTCGGGGTCGATGTCGAGCGTGCCGATGATGTCAGCCAGTTCGGGGATCGATGCGTCGCCTTCGGTGAACCGCAAGACCCGAAGGCCACCGAACTCGTCTGTCGCGGGCGGTTCACCGCCGCTGCATGCCGTCGCTACGAGCAGTGTCGTCGCGACGATCGCCAATCGTTGTCGCCACATCACCACAGCTTGGCAGCGGCTTACCAATATTCCTCGTAGTGGATGTTGCCCGGTTGCTTGCGCTTGTCGATGGTGAAGCCCCGTTCAACGAGCAACTCGACGACACCGGTGGTTGCCGGGAACGCTCCATGCTCGTCAGGAATCCCGATCATCGCCGGGTTGCCGCACATGAAGACATGGGTGGTGGCCGGGTCGAGCGAGACGCCCATCGAGGCGAAGTCGCCGTCGGTGATGAGGTCCTGGATGTAGCGCTTGGCCACATCGGGTTCGCGGGTCGGCATCGGCAGATAGTGGTAGTTCTGGTGGCGGCGCTCGAGTTCTCGATGGGTCTCGATGTAGCCGAGGTCGACGGAGTTGCGCACCGAGACGGCGGAGACGATCGGGCCGTGATGCCCCTTGCGCAACAGTTCCGTGACCATGGCATTGTGCGGCGCCTCGCCGGTGCCGGTCGAGAAGAACATGACGGTGCCGGCTGGATTCGTCACCGCGTCGAGTGTGTAGCGGCCGGCGACCTTCGGGCCGAGGTAGATGCGGTCCCCAGGTCGCTTCAGGGCGAGCCGGGGGGTGAGCTCGGGGATGTTGTCGTCGGTCGGCGGCACGAGGACGATGTAGAACTCGAGCTCGTCGAGGCCGCCTTCGTCGACGAGGTATCCGTGGTCGTCGAGTACCCGTGAACTGATGGAGTACGAGCGCCGGATCAGCTTGAACCAGCGATCGTCGAGGTTCGGGTCGATCGCATCGTCGATCCGTTCTTCCCAGAACCCGAGGCCGAGCGTCGCATACTGACCGGGCGTGTAGTCGGTGCCGCCGTGGTCGGGCGTGACCCGCAGCACCCACAGGTCGGAGTGGGTTGGTTCGAAGTGGGTGATCGTTGCGTTGTAGTGCTCGTCGCGGAGCTCTTCCACCGCGCCTTCATGTCGATGACGGCGGGTGACCGCGGGCTGGATTCGTGCCGCGTCGAGTTCAGGAAAACACTCGGCCATGGCGAGCCCGATCCGGTGGCCGGGTGCGGTCGTGGGGACCGACTCGTCATCGGGCTCACCCAGGAACCAGACCTTGCCGGTTGCGAGCGCGGCGTCGGTCACCCCGCGCTCGGCTGGCGTGAGGTTGCGCCGGTGAGACGCAATGACGACATCGTCGAACTGAAGGTCGGGCGTCCGGCGGTCGTTGAAATAGGCCATCGGGTGGCCGTCGATCTCGTCGATCTCGTCGGGGATCGAGCGGTAGAGGATGGTGATGCGACGTTCACGCTCCATCCGGCGAAGCGCGTTGTCGGCGGCAGGGGAGAGGCGGTCGGGATCCATGCCACCTGCGGCGAGCACGACGTTTCCGCCGGCCGCTTCGATGGTGGCGGCGAGTTCGACCGCATGGTCGGTGTAGCCGATCACCAAGACGTCGCGGCCTTCGGGATTCTCGGGTTCCGTGTCGACCTTGACGGTCGGCAGGTTCGGAATCGCGATCGGCGGGCTCCATTCCGGCATCGGTGGGCGGTGGGCGAGCAGCACGGCTCGGGCCCGGTAGCGGTGACGGCTGGTGCGTAGCGACAACGTGCCGTCGTCGTTTGCGTCGACCGCTTCGACCTTCTCGCCGTAGCCGATGTCGAGCTGGTTGTCGCGCACGAGTTCCGGGAAGGTCACGGCGCTGCTGCTCGAGATGACCCGCACCGACTGCACACCGGAACGCTGGGACGAGATGGCGACGCTCAGCCCGCCGGCGGTTCCGCCGACGACAACGAGGTCATACACGAGGTCAAAATCGAGTTCGGCCATGGGGTTGAGTGTGGCAGACGCAGCCGGGCCGCCCCGACGAGGGACGGCCCGGCAACATTGTTCGGTTTTCGAAATTCAGGAAATACGAGCGTTTCGCTCGCTCAGAGGCATGTCACTCGAAGGCATCGAGCAGTTCGGTGAAGGCCACGATGCCACCGTCGCCCGACGTCGAATCGAAGACCGAGAGCCGCACGCCGTCCTGCGCGCCGCGCTTGTCGGGTGACAAGGATGCGGGGCCGATACCCGGCACCTGGAAGTCATCACCGACCGGGCCGTAGGCGGCCGCTTCGAATGTCTCCGGCGTCAGTTCGGGGCCCGCGGCGATGGCGATCGTTTCGAAGATCGACAGCATGTGGCAGTAACGACGAATCGAGTTGAACCAGTTCTCTTCTTCGGGCAGGTACTCGAGCGGTCCACGAAGATCCGCATCGGCGATGTTGGCCGCGGCGACCGGGGCGACACACTGGTCCTGGAAGGCCGCGTCATCCCAGATCTCCTGATCGGTCGGACCGGTGCTCACGAGCACACCGTCGGCGATCGACTTGTCGACGATGGTGGCACCGAGGTTGCCGAGCCCACCCGAGTCGTTCGACCAGATCGCAATCTCGCCGGTCAGACCGGCGGCGGCTGCCCCTCGAATGGAAGCCGATGGTGTGCCGAAGATCATGAGGGTGTTCGCCCCCGACGCCTTGAACCGCTCGAAGGCCACCGCCATCTCGCTGTCCTGGGCGATCGTGTCGCCGTCGGTCGCTTCGATGATCGCCGAGCCGACGACCTCGATACCCCGCTCCTCGAGCGCATCGAGCACGAGTCCTTCTTCGTCGGCTGCAGCCGCCCCGCCCATCGTGAACACGACGGCACCGTCAGCTTCGCCCGTCTGCACGAGCAGG
>JBCCYT010000129.1:0-12194 GCA_039188975.1 Actinomycetota bacterium
CACAGATCTCGATCCACTGCGTTCGTGATCTCCATCGGTAGGCGGGCTCCGGGTTCCGAAGTCGTGCGTTCGAAAGTGTGTAGGTCGTCGTCATGATGAGCACCCTCCTTCGGGTCTTGGGGGATCACCACCTTCGCGCTGACGCCCGTATCCCGACCGTCAGCAAGCGATCAAAAGAAGCCCGTTCTTCTTTGCGCGCGGTGCGTGGTGGTCCTACTGCCGTTTCGAAACAGGTCGAGTCGGTGTCTATGGCGGTCTCACAAAACTCTCACCTCTTCGTGGAAAAGTAAGAACGTGCCGAAGATCCTGATCGCCGAAGACGACCGCCGAGTCCGTGAATCGTTGGAACGAGCATTGACCCTCGAGGGATACGACGTCGTCACCGCTGGCGATGGCGCACGAGCGCTCGAACTCCACACCGACGAACCGGCCGACCTGCTGTTGCTCGATGTGTCGATGCCGAACGCCGACGGGCTCAGCGTGTGCCGTCGAATTCGAGATCGAGGTGACGACACACCCGTGCTGATGCTGACCGCTCGCCATGAAGTCCAAGACCGGGTCGCCGGACTCGATGCCGGGGCCGACGACTATGTGGTCAAGCCGTTCGCGCTCGAGGAGCTTCTCGCTCGGCTGCGGGCCCGGCTTCGAAGCGGCGCCGACGACGCCAACGACGAGATCTTGACGCTGGGCGATCTGCGGATCGACCTCGCGGGACGTCGAGCATCCCGCAGCGGAATGGCACTGGATTTCTCTCGCACCGAATTCGATCTTCTCGAAGTGCTCGTTCGTAATGCGGGCGTCGTGCTCAGTCGGGACCAGCTGTATGACACCGTCTGGGACGGCGCCCTCGAAACCGAGTCGAAGACCCTCGACGTGTATGTCGGGTATCTCCGTAAGAAGCTCGAGACCGACGATCGCCCCCGGCTCCTCCACACCGTGCGTGGGCTCGGCTACGTCGCTCGGGTGGACTCGGCGTGAGCCTTCGCCTCCGCGTCACGCTGGTCGTTGCGCTCGTCGTTGCGACCGTCGTCGGTGTGGTCGGCCAGCGGGTCTATGCCGCGGCCGAAGGGGAACTCGTCGAAGAAGTCGACATCGAGCTTGCGGGGCGAGCGGCCGAAATCGGTCGCTTCGCTGGCGGGCCCGGCTTCAGCGACCAGTTCAACGCCCGAGGCATTCGAGGAATCGGCAACGGTGGCGGTCAGGAGGATCGGCCGGGTCCCGGGTTCGGCGTCGGTCCGCGCAGCTTCTTGGAAGACGCAGCATCGCGGGAGTCGTTCACGAGAGTGGTGTCCTCCACGGGCGAAGCGCTGCTCACCATCGGGACACCGTTCGACGCGGCGCTTGACTTGACCGACTACCCGGCCACCGGTCAACCACCGGTGCTCGGTGACGGCACGATCAACGGCCAACGAGCTCGGGTTGCGACGGTCGCTGCGAGCGACGTCTTCGTGCAGATCGCCCGGCCGCTCGGTGAAATCGATCAGTCGCTCGAAGATCTGCGGGGGCGCATTCTCGGCATTTCGCTCCTGGCCGTCGGTGTCGCGATCGCGGCGGCCTGGTGGATTGCTGGCAGTGCGATCTCGCCGATCCGCCGGCTCACTGACGCGGCGGAAGCGGTCGCGGCGACCGGCAACCTCGACCAACCGGTCGACGGGTCCGGTGGCGATGAGGTCGGACGTCTCGCCTCCAGTTTCAACTCGATGCTCGACGCGCTGTCCACCTCGAAACGCCAGCAACGGCAGCTCGTGATGGATGCCAGCCACGAACTCCGGACCCCGCTCGCGAGCCTGCGCACGAACGTCGACGTGCTTCGTTCCGGCCGGGAAATCCCCGACGACATGCGGCAAGCGATCGTGGACGACATCGGTGCCGAGATCGATGAGCTCGGCGATCTCGTCGCCGAACTGGTCGATCTGGCCACCGACGTTCGAGAAGACGAGGATCCTGCACCGATCGAGCTGGCCGACCTTGCTGCGCCAATCGTCGAACGTCAGGCTCGACGAACCGGTCGCGACATCGACCTCGTCATCGTGCGGCGTGCGGTGCTCGAGGCGAGACCGAACGCCGTGTCACGCGCCATCCGCAACCTCATCGAGAATGCCGCCAAATTCTCGCCCGACACGACCCCGATTCATGTCGAGGTGGACGGCGGCCGAATCATCGTGTCCGACCATGGGCCCGGGATTCCCGCCGATCAGCGAGACGCGGTCTTCGAACGGTTCCACCGCGTCGAAGCGACCCGCACCATGCCCGGTTCGGGGCTCGGACTGTCGATCGTCAAGCAGGTCGCGGTCGCCCACGGTGGATCGGCGTCGGCTGGCGAGGCGGAGGGCGGGGGAGCGGCCGTCACGCTCTCGCTTCCGACCATCGACGACTGATGGAGATCGACCCGTGGCCGGGACTGGAACTCGGTGACCCCCTCGGAGGGGGGAGCCGCAGCGAGGTGTGGGCCGGCCTCCACAACGGGCAACGGGCTGTTGTTCGGCAAAGCCGCCGGTCCGCCGCCAGCCTCGAGTGGGAGCTCGACCTCATGGACACGCTCGCAGCTCACGGGTTCGTCGTGCCCGCCGCCATCCCCACCGATGACGGTCGTCGCTCGGTCGACGGTCTCGTTGTTCAGACGTGGATCGATGGCCGCCCGCCGATCTCAGACGACGATTGGCGGCTGGTTGCCACCGAGCTGCAGCGACTGCACACGGTCGGTCGTGACCACCGGCAGCGACCCGAGTGCTGTGTCGTCACCGAGATTCACGACACGCGGCGCAGTGTCGATGCCGACCTCGATTCGCTGCCGACCCAGGTGGCTGCACTCGTCCTCGCCGAGTTCGCCTCCGTGGCGCATGTGGGTCGCTCGCTCATCCATGGCGACCCCGGGCCGGAGAACCTTCGCATCACCGCGCAAGGGCGAGTTGGTCTTCTCGACTGGGACGAGAGCCGCGTCGATGTCGTGTGGCACGACCTGTCGAACCTTGGGGTCCAGGTCCTCGACGACGACACCCACGGCCGCGCCGAACGGCTCTCGCATGCCTGGGAGGCCGCCAACGGCTGGACGACCGAACCGGAGTACGCCCGTCGACGATTGGCTGCTCTCGATCAGTGACGCAGCCTGATCATCGATCGTTCATGAAGCGGAATCGTGAACGGACATCGGCGACCATCGCTGGGTCGATCGAGGCCCGCATCGTGTACGGCTCATGAGCGGGGGCTTCGACGACCGGATCGCCGAGGGGATCGAAGATTCGAGAGTCGCCCGAGTGCTCGAGCCCATCACCCGCAGCGCCGACCCGGTTCACGCCGCACACGTAGGCCTGGTTCTCGATCGCCCGCGCCCGCAGCAGCGTCATCCAATGCTCTCGGCGCACCGCCGGCCAGTTGGCCGGCACCAGGTACAGGTCTGTCTCGGCTGCGGCGTTCCAGAACAGGTCGGTGAACCGGAGGTCGTAACAGATGAAGGGGGTGACCCGGACACCCTCGATCATGATCGATTCGACTGGAGCGCCACCGTCGTAGTGATCGGTTTCCCCGGCATACGAGAACGGCTTGGTCTTCGAGTATCGGTGATCCTCCCCGTTCGGGCCGGCGAGGAGGAAGCGGTTCGTCGGGCGGTTGCGGCCAACGGTGTGCTCGGGAAACGAGCCGGCGATCCACGATCCCGTCTCGGCGGCCAGCTCATGCATGAAGCTCGCGGTGGGGCCGTCGGGTTGCTCGGCGACCACGGCGGTGTTCATCGAGAATCCGCACGACCACATCTCGGTCAGCGAGATCAGCTGCGCGCCGTCGGCGGCGGCGTCGAGCACCACCGGGCGTACCGCCGCCATCGTCGCGGCCGGAGTCTCCCAGATGATGTCGTGCTGAATCGCGGCGAGCTCGAGCGTCATGTCAATGCTGCTTTCAGACGGTCGATCGCCTCGTCGAGCACCTCGTCCTTCTTGCAGAACGCAAATCGCACGATCGACTCGCCCGCTGCTTCGTCGTCGTAGAACACCATCGACGGCACGGCCACCACGCCGGCCCGCTCCGGCAGAGCGAGACAGAAGTCGATGCCGTTTGACTCGCCGATCGAACGGATGTCGCAGCTCGCAAAGTACGTACCTGCCGGCGTCAGCACCTCGAGGCCAGCGTCTGCCAAGCCGGCACACAGCCGATCCCGCTTGGCACGCATGTCGGCGGTGTAGCCGTCGTAGAACTCGTCGCCGAGCTGCAAACCGACGGCGACCGCATGCTGCAGGGGCGCGCCACCGGCAAAGGTCAGGAACTGCTTGGCGGTTCGCACTGCGGCCACCAGATCGGCCGGACCGCATGCCCACCCGACCTTCCAGCCCGTGAATGAGAAGATCTTTCCGGCCGACGACACGGTCAACGTGCGCTCGGCCATGCCCGGAAGTGTCGCGAGCGCGATGTGCTCACCATCGAAGACCAGATGCTCGTACACCTCGTCGGTCACTGCGATGACGTCATGCTCACAGCACAGCTCGGCGATCAAGGTCAGTTCCTCGCGTGAGAAGACCTTGCCCGTCGGGTTGTGCGGGGTGTTGATCAACACCGCCTTCGTGGCCGGCGAGAAGGCGGCCCGCAGCGCGGCCGGATCGAACGAGAAGTCGGGTGCTCGCAGCGTCACGACTCTGCGGGCCGCGCCGCTCAGCGCAATCCCTGCGGCATAGGAGTCGTAGTACGGCTCGAACGTGACGACCTCGTCCCCCGGGCCGGTCAGGGCCAACATCGCCGCGGCCAACGCTTCGGTCGCACCCGCCGTGATCAAGATCTCGGTGGCCGGATCGAACTCCTGGCCTCGGAATCGGGCCCGATGCTCGCTCACCGCCTGGCGTAGCGACGCCACACCGGGCAACGGCGGGTACTGATTGTGGCCGTCGGCGATCGCCTGGCGGGCCGCGTCCGCCACCACTGCTGGACCGTCGGTGTCCGGAAACCCCTGGCCGAGGTTGACCGAATTCGTTTCGGTCGCCAGCTGCGACATCTGGGTGAAGATCGTCGTCCCGAAGCCCTGCAGTCGTTCGGTGAGAAAGCGGTTCGTCACGGCCGCCGATCCTAGGTCGGCCTCCGTCATCACACGTCCCTCACATCTCCATCACGAGATTCCCTGCGTCGGCTCACCAACGTCTTACTCCAAGGGGCGAGTGTGTGAATCACCAAGAGGCACCCAGCCACCCCAACCCCTCCAGGAGCAATTCCATGTCCGAATCCCCCAAGCCCACCTCGGTCAAGAAGTCGGTGCTCGCCACGGCGGTCGTCGCGTCGACCCTTGGTGGCGTCGCCGCTGGTGCGGCGTTCTTCACCCCGGCCATCGCCGGGGCGCAGGACGACGCCGACGGCACCACCGTCGAAGAGAACGCTGGCCCGAGCCGCCTCGAAGAGGCCCTTCAGCCGCTCGTCGACGACGGCACGATCAACGAGTCGCAGCGTGATGCGGTCGTCGACACGTTGGAAGCCGCTCGCCCCGAGCGGTCCGGCGAGCGGGGCCAGCGTGGCCCGCGCGGCGGTGGCTTCGGCAACCTTGCCGAGACGCTTGGTGTCGATGGCGCCGAGATCCGCGAGGCGATCCAGAACGGCGACTCGATCGCTGACATTGCTGAGGCGCAAGGCATCGACCTTGACTCGGTTGTCGATTCGCTGATCGACGGTGCCGAGGAGCGGCTCGACGCCGCCGTCGAAGCCGGTCGCATCGACGCCGACCAGGCCGCCGAGATGCTCGCCCAGGCCGAGGAGAAGGCCAACGACATCGTCAATGGTGAATTCGAGTTCGGCGATCGCGAAGGCCGTCGCGGCCCCGGCGGTCGCGGCTTCGGTGGCCCCGGTGGCTTCGGCCCCGGTGGTGACGCCGACGGCGGCGACACCGACACGTCGGCCTGATCCCGTCTCCGCTCACCGTTGAGAACCCGCACCTGACACCCGCCACCGCCCTAGCACCCGTCAGGTGCAGCCAGAATCGCCGGCCCTTCGGGGTCGGCGATTCGAGTTTTGGCGCCGACCAGAGGCCGTTGTCAGATGCTGGCGCCGCGGGTCCAGGCCGCATACAGGTCGGCGTACACCCCGCCGGCCGCAACCAACTCAGCGTGAGGCCCAATCCCCACGACCCGTCCGTGGTCGAACACGACCACCAGATCGGCTCGTTCGGCGGTCGACAGCCGATGCGCAACCGTCACCGTCGTCCGCCCACGTTTCAGCCGGTCCAGCGCCTCGGTCATCGCCAACTCGGTCGCCGGGTCGAGCGACGAGGTGGCCTCATCGAGGATCAACACGCCAGGGTCGGCGAGCGCGGCCCGCATGACCGCGACGAGCTGGCGTTCGCCCACCGACAGCCCGTCGCCGGCTGGGCCGATGTCGGTATCGAGGCCGTCCGGCAGGCTCGTGACCCATGCTGTGAGCCCGAGGTCGGCGACGACCTGATCGAGGTCGGTGTCGGTCGCGTTGTCGCGGCCCATCAACACGTTGGCCCGCACCGTCGTCGCGAACAGAAACCCGTCCTGGGGGACCATTCGTACCGATCGTCGGCGATCGGCGTCGCTGAGCCGTCGAACGTCGACACCGCCCAGCGAAATCGAGCCAGCGGCGGGATCTGCCAGCCGACACAGCAGCCGGGCGAGCGTCGTCTTCCCGGAACCGGTCGCCCCGACGACTGCGACGGCGGTGCCAGCCGGTATCGACACCGACACGTCGTGCAGCACCTGGTTTTCGCCGTACGCGAAGTCGACGTTGGCGACATCGATCTCGAGCGCTCCTGACCGGATCGGTTGAGGGTTGGCCGCCGGCGGGATGGCCTGAGGTCGGTTCGCCAGGTCGATCGTTCGCTCCCATCCGGCCAGGGCCAGCGATGTTTGGTCGATCACTTCGGTCAACTCCGCGATCGGAACCAGCGTCATTTGGACCAAGAAGATCACCGCAATCGTCGTTCCGAGGCTCGGGCCATCAACCCCCAACCAGACCGCCGCAAGGATGACGGCACCGATCGCGATGGTGCCGAAAATGTCTGAAATCGTGAACAGCACGGCGGTTACCCGGTTGGCGAACACCTGGGTTCGGTACAGCTCATCGACGTCTTCGTCGAGGCGTGCTCGAGTCGAGCGACGCTGCCCGAAGGCGCGAACGGCGTGCGCGCCAGCGATCGCTTCGTTCGCCTCGCTCAGCAGATCGCCGGTGCGTTCGCGCACCATCAGGACCCGTCGTTGCTGCTCTCGTTGCAGCGAGATCAGCACCGGCACCATCAACACGAGCATCGCCACCGCAACGAGTGCCAACTGCCACGAATACACGAACATCGCCACCGTCGCCGTCAGTGCGATGCTGGTATTGACCAACCACGCGTACGCGCCCCAGTCGACGAACCGGGTCAAGGCTTCGATGTCGCCCGTCGTGCGCGACACCAAGTCGCCTTGCCGTTCCACCGAGTGTTCCTCGAGCGATAGATCGACCGCTCGGCGCACCACCACCTGGCGCAGTCGGGCCAGCGCGCCTTCAGCCGTGCGGATCAGCACGATCTCGCTCGCCACCGACAATCCGCCAACCGCGATCACGACCGCCAACGTGATGAGCGCCAACGTCGTCAACCGGCCGCCATCAAACCCCGATGCGGTCAAGAGGTCGTCGTCGATCAATTGTTGAAACAGCACCGGGATCGCGACCCGACCCAGCCCGATCAAGACCCCGAGGCCAACGAGGAGCCCGATGACAGGGCGAAACTCGGGACTCAGTTCCAAGCCGCGGCGAACGATCGCCATCGGTTTGACCTCGGCATTGCCGGCGTCGCTCATCTTCCCCCTCCCATGCTGTCGGCTGCCTCGTAGGCCTCGACGAGTCGGCGGTACACGGGGTCGCCGAGCAGCGCATCGTGGGTGCCGATCGCACGGACTCGACCCTGGTCGATCAACGCCACCCGGTCGGCCGCCGCCATCGCCGCGACCCGGTGGGTGACCATCACGACCGTGGTCGGCAGTGCCGCCAGGTTCGCAAGGATCGTCTCCTCTCGAGCCGGGTCGACTGCGGATGTCGCATCGTCGAGCAACACCAGGCCGGGCTCGCCCGCAAGCGCCCGGGCGAGCGCAATGCGTTGACGCTGCCCGCCCGAGAGGGTGACCCCTCGCTCGCCCACGACCGTCTCGAAGCCGTCCTCCAGAATGTCGTCGAGATCGGCGCACCCGGCGAGCGTCAATGCCCGCTCGATCTCGGCGGCATCGCGGCCCCGGCCGTAGTCGACGTTGCTGCGGACGGTGCCCGTGAACAGCGCGGCGTTCTGCGCGGCCAAGGTCACCCGAGCGCGCAAGTCCCCGTCCATGAGGGCGTCGCCCGAAACGCCGGCGTAGGTCACGTGGCCGCTGGCGACGCCGCGAAGGCGGGCCAAGACCTCCAACGCGGTCGACTTCCCGCCACCGGTCGGGCCGACCAGCGCCAGAGTCTCGCCTCGCTCGATCGTCAGGTCGAACGCTTCGATGCGGGGTCGCTCGGTGCTTCCCACTCGAACGCCGTCGAGCGCCGCCTCGAGCGGTCCGGCCGGAAGGGAGACGGGATCCTCCGGAGAACTGTCGAGTGGATCGTCCGGGCGGGCCAACAGCGAATCGACCCGCCGCCGACCCACCACGGTCAGCGGAAGGTCGCTCAAGAAGAAGCCGATCACCTGCATCGGGAACGACAGGACTCCGAACAACGCCACCGCCTGCACGAGGTCGCCGGGATCGAGGATTCCTTCCGCCACCCGTTCGGCGCCGACGAAGATGATCAAGATCATGCCGAGTTGGGGCAGGGCGGTGAACGCCGTGTCGATCAGCATCTTGATGGTCGTCACCCGGATTCGCTTGCCGAGATGGTCGTCGACCACTCGCCCGAATCGCTCGAGTTCGGCGTCTTCGCGGCCAAGGGTCTTGATCACCTGGGTGCCTGCGATGATCTCGGTCGTCGCCGCGGTCACCGCGGCGTTCGCGGCCCGCTCCACATCGGTCGGCTTCTCCAGCACGACCGTGCTCAGCCAGCTGGTGAACAGCACGATCGGCAACACGCCCACTGTGGCGAACATCAACGGAAGGTCGATCGCGGCGAGCCCGATGATCGCAAACACCAGCATGCTCAAGACACCGATGGTGAAGGGCGCCGGATGGGTCGCCTCCAACGCTGAGTCGGCGTCGGCGTCGATGTGCGCCAACACGACCCCCGCCGGCTGTGCCCTCAGCTCATCGAGAGGGATCGCCACGATGCGGTCCGCCATCCCTCGCTGGAGATCCGCCTTGTTCGCTCCCGACGCCATGCCGGCGAAGTAGCGGCGGGCAATCACCCCGACTGACCGGACCACCATCACACCGAACAGCAAGGCGAACGCCGCCCAGTGTCGGCTGTCCATGCCGTCGAAGTGTGGAACCAGCGCCTCATCGACCGCCCACCCGAGCGCGATCGCGGAGCCGACGGTTCCCGCCGCGTACACGACCGACCCGATCGTTGAGATTGCGAACGGTCGACGATGAGCGCGCGCGTAGGCGGCGACGAGACGGATCCCATCGGTGAGCGGAGAACCACGAAAGTCCGCCGGCGTGGCGCGCTGCGCATCGGTCACAGCGACCGACGCTATGCGCTCAGCCCGTGGCTGACGGACTCATTTTGTCGCGGCTGGTCAGTCAGCCGCAGACAGGGTCTCGCGGAGTTGGCGCTTCAAGAACTTGCCGTTGGCGTTCTGTGGCAGCGGCTCGTCCATGAACCACACATGCTCCGGGATCTTGAACTTTGCCAACAGCGGTTGCAGGTGAGCGGTCAGGGCATCCTGGTCGAGCTCCGAGTCGGGTACCAGGTGGATCGCGACTGCCACCGCCTCGCCGAGTCGCTCGTCCTCCACGCCAAACACGGCTGCTTCGGCAATGTCGGGATGTTCGTAGATCGCTGCTTCGACCTCGGCGCAGTAGACGTTCTCGCCGCCTCGGATCACCATGTCCTTCGCCCGGTCGACGATGTGCACGAACCCGTCCTCGTCGACGTAGACGATGTCGCCGGTGTTGAAGTAGCCGTCGACGATCGCTTCCGCGGTTGCTTCCTCGCGGTTGAGGTAGCCCTTGACCACGGCGGGGCCCTTGACGCAGAACTCGCCCCGCTCGCCGGTCGGCACCTCGTTGCCGGCTTCGTCGACCACCTTGTAGTCGAACGTCGGCATGATGCGGCCAGCCGAGGTCGGTTTCGCGGTGAAGAAGATGTTGCCGACGGCGGTGATGATGCCGTGAGTCTCGGTCAGGCCGTATCCGGTCGACGGCTGCACCGCACCCTTCGCTGAACTGATCTTCTCCACCAGGTCGGGCTGCAACGCGGCGCCGCCGCCACCCATCGTGCCGAGCGAACTCGTGTCGCGGGTTTCCCAATCGGGATGCAGCAACAACTCACGGCTCATCGTCGGAACACCGGTGAATGTCGCCACCTGCTCCCGTTCGATCAGCTCGAGGGCGCGAGCGGGATCCCACTTGTGCATCAAGACGAGCTTGGCGCCCAGGAAGGTGATCGGATGCAGCACACAGTTGTTCGCGGTCACGTGGAAAAGCGGCGTCGGCACCATCGCCGAGGGCGGGACTTCCTTCGGTGGTTCGATCTCGACGGCACCCGACTCTGCGACCGCCTGCGCTGCTGCGCCGGCAACGGCGTTGGCGAATGCCATGTGCATCAGGTTGTGCACCGAACCCCGGTGGGTGAGCTGGGCGCCTTTCGGAAAGCCGGTCGTGCCCGACGTGTAGAAGATGCACATGTCGGCATCGGGATCGATGTCGACGGCGGGAAGTTCCGCGGGGGCGGTCTCGGCGTCGACGACGTCATCCCACCGAACCCCACCGCTCGGCAGATCGCCATCGGTGCGCACGGAGATCACGTGCATGGCGCCGCCTTCGCTGAGCGTGTCGAACACCTCGTTGAGCCGCTCGAGCCGCTCTCGGTCACAGATCACGACCTTGGGACGCGAATCGCTGAGCCCGTATTCGAGCTCGGCTGGTGTCCACCAGGCGTTGACCCCAACCGCCGCGGCGCCGATCGACAGCGCCGCCCAGTACGACAGCGCCCACTCGGGGAAGTTCCGCATCGCGATCGCGACGCGGTCGCCCGGCTC
This sequence comes from Actinomycetota bacterium, assembly GCA_039188975.1. GTDB lineage: Bacteria > Actinomycetota > Acidimicrobiia > Acidimicrobiales > Aldehydirespiratoraceae > UBA11606. Next base: position 11,075 of record JBCCYT010000129.1, read on the forward strand.
GACGCCTTGCTCGACCAGGTACGCCGCCAGCGACCGCACGATCGCGTGGGCCTCGCTGTAGGTGATCGTCTCGTCTTCGAAAACGATGTACGGCTTGTCGCCGTGGCCGGCGGACATCTCCCAGATCCACCGCATGTTGGGCGGTGAGCCGGAGAACACGCGCATCGGGATGCCGCGCACCTCCGTGTCGGTCATCGCGAAGGGCTGGCCCTCCGCCGTCATTGCGTCCCACGTTGCGTTCAGTGCGTCGATCACGGGCCCATTGATAGCCGAACCGGTCCTCGACGGCCATCTGGCCTCGTACGCTCGCCGTCATGAAATCGTCCGTTTTTCGCGTTGGTGACGAGGTCGAAGCTGCGCTGGCCGCCGGAACGCCGGTCGTCGCGATGGAATCGACGATCTACAGCGCCTTCGGACTTCCCGAACCCGCGAATCGTGAGTGTTTGCAGCGGTGTGATGCCGCCATACGAGCGGCGGGGGCGATCCCGGCGATGACTGCGGTGCTGGACGGTGTCGCCGTCGTCGGTGTGGAGAACGATGATGTCGGTCGCGTGTTGGGCGGCACGACCAAGATCGCGGCCCGTGACCTCGCCCATGCGCATGCTGTTGGCCTCGATGTCGGTGTGACGACCGTTTCGGCATCGGTCACACTCGCTGCCCGAGCTGGCGTTTCTGTCTTTGCGACTGGCGGAATCGGTGGTGTGCATCGCGGGGCTGCTGAGTCCGGCGACATCTCCCATGACCTGCTCGCGATCGCTCGGCACCCCGTCGTCACGGTCTCGGCGGGGGCGAAGGCCTTCCTCGATCTGCCACGCACGCTCGAAGAGTTCGAGACGCTGGGAGTCCCGGTCGTGGGCTGGCGTACCGACCGGTTCCCTGCCTTCTACACCCGTGATTCTGGTTCGGCGGTCACGATGACCGTGAGGCGTGCCGAGCAGGTTGCTGCGCTGGTCGCAGCCAACCGGGACCTCGGCCATCCCGGCGGCGTGCTGGTTGCGAACCCCATCCCGCAAGCCGATGAACTCGACCCGCAGCGGATCGACGCCGCCATTGCGGAGGCGCTCGTCGATGCGGAGCGGCAGGGGGTGCACGGTCCGGGCGTGACGCCGGTCGTGCTCGC
>JBCCYT010000130.1:0-12171 GCA_039188975.1 Actinomycetota bacterium
AGGTCGAGAAGGCCCACCCCGACGTCTTCAACACGCTGCTGCAGATCCTCGAAGAGGGCCGCCTCACCGACTCTCAGGGTCGGTCGGTCGACTTCCGCAACACCGTCCTGATCATGACCTCCAACCTCGGTACCGGCGATCTGCGCAAGGCGTCGATCGGTTTCGGCACCGGCGACGAGGCGATCAACTACACGAAGATGAAGGAGAAGGTGAACGACGCGCTGAAGGCTCACTTCCGCCCGGAGTTCCTGAACCGCATCGACGACACGATCGTCTTCCACGAGCTCGCGCAACACGAGGTCCGTCAGATCGTCGATCTCATGATCGCCCGCACCGCCACCCAGCTGGCCGGCCAGGGCATGGGTCTCGAGCTCACCGACGCCGCCAAGGACCATCTCGCCGACAAGGGGTATGACCCCACCCTCGGCGCTCGTCCGCTGCGTCGAGCGATCCAGCGCATGGTCGAAGACACGCTGTCGGAGAAGCTGCTCTACAAGGAGTTCCGCGCCGGCGAGATCATCATCGTCGACGTTGAACCCGACCCCGAGCAGAACAACGAGCTGCACATCGTGTTCCGTGCCATCGAAGGCTTCGAGCCTCCGACCCCGGAACTCGAAGACGCACTCGACGGCGGTGACGTCTTCTAGGACGCCGCTCCTGCGAATCGATTGCGACTACGGGCGGCCTTTGCGGGCCGCCCGTGCCGCGCCCGATCCCAGCACCAGACACAGCGGGCTGTAGAACCGCAGATCCAGCCGCCGGAACTCCTCTGACACCTCCATACCGCTCGTCGCGCCGCCCAGGGCTGCCATCGCGAGGCCGCCGACGCCACGAATGCCGAGCACCCCTGCGACCACCTGGGCGAGTCGCCTTGCGCCCGTAGGAATCACGCCCACCCCACGGGTGTGTCCGGCTATCGCGACAGAGCCAGCCGCGCCGGTCAGTGCGATCGCAACCGCCGTGGACGCTGCGGGTGGCGGCATCGGCCGCCTCCCAACGACCAGGTCCGCCAATTCGTCGTTGGTGGCGCGCGGCCAGGTGGAGCCGCATGCCCAGCGAGCGTGCACCGCCGCGGCTGCGGCCAGACCGGCCGTCGTGGCGAGGGTCGGGAGGTCGATGGGGTGTGTCGCCATATCGCGAACGTAGTGCGTTCGTTTCTCGCACCGACGGCTCGGCGTGCCGTGACACTCGCCACGGCACCTTCTCGACCGGCAACCGCTGGTTTCCGTCGACGTGGAACCGCACGGGCAGTTCGAACGTCTAGTTTCGTGTCGATGAATCGGGCGCGCGCTGTCGTAGTGGGGCTGATGGTGCTCTTCGTCGCGTCCGCATGTCGGGTCGATACCACGGTCGATATTCGTGTCGAAGAGGACGGGTCGGGCCTGGTGACGGTGTCGATCGATGCGGATACCGAGGCCGTCGAACTTCTGGTCGACGATCCGGCCAATCTTCGGTTCGACGATCTCGAGGCGGCGGGCTGGACACTCGACGGGCCCGAACCCGACGACGGCGGTATCACCCTCAGCGCCAGCAAGCCCTTCCTGTCGCCAGAGGACCTTCCCGACGTGCTCGACGAGATCGTGGGCGAAGGCCAGATCTTCTCGAACGTCGTGCTTGATCAACAGCATGACTTTTCGATGTTTGGGCTGCGTCCGGCCGAAACGTCGTACTCGTTCACCGCCGATGTCGACCCGTCGCCGAACCTTGAACTGCTCGGTGATTCGGCGCTCGCCAGCGTGCTCGACGGGTTCCCGCTCGGGCAGAGCCTCGATCGTGTCGAGGCCGATGCGGGTACGACGTTCGCCAACTCGTTGGGCCTCGTGGTGAACATCACCATGCCGGCCAACGTCAGCACCGAGACCGGCGAAACGGTCGACGATCTGGCGACCTGGTCGTTCTCGTATGGCCAGCAATCGACCTCGATCGATGCGAACGCGTCGGTCGACGAGATCTTGCCGAGAGTGTGGGCGGTGCTCGCCATCCTGGCGGGGTTGCTGTTCATCCTGGTCGTGCTCAGCCGTCTCGGTACGTTCGCGCTCAGCAAGTTGCGCACGCCGAAGGGGCGGCGCCGTCGCGACCAGCGTCAACGCGAACGACGGGCGGCGTCTCGAGAAGCCGAAGCGAATCGTCCCCGGCGGCGGCTGTTGCGGCTGCTGGTTGTCGATGTGCACGGGGTGATCGTGCGCCCGACCGATCCGGTCGATGGGTTGTTGATCCCGTTGATCACCGCCGAACGCCCGGACGCCGACCCGGAGCAGATCCGGCAGCACCATCGTCAGCTCGTACTCGGCCGCCTGTCGCCCGAAGAGTTCTGGAGCGAAGTCGGACTGGGCCCGATGGCCGAAGAGATCGAGACTCGTTACCTGTCGTCGTTCCGGCTCGTGCCGGGTCTCCATCCGTTTCTCGATCGCATGGCCAACAGCCGCCTGCCGGTTGCCGCCATCGGCAACCAACCGCGCGTGTGGGGTGATCGGCTCCGCCGGATGGCATCGCTCGACGGTGCCGTCACGTCGTGGATGGTCAGCGGCGACGTGGGTTCGGCATTGCCGGAGCCTGCGCTCTTCGAAGCGACCCGGCGAACGCTGTCGGTCGATCACTACGACTGCTTCTACCTCTCGAACAGTGTCGAACATCTCGATGTCGCCAAAGAGCTCGGGATGGCGACCGGCTTGTTCGTCACCGGGTCCGAGGTCGCGCCCGACACCGATCACACGATCGTGCGAGGCTTCGAGGATCTGCTGCGTAGCCGCGGCGCCTGAGCTCCGTCGCGTCACACCCGCCACATAGGGTTCGAGGATGGCGAAGACCAAAACTGTGCATCGCTGCACCGAGTGCGGCTGGCAGAGCCCGACCTGGGTTGGTCGCTGTGGCGGTTGCGGATCCTGGAACACGATGGTCGAAGAGATCGAGATGCGGGGCAGCAGCTCCTCGTCGGCGCCGGTGGCGCCGTCGAGTTCACCCACCCGCATCGCCGATGTCATCGACACGGCGGCCAACGCCCAAGCAACCGGCATCGCAGAGGTCGACCGAGTGCTCGGCGGAGGTCTCGTGCCCGGTTCGGTCACCCTCGTGGGCGGCGAGCCGGGTATCGGCAAGTCGACCCTGCTGTTGCAGCTCGTCGGCGCCACCGCGGCCGCTGGGGTGACGAGCCTGTACATCTCGGGTGAGGAGTCCGCCGGCCAGGTTCGGGGGCGGGCCGATCGGCTGGGAGCCGTCCACGACGAGTTGTGGTTGGTGGCCGAAACGGTGCTTCCGCACATCCTTCGTCATCTCGATGAGGTGACGCCTGATGTCGTGGTCGTGGACTCGATCCAAACCCTGCACGATCCCGACATGGGGTCGGCCCCCGGGTCGGTGGGCCAGATCCGAGAGTGTGCGAATCGGCTGGTCGCGTACGCGAAGCGCACCGGTACGGCGGTGCTGCTCGTCGGCCACGTGACCAAGGAAGGCACGCTGGCCGGTCCCCGGGTGCTCGAGCATGTGGTCGACACGGTGTTGGAGTTCGACGGTGATCGTCATCACGGGCTGCGGCTGCTGCGAGCGGCGAAGCACCGGTTCGGGGCCACCACCGAGGTCGGTCTGTTACAGATGGACCACTCCGGGCTGGTCACGGTCGACGATCCGAGTGGCCTGTTTCTCGCCGATCGGGTGACCGGCGTGTCGGGCTCGGCGGTGGTGGCGACCGTCGACGGAAACCGGCCACTGTTGATCGAGGTGCAGGCGCTGGTCGCCGCGTCCAATCTGAGCAACCCGCGACGATCGGCCCAGGGGGTTGATGCGGGCCGGTTGGCGATGCTGCTGGCCGTGCTCGAACGGCGCTGTGGTCTTTCCGTCGCCGGCAACGATGTGTACGCCCTGGCGGTGGGCGGGGCGCGGGTCAACGACCCTGGTGCTGACGCGGCCCTTGCGCTCGCCGTCACGTCCTCGCTGACGGGTCAGCCACTCGGCGACGATGTGGTTGCGGTCGGGGAGGTCGGCCTCGGTGGCGAGCTGCGCCAGGTCGCGCACCTCGAGCGCCGGCTCAACGAAGCGGCCCGGATGGGGTTCCGGCGCGCCATCGTGCCGCCTGGTTCCGATGTTCGGGCCGACGGGTTGCAGCTCCTCCGGGCGCCAACGCTCGCCGCGGCGATCGCACTCGCCGACGTGGCGCCCACCTAGGCCAGCGGGTGGCTAGCGGCTGCGGATCGACAGCTGTTCGCGGTTGGTGATCACGTAGCGGCGATCGGTCTGCTCGAGCCATCCGAGCCGGACGAACGACGCGATTGCCTTGTTGACCCGTTCGCGGCTGGCCCCGACCATGCCGGCGAGTTCTTCCTGGGTGATCGGCAGCAGAAACTCGTCGTCGTCGCCTGCGAGTTCGAGCAGGCGTTTCGCGGTGCGGCCGGTGACATCGAGGAACACGGAGTCGGCCAGCGCCTCGTCCATCGAGCGGATCCGGGTGGCGAGGAGCCGGACGACGGCCCACAACTCACCGGGTCGATCCGCATAGAGCTGCTTCACCGGCTCGTAGGAAATCTCGATCACGGTGCTCGGCTCGAGCGCCCGACCCTCCGCGGACCGGCCCAAACCGTCGAAGAGGCCCATCTCGCCGAAGAGATCCCCCGGTTCCATCAACGCGACGACGCTTTCGCGCCCGTCGATCGACTTGTTGGCGATGGCGATGCGGCCGTGGGTCACGACATAGAGCGTGTCTGGCGCTTCGCCTTCGACGAACAAGATGTCGCCTCGACGCAGGTTTCGTTCGGTGGCGTCGGCGGCGATGTGTTCGAGGGCGTCATCATCGAGTTCGGCGAACAGCAGCGTCGAGCGCAAGAGAGAGAGAAGCATGGTGGTGTCAGTCATGTGCGCGGCCCACACTAGTGAGGTGAACGTGCAACGTGCTGATCCGACGGGGGTATGGACGATCGTGGTCGCTGCCGGCTCTGGTTCTCGCTTCGGTGCACCGAAGCAGTTCCTCACCTTGAAGGGCCGGCGGGTGATCGATCGGGCGATCGCTGGTGCGGCGGCCCACAGCGATGGCGTGGTGACGGTGCTGCCCGCTGACGTCGATCTGGGCTACACCGAATCGGTGGGGCGGGTTGTGCGTACGGTGCCGGGAGGTGCGACTCGATCAGCGTCGGTTCGAAGCGGGCTCGACGCGGTCCCCGACGAAGCCGAGGTCGTGCTCGTTCACGATGCGGCTCGGCCGTTGACGCCGGCGGCGGTGTACGAGCGAGTGATCGAAGCCGTTCGCGATGGATCTGATGCGGTCGTGCCCGTGCTCGACGTCACCGATTCGCTCCGCCATCGGGTGGAGGGTGCGGTCGACCGGGCCGAGTATGCCGCCGTGCAGACGCCGCAGGGGTTCTCGGCGGCCGTGTTGCGGTCGGCGCACGCCAGTGGTGCCGACGCCTCCGACGATGCGAGCCTGGTGGAGGTCACGGGTGGAACCGTCACCATGGTCGACGGTGACCGGGCGGCGATGAAGCTCACGACTCCTCTCGATCTTCAGACCGCCGAATTGCTCCTCGATGAAGGCTCCGACGCATGACGATTCCCGAACCGCCACCGTTCCGGGTCGGGCAGGCCTTCGACATTCACGCCCACACCGACGATCCTGACCGGGTCTTGACCCTCGGCGGTGTCGTGTTCGAGGACGCCAGGGGTCTCGCCGGCCACAGCGACGCCGATGTGCTCGCCCACGTCTGTGCCGATGCGCTGCTCGGTGCCGCGGGGTTGGGCGACATCGGGCAGATGTTTCCCGACACCGATCCCGCATTGGAAGGGGCGAACAGCATCGAGCTCCTTCGGCGGGCGGCCGATGCGGTTCGGGCCGCGGGCTGGCATCCTGGCAACATCGACTGCTCGGTCGTGCTCGATCGGCCGAAGCTGGCCCCGGTGAAGGACGTCATGCAAGCACATCTCTCCGACGCGGCCGGCGCGCCGGTGTCGTTGACCGGCCGCCGAACGGAAGGCGTCGGCGCATTGGGACGAGGCGAGGGCATCGCTGCGTGGGCGGTCGCCCTGATCTACCGATGAGCCAGCGAGGACGGAGCCCGAAACCGCAGCCGAAGGGTGGGCGCGGTCGCCCGGCCAAGAAGGCCGCGAAGTCATCGGTCAAGGGGCGGGGCAAGGGCCAGCCCCAGCGACCTCGTCGCGGCGACGGTCAACGGGGCACCACCCCGATTCGCGCTGCCGATGAGGGGCGCGGCGGCGGTCATCTCGGCGGCGACCAGGTCGAGGGGCGTCATGCGGTTCGAGAGCTCCTCATGGCCGGTACTCGGCGAACGCGCGAGGTGATCTTCGCCGGCGATCTCGACCCCGCGCCGATCCTCGACGACATCATCGACCTCGCCGACGAGCAGAAGGTCACGATTCGGGAGATCTCTCGCTCGAAATTCGAATCGATGACGCGAACCGACGGATCTCAGGGCGTCGTGGCGATGGCTCAGCCGTTGCGGCCGACACCGCTCGATGAGATTCTTCGGCCCGAGCGAGATGGCACGCCGCCGTTCCTGCTGATGCTCGACGGCATCACCGATCCCGGCAACCTCGGCGCACTGCTCCGCACCGCAGAGTGTGCGGGGGTCACCGGGGTCGTGCTGCCTCGCCATCGAGCCGCCCACATCACGCCGACCGTCGCCAAGACGGCGGCGGGGGCGATCGAACATCTCCGTATCGCGGTGGTCGGTGGTCTACCCGCGGCGATGAAGACACTGTCGCAACAGGGCATCTGGACGGTTGGGCTCGACGCTGGCGGAGAGCGCAGCATCTTCGATCTTCCCGTTGCTGATGAACCGGTTGCGCTGGTGCTCGGCGCCGAAGGTCCGGGACTCTCCCGGCTGGTGCGAGAGCGCTGCGATACCGTCGCCAGCATCCCGATGGCAGGTGTGCTCGACTCCCTCAACGTGTCGAATGCCGGAGCGGTCGCCGCCTACGAAATCACCCGCCGCCGCAGCGCATCTTCAGCGTCGTGACTGGAGCCCGCGACAGGGATCGAACCTGCGACCTGCTGTTTACAAGACAGCTGCTCTACCAACTGAGCTACACGGGCATGCGCCGACCTTCCGGCGATTCCGACAGGGTACGCGGTGGCGGCGCCACCCAGGCTCCGTAATCTGCGAGGATGGTTTGGCTCGACGTGGCCCAGCCGACGTCGCCTGAACAGGAGTTCCCATCGATGACCGCTTCCGGACGCTACGCCTCGCCTGATTCGTCCTTTGGCCGTTCCACCAGCAACGCCGCCGCCCGCGGTGGCGCCCTGATTGCGGTCGCCGTCGTAATCGGCTTCTTGCTGCTGTGGCAGGGCGGGGTCGGTGGGTCCGACGATACGGCTGCGACCGGCGCGGCGACGAACGACGCCGCCTCGGCCACCACCGAGGACCCCGGCGCGTCGGGCACCGACGGCGGTGAAGGAGCGACCGGAACCGAAGACCCCACCGCGGACGACGGCACGGAGGCCGATCCCGCCGTCGAGGGCACGACCGACACCACCACGACCACAACCACGACCGTGTCGGCTGCGACGCGAGCTCCCGGCGAGGTTCGCGCCGCCGTCGCCAACGGCACCGGCACCGCAGGTCTAGCCGGCGCTCGTTCGGGTGAGCTCGCCACGGCCGGCTACGTCACCGCGGCGGTGAACGCGGCCAACGACACCGCCGTGTCAAACGTCTATTACATCGACGGCTACGGGCTCGAAGCTGAGCAGGTCGCGATCGTTCTCGGCGGAACCGCCGCTGTGCTTCGACCCGCAACCCCCGCCGAGATCGCCGAGCTCGTGCGCGAGGCCAACCGGGCTGACGTCGACGGGTTCCAGGTCCTCGTCGTGCTCGGCACCGACGGCGTCCTCGGCTGACCCGCGGCGCCGGCCGTGAGTACGTTCCCCATCGATGGGTTCGTCAGCCGCCCGGCCCGAGCTGGCATCCTGCTCGACTTCGACGGGGTCCTGTCCGACATCGCGCCCACTCCCGACGGGGCTGTTCCCCGGCCCGGCATCCCGGACCTGCTGGTGCGCCTTCACCAGCAGCTCGGCCGAGTGGCCATCATTTCTGGTCGCCCGGTCACGTATCTCTCACCGATGATCCCCGACGCCATCGACATCATCGGCCTCTACGGGCTCGAGAGCCGCCTCGCTGGATCGGTCGGAACCGTGCCCGAGGCAGAGGCATGGCGGCCTCAAATCGCCCAGTTGGTTGGCGAAGCCATGGCGACATTCGGGGTGTCTGTGGTGGAACCAAAGGGCCTCTCCCTCACCATCCACTACCGCAGTGATCCCGACCTCGAGGCGCCCATGGGCGCGTGGGTCGAGACCGTCGCGGAGCGGACCGGTGCCGAAGCCCGCGCCGCGAAGCGATCGTTCGAACTTCACCCACCGATCGATCGCGACAAAGGCACCGCCGTCATCGAGCTCGGTACCGGTCTCGATCTCGTGGCGTACATCGGGGACGACGTGGGCGACCTTCCCGCCTTCGACGGACTCGACGGGCTCGCCGCACAAGGTGTCGCGACCGTGCGAGTGGCGGTTGGTTCGGCGGAGGCGCCATCGGATTTGCTCGCTCGCTCTGACCATATTGTCGACGGACCGGCCGGTGCGCAGGCGCTACTGACCCAACTCGCCGACGAGCTCGAGTCAGTGTCTGGTTGATGCTGCTGCGAGCTGATCCTCGAACCAATCGCGTGGGCTACGGGCGTAGGCCCGACTGGTGAGCTCCGCTGCTGCGGCCCGTCGTTCCTCGGCCGAACGATCGAGCGCGGCGCCAAGCGCAGCCGCCTGCTCGACGATGTCGTAGGGGTTCACCGACAGGCACGCCCCGTCGAGTTCGTCGTGAATGCCCGCTTCGCGACTCAAGACGAGCGTGCCGTTGCGCTCGTTGACGATCGGACCCTCCTTGGCGACGAGGTTGAGCCCGTCTCGAATCGGGTTGATCAACAGCACGTCATAGCGTCGCAGGTGCGCCACCGAACGGGGGAAGTCGTCGCGCAGGTCGAGTTCGATCGGCGACCATTCGCCGGTACCCCACCGGCGGTTGATGACGTCGACCAATGCCTCGACCTCTTGCCGATAGGCGAGGTACTCGGGGAGTCCGTCGCGGCTTGGATAGCCAATGGCACGAAAGATCACTCGTTCACGAAGATCGGCCCGATCGTGCAGGAGGCGATCGAATGCCCGGAAGCCGCGCAGCAGGTTCTTTGACAGTTCGATCCGGTCGACTCTGACGATCAGCTGCCGGTCGCCGAGGTGAGCGTCGAGATCATCGAACGCGGCCTGGCACGCTCCTGAGCCGGCGACGTGGTGCATGTCGTCGGGATCTGGTGCCAGCGGCGACACGAAGGCTGGCACCTCTCGTCCCAACACCTCGCGGCATGACGCCTGGTAGTCCGCCGCCCACCGCGCCGAATGAAAGCCGCAGGTTGTGTGACCCGCCATGCCCTCGAGGAGTTCGCGCGCCGAGTCGGTCGGCAACACCCGCAGCAGATGAGGGGGTGCGAACGGGGTGTGGGAAAAGTGCACGGTAGTGAGGTCGGGCCGGAGCGCTCCGAGCCGGGGTCCGAGTAGGGCGAGGTGGTAGTCCTGCACGAGCACCGTTGCGCCGTCGGGTGCGTCGGCAGCGACGACATCGGCAAAGGCCTGGTTGTAGTCGCGATAGGCCTGCCACGCTTCTGCCCAGCCGTGGTCGAAGAGCGGTCGGCGGCTGAGGTCGTGGAGCCCGTGGTGGAGGAACCACAGCGTCGAGTTGCACACGACGTCGTATGCGAGCCGCAGCGTGGTCGGGTCGATCGCCAACGTACGAACCAACATGTCGGCCGCTTCGATGACGCCTTCCGATGCGGCGAGCCGGTCACCGTCGCTGAGCGCCGCTGCGACCCATGTCGCGTCCGAGCCGGCGACCAGTGGCGCCAGCCCACTGACGAGACCTCCACCGCCTCGCCGACCGACCAGTTCACCGTCGACCTCGGCGAACGACACCGGGCCTCGGTTGGAGACGAGCACGACGGGCGAGGTCACGTCGTCACCGTACTCGGGGCAGGATGAGGGCATGCGACTGCTCGCCTGCGCCGACAAGTTCCGCGGCACGTTGACCGCCCCGGCCTTCGGCGACGCCGTCGTCGCCGGTGCGGTGGGCCATGACGTGGTGGTGCAGCCGCTCGCCGACGGAGGCGAAGGAACGCTGGACGCCTTTGGTGGCCCCAACCGCCGGTCGACGGTGACCGGGCCGCTCGGCGCGCCGGTGGAGGCGGAATGGCGACTCTCGAGCGGTCGAGCGGTGATCGAGATGGCCCAGGCGTCTGGGCTCGTCGTGGCCGGCGGCGCCGAGGGAAACGACCCATTGGAGGCCACCACCGCAGGCACCGGCGAGTTGATTGCCAAAGCGATCGAGGCCGGCGCCGATGAGATCATCGTCGGCTTGGGCGGCTCGGCCACGACCGACGGAGGGTTGGGTGCACTTCGGGCATTGCCGGGAACCTCGCGCCTGAAGGGCGTCGATCTCGTTGTCGCGTGCGATGTCGACACTCGCTTCGCCGACGCCGCCACCGTGTTCGGTCCCCAGAAGGGCGCGACCAAGGCGCAGATTCCCCTGCTTACCGCACGGCTCAATCGACTGATCGACGTCTACCGAAACGAACACGGCGTTGACCTCACCGACGTGCCCGGCGCCGGCGCGGCAGGGGGGCTGGCGGGCGGGCTGGTGGCGGCGGGCGCCCGACTCGAGTCGGGCGCGGCGCTGATCGCTGATGCCGTCGACCTCTATGACCTGATCGAGGAGACGGACCTCGTTGTCACCGGTGAGGGCAAGGTCGACGCCACGTCTTTTGCTGGGAAGGTCGTCGGGTCGGTGCTCGATCTCGCCGATGCGGCGGATCGCCAGGTGCTGGTCGTCGGCGGGGTGATCACCGACGATGCCCGTGAGCGGCTTGCGGCGGCGGGTGTTGCCTGGATCGATCTTGTCGATCGCATCGGCGCACAGCGCGCGATGAACGAGACCGGAGCCGGTGTTGCCGACGCGATCAGCGATTGGCTTTTGCGCTGACGACCCACCCGGCCAGTGCCATCACCACGACCAGCACAATGCCGATCTGAATGAAGCGCAACGCGCCGGCGATGATCCACTGGAGCACGCTGATGGCGCCGAAGAGTGCGAGGCCGCCGATGGCGATCTTCGCCGGAAGGGCCAGGCCACCGCCACCGGAGGAGTCCGAGGTTCGACGGTCGAGTTCCATGCCCCGATGCTAGGCGCGAGGCGGCCCGCTGCGGGTTCGGTCAGGCGCTCAGTGCGGTGAGTTCGTGCCGTTCGGTGCGGCGGAGCGCAACCATTGCGGCGGCAACCGCGGCCAGCGGATCGTGCTCGATCGCCCCCGGATCGGTCTCTTCGAGCGCGTCACGGGCGACAGCACCGTTCGTGCGGGAGAGGCTGGCGACAAGGTCGGCCAGGCGATCAGGGCCGGTTTCACGATTCGACATCAGGCGGTCTCATTTGGGTCTGCGGGGAAGAACGTGGATGTCTTCGGCTGTCTCCTCGCCGAACTGAAACCCATGGGCCGAGAATGGGCCTCTAGGGTACGCCCGTGGCACAGATCCGGCTTCCCAACACCCTTCGTCCGCTCACCGCCGGCCAGGCTGAGGTCCTCGTGGCGGCTGATGAGCTCGGTGCGGCGCTGACCGCGCTCGAGGCGATGCACCCCGGCTTCGAAGAACGGTTGTTGACCGACGATCGCCGCTTGCGAGGGTTCGTCAACGTGTTTGTCGGGGACACCGAGTGTCGCCAGCTCGGTGGCCTGTCGACCCCGGTCGATGATCAGACGGTGATCACGATCGTGCCCGCCGTCGCCGGTGGCTGAGCCGGCATCGCCGTCACTGACGAAGGTCCCCAAACCGGCTCGAGGTGTTGCGATCCGTGGGGTTCGCGGATTGAATTAGCAGTCGCGGCACGAGAGTGCCAATGTCCTCGACCCAGTCCTCCGGAGGAAAAATGGCCAAGTCCATTCAGTTCGATGAGCAGGCCCGCCGTGGCCTTGAAGCGGGCATGAACCAGCTCGCTGACGCCGTGCGCGTCACCCTTGGCCCGACGGGCCGCAACGTCGTGCTCGAAAAGAAGTGGGGCGCTCCCACGATCACGCACGACGGTGTCTCGATCGCCAAGGAGATCGAGCTCGAAGATCCGTTCGAGCGCATCGGCGCCGAGCTGGTGAAAG
>JBCCYT010000131.1:0-12104 GCA_039188975.1 Actinomycetota bacterium
AGGAGAACCCATCGGTGGTCTGAGCGCCGACGCGGCAGCAACGCTCGGGCTACCGGAAGGTCTGCCCGTGATCGCCACCGCCCACGACAAAGCGGTCGAGGCACTCGGCTCCGGCGCGCTCGAACCCGGCGTCGGTTTGGTGTCGCTCGGCACCTACATCGCCGCGATGACTCACGGCCCGCGCCACATTGCGGACGCCGAGTCGTTTTGGACCTTCCAGGCATCGATTCCCGGCCAGTACCTCTTCGAATGCTGGGGGGTGCGCCGCGGCATGTGGAGCGTCAGCTGGTTCCGCGACGAGTTCGGCGCCGCGGCGGTGGCCGCCGCCGCTGAAGCCGGCACGAGCGTCGAAGACGTGCTCAACGCCGAAGCCGCCGAGGTGCCGGCCGGATGCGACGGCCTGCTCACCATTCACGACTGGGCCGCGCCGCCCCATGCACCCTTCCGGAAGGGAGCGATGATCGGCTTCGACGGACGCCACACCCGCGGCCACATCTACCGGTCGATCCTCGAAGGCATTGCGCTGCGGCTCAAGACCCACATGGACCCCATGGCAACCGAGCTCGGCCAACCCTTCACCCACCTGATCGTCAGCGGCGGCGGCGCCAACAGCGACGTCATGATGCAGATTCTCGCCGACGTTCACGGCGTGCCGGTCAGCCGCAACCGGCTTCGCTCCTCGGCCGCGATCGGTTGCGCCGTCAATGCGGGGATCTCCGCCGGGATCTGGGCGACGCCGGCCGACGCAACGGCTGTGCTCGTGCAACGCGACGACACGTTCGAACCCGATGCGGCCGCAACCGCCCACTACGCCCGACTCGCCGTCATCGAAGCAACGATCCACGACCACCTCGACCCGGTCACCGAGGCGATCGCCGCGCTCGACGACTGACCCCGCCGAGGGACGTCGCCCGCGTCAGGCCGAAGCCGGCCCGGCCAACTCGTCGAGGAAGGTTGCGCTGTAGCCCAGCTCCAGCAGCCGATCCTGGGTGTCGTCGGCGTTGTAGAGCGCCCACTCGCCGTCGACACCGGGCAAGGTCGTCACGTGCGCCGGGGTGATTTCGATGCCGGTGCCGCCCAGCAGCCCCTTCACGGTGTGGGTCACCAGCAGCGACGGCGCGGCGCCTGCGGATGCCGCGCCGGCGGCAACGTCGAAGGCCGGGCCCGACACCTGGCCATCACCGAAGACGAACTCTCCGGCGTGGAGGCCACTCCGGGCCGGGATGCCGCGCAGCGACAGCCGCATCAGGATCTGGCGAGCGCACGACAACGCCTGAACGGCACCATCGAAGGTGGCGATCACGTCGCCATCAGCCGCCGGCACCAGCGAACCGCCGTACAGCGCGATGACCTGGCCCGCGATGCGTCGGTGCGCGTTCGTGATCGAGGTCGCAGGCTCGTCACCGGCCGGTGGATCGATCTGCGAAACGAGCGCAACCGCCAACTTGTTCTGCGCAGTCCGGGCCGATGCGGCACCCCCCGCAACGAACGCTGCGATTGTGTCGACGATCTTCGGAGCCGTCGACCCGCACCACGGCAAATGATCGGCTCCCTCGAAGACAACCAACTCGCCCTGCAGTGCCGTCGCCAAGAAGCGAGACGCGTCGAGCGGCATGTACGGATCGGCGTCGTTGGCGATGACGACGGTCGGCGTCGAGATGACCGCGATCGATGCCTCGGGGTCGATGTCGATCTTGGCGGCAAACATGTCCTGGACATGGCCAGGACTCGATGCCTGGCGCAGATACCGCTTTGTCCACTCCACATGACCAGAGTCGTGCATGCGGGAGCGGCTGAACATCTCGAGATAGATGCTCTCGTCGCTACCCCACGTCTTGGCCAACTCCACGGCCATCGAACGGGTCACGCGCTTTGCCAGATCTCGATCGGCGACCGGCACGTCGAGATAGCCGGCCGCAGCGTTGACGAGCGCCAAGCTCCGCACGCGCTCAGGTGCGATCGCGGCGACGTGAATGGCGACGAGGGCACCGTCGCCGGCGCCGATGAGGTGGGCATGGTCGAGCCCGACGGCATCGAGTACCGCCAACACGTCGGCGGCCTGCGCCTCCAGCGAGTAGTCGGCCGCCACTCGATCCGACACCCCGGTTCCGCGGGCATCGAACCAGATCATCTGGTGACCGACGCCCAACGCCGCGGCGAACGCAGCAAAGGCCGGGTCTTCCCACAACAAATCGATGTTCTGCGCCAGCGGGGTCAACAACAGCACCGGTACACCGGTGGGGTCTCCCCATTCCTGGTAGCCGATGCGCGGGCCGCCAGCGTTTGTGTACCTCACGTCCAACGGGCCCGCCATGGGCGGAGACTACCTCTTGGCGCGAGATCGACGCCTCGTCGGGTGCGGACGGCGGTCAGGCGACCGACGCGCCGAAGCTCTCGTACACGCGGCCCTGAGCATCGGCGAGTTCACGCCCGGCCGCATCCTGAAACGGCGAGATGCCGCCGGCTTCCCACGGCCCGACCGAACCAGCAGCGAGGGCCGACTCGGATTTCGGCACCACATTGAAGTGCTCCCGGACCCGCTCGACCGGCCAGTCGGCGAACGACCACCAGTCGGTGGCGAGAAACTCAGGCTGCTCGGCCGTCATCGCCCCCCGGCGAAATGCGTCACCGAGCCGTTCCGCCATACCAGCCGTCGCCAGATGGCCAGCGTCGGCTTCGAAAATGCCGGCGGCACCCTCGAGCTCACCGGTCTGGAAGAGCTTGATCACCATCGCCAATAAGGTGAACGACGCTGGATCGTGGCTCGCACGCGAGATGAAGGAAAACACCTCCAGCTCCGACTCGACCGTCGACCCGTAATCGGCGAGCACATGCACCCAGTCGTGCTGCGCGAGGATCGGTGGGGCCGAGCCCTCGTCGCCCGGGAAGTTGAACCCACGAGCGACATAGAAGTCGTGCACCATGCGGCCGATCGTTCCGGGCTCGAGCGTTGCAAGCTGCCGCCACTTCTCGGCGAGTTCGGGCCGCACCACCGTGTTCGACCATGCATAGATGTTGTCGTCGGCTGACTGCAGCGGGGTGAATCCGGTCAGGTCGAGATTCGAGATGTATGCGCTGCGGTCGATGTCGGCTGCGACCAGCTGGCGAGACGACGACATGCATCCCCGCATCGGTGCCAGCAGCGTCTCCGGAAGCGACAGCTCCGTCGCGAAGTCGAGCACTCGCTGTCCAACCTCGGGTGACGGGTCGGGAAGGATCATTCGCCCGAGTTCCATCACCTGCACGAGCCGGGTCCGAAACGCTTCGTTGCGGTGGGCCAACCCTTCGGCGAACGCAGCCGCCGACAGCGGCTCGAACACCGCCATATCGACCTTCACCCCGGTCATCGACTCGGTGATGGCGTCGAGCACCGTGCACTGCAGATCGGTCAAGCGCTCGCCGTCGAGGCACGCAGATCGAATCCCGAGAGCGACCCACTCGATCTCAGCGGGGGTCGGCATGTCGAGGTTCTCAGAGCCGGGGGGAGGAAGCGGCGTCGGCATGATCACAGTCTGCCGTCGGGCGCAGCCAGCGTCACGGTGACGGCGTCAGATGTCGCGTTCGGAACAGCTCGGCTTTCTGCTCCCGGCTCAACGACAAGAAGTACTCGCACCGGCCGTCGGCGTAGACCGTGCCGTCTTCGCATGTCGTCTCGATCGTGCCGTCACCGAACTGCTCGCGATACAACGCGGCGTACACGCCACCCTCGGCGAGCAGGGTGTCATGATCGCCCGACTCGACGATGCGCCCCCGGTCGACCACATGGATGACATCGGCGGACTGAATCGTGGACAAGCGATGGGCCACCGCCAGAGTGGTTCGGCCACTCACCAGCTCGTCGAGTGCCGATTGGATCCGTCGCTCGGACGCGGTGTCGAGCGCTGACGTCGCCTCGTCGAGCACCAGCACCTTCGGGTCGTGCAACAACACCCGAGCGATGGCGATGCGCTGGCGCTCGCCGCCCGACAGGCGGAACCCGCGCTCGCCGACGACCGTGTCGTACCCCTCGTCGAACTCCATGATCCGATCGTGGATCGCGGCGGCTCGCGCCGCCTTTTCGATCTCGGCTTCTGTGCAGTCGGGTTTGCCATAGGCGATGTTGTCGCGAAGCGAACCGGCGAACAGGTAGCTCTCCTGGGTGACGAACCCCATTGCATCGGCGAGCGACGCAAGGGTCAGGTCTTGCAGGTCGACCCCGTCGAGGGTGACCGAACCGGTCCGCGGGTCATAGAGCCGGGCGACCAACGACAGCACCGTCGACTTCCCCGAGCCCGACGGACCGACAAAGGCGATCAGCTGACCGGGTCGAGCCTCGAACGACACTCCGTCGAGCGCGTCGACCCGCCGCGTCGGCAACTCGGCTTCGTCGACGGTCTCGCCGTCATCGGGATCGGTGCCGTCGGTGGCGGGAGGTTCGGTGTAGGCAAAGTGCACGTCGTCGAACACGACCTGACCGTGCAGATCATCGCGAGAGACCGTCACCGCGTCCTCGGCTTCGACCACGTCCGGTTTCGCGTCGAGGTAGGCGAAGATCCGAGAGAACAGGGCTCGACTCGACTGCAACTCAACCGTTGTCTCGAGCAACCTTGCGACGGGAAAGAACAGCCGACTCTGCAGCGTGGTGAACGCCACGATCGTGCCGGCCGACAGTCCGGAATCGCCGTCGTTCAACAAGATGCCGGCCACGACATACACGATGATCGGGCTCGCCCCGAGGAAGGCTTGCACCACCGTGAAGAACGACTGACCGATGACCTGCTGGCGGGTTGCGACCGCCGCCAGTCGCTCGTTCGCCTGCGCGAAACGATTGATCTCATGGTCTTGGCGGCCGAACAGCTTCGCCAACGTGATACCCGAGATCGACAGGGTTTCCTGGGTCACGATCGTCATCTCGGCCGTGGCGGCCTGGGTCTCGGCCGTGAACTGTTCCCGCCGGCGCCCCACGATGCGGGTCGCGACGATGAAGAACGGCACGGTCGCCAACGACAGCAGGGTCAAGGGCACCGACAGCAGCAGCATCGCAATCACGGCCGAAATGAACGTGACCGTGTTCGACAAGATGTTCGACAGCGTCGACGTGACCGCCGTTTGCACGCCACCGACATCGGACGTGATGCGGCTCTGGAGATCGCCCGTACGCGACGAGCTGTAGAACGACAACGACAGCTGCTGTAGATGCTCGTAGAGGCGATTGCGAAGGTCGCGCAACACGTCCTGCCCCAAGCGGTTCGTCACGATCGTCTGCACGACGCCGAGTGCGGTGCTGGCGATGGTCACGACCAACATGATCGACGCCAGCGTCACGACCAGCGGCAGGTCGGCGCCGTCCCCATCGCTCGGAAAGAGTCCGTCGTCGAACGTGACCTGGATCAGGAGCGGATTGACAATGCCGAGGACGGCCGTTCCCAGCACCAGCGTGCCGACGCCGGCAACTCGTCTGCGGTGCGGCGAAAACAGGCGAGCCACGCGACCCCAACTGAAGCCGGATTCGTCGGCGGGCGAAGCAACGGTGTCTGCGGGTCGTTCGGCCATACGTCAGTGTGCCCGAACGGGAGGCTCAGCCGCTCCGGTCGGCCACCGCCGTCAGTGGGTGCGACGCCGGTCGTTGTAGCCGTCGAGCGCGTTCGCCAGCTCGTCGGCGGTCCACTGTTCGGTCACGGCCTGGCGAAGGACATCGGCTTGGCTGGGCGGTGCGAGCCCGTCGATCGGCGGATCCCGATCGAGATTGGTGGGAAAGGGATAGCCAAAGGCGGTGGCGGCGATCGAGCGATCGAGGGCAGCGGCTGACCAACCAGCCGACCGTCGATCACGAAGCGCGCCAAACACCGCCCGACACATGCGATCGCGATCGACGGCCTCCAACGCAATGCCCATCGCGCTCGAGATCTGGAGCAGGTTGCCCATCCGCCGGACCGATCCCGCCCCGGTCGTGTGGTTGGTGCCGGCGCCGTGGAAGACCGCCGGATTGAAGAACGCTGCGTCGCCCTTCGAAAGCTGGGGCTGGATGTGGCGTTGGGCGAACAGCTCGATCACGTCGGCGTCACGCCACGCCAGGTACCCCGACACGAGGCGATGAGAGTGGGGGAGCAGCATCGTCGGCCCCGACTCGACCGGCATGTCGACGTGAGCCACCGCACCCTGGAGCGTGAGCATCGGCGAGAGCAGGTGGGTATGGATCGGGTACTGCTCGGCCTGCTCGTTGGTCATGAAACCGAGGTGATAGTCGCGGTGGGGCGCCTGGGCGACGCCGCCGGGATTCACGACGTTGAGTTGCGATGTCACCTGGTAGGCGGGTCCGAGCCAGGCGGTCGACGCCATCGCGAGCGCATCGAATTGGTAGTAGTCGACGAACACCTCGGGAGCGGTGACTGCGAGCTTCTCGAGCGCGTTCCACACCCGCTCGTTGGCGCCCGGCGCGGCGAAGTGGTCGCCCTTGCCGACGCCCGCCGCTTTCTCGGCATCGATGATCTCGGTGAAGACGGCGGTGGCGCGGTCGACGACGTCGGGGGCTACTGCGTTGCGCATCACGACGACGCCTGGTCCGTCGGAAAACACGTGGGCCAGCTCTTCGATCATGGCGTGGCGTTGAGCCGCCGATCGCTCGACCGCCATGTCATACACCACGACCTCACGCTCGATCGCCGCGGCGTTCGGGTACTGCTCGAGGGGGGTGACCGTGTCGATCAACGCCCGGAGGTCGTCGATCGCACGGTCGTCCGCCGAGTCGAAGAAGGTGCGATGACGCGCCAACCGGCCCTGGTTCGTTGCTGAGGTCGACACCATGGGGTGAACCGTACGACGCGGCACGGGATCGATTCCAGAGGGCAAAACCATCAGAAATCCATCATTTCCGGTCTCTCCGGGCCGACTCGAACATCGCATCGGCCAGACTTGCTCGATGGGTTCGCATGCCTTTCCGATCCGTACCGTCGCACGCGAAGCCGGCGTGAGCACCGCGACCGTGGATCGGGTGCTCAATGGCCGAGGTGGGGTCCGGGCCACGACGGTCGCCCGCGTCGAGCGAGCCGTCGTCGAGCTCGAACGGCGCCAGGAAGCCTTTGCTCTCGGCGGCCGGACCTTCACCATCGAGCTGGTGATGCAGGCGCCCCGCCGCTTCACCGCCGCGGTGTGGAATGCCTTCGAGGACGCGGTGCCGGCCGCGCACCCCGCTGCGTTCACGATGCGAACCCATGTGTCCGAACGCGTCGATGCGGAGCGGATCGTCGCCACCCTTGACACCATCGCCAACCGCGGCACCCACGCCGTGGTGTTGAAAGCGCCTGACACCCCCGAGGTCGCCGCAGCGGTCGATCGCCTGGTGGAACACGGGGTGGCGGTGCTCACGATCGTGACCGATGTTTCGCGTAGTCGCCGCCATGCCTATGTCGGTCTCGACAACCGGGCTGCCGGCGCGACCGCTGCCTACCTGATCGACCGGTGGCGCAGGCAAGACCCGTCGGCCACCCAGCAAACGCCGATGAGCGTCTTGCTCACGATCAGCAGCGAACGGTTCGCCGGTGAGGAGCTTCGGGCCGCCGGATTTCGGGCGACTGCGGCCACCGTCGGCCCGGATTGGCGAATCCATCAACTGTCCGAGACGGGCGGTCTCGACGCCGTCGTGGCCCACGACCTCGATGCGCTTGCCGCCCGGGAGCAAATCGACGCCGTCTACTCGATCGGCGGCGGCAATCGGGCGGTGCTCGATGTGCTGAACCGTCACGGCCACCAGCCGTCGGTGTTCATCGCCCACGACCTCGACAGCGACAACCGAACGCTGCTCGGCACCAACGCCGTGTCCGCCGTGCTCCACCACGACCTGCGAGCCGACGCCGCCCGCGTCCTTCGCCTCGTGATGCAGGCCCATCGCGCCGTACCCGGCCTCCCCGCGACCGAACCCGCGCCGGTACAGATCGTCACGCCCTACAACCTCCCGACATGACCACGAGATCGCATCAGCTCGCGGGTGCGGCCAAACTGGCCCTGTGAGCGCAGCATCCCCCGACGCAGCAGCATCCGCCCACGAAGACGACGCGATCGAGCTGACGATCGAACCTCGGATCCGGCCGGTCGGACAGGGTGAGGTCCGGCGACTCCTCCCGTTCCGGAAACGTCGAATGGTGGGCCCCTACACGTTCCTCGATGTGATGGGTCCCGAGACGATGCCGGCCGGCGCCGCCATGAATGTCGATGCCCATCCGCACATCGGCCTGTCGACGCTGACGTATCTCTTCGACGGCCGAATCGTGCACCGTGACTCGGTGGGCTCCGTTCAGCCCATCACGCCGGGGGCGGTGAACTGGATGACCGCGGGTGCCGGCATCACTCACACCGAGCGTTCCCATCCCGAAGACATACCGGTCGACCGACGGGCCCACGGCCTGCAGATGTGGGTCGCGCTCCCGCACGAGACCGAGGACGGACCCGCCGGATTCGAGCACTGCCCGGCCGCTGATGTGCCCGAAGCCCACCATGGCGGAGCGTTGATACGGCTCGCGGTCGGAACCGGCTTCGGCATGGCTGCGCCGATCCCCGGATCGTCACCGCTGATCCTCGCTGAACTGTCGCTCAACGAGGCAACGGTGCGGGTCGATGACAGCCACCGCGAACGAGCCGTCTACGCCGTCGACGACGGGATCCGCGTCGCGGGTCAGACCCTTCCAGAAGGGCGCCTTGCGGTGCTCGAACCCGGTACGACTCCTGAACTCAGCGGGTCGGGCCGAGCGGTCATCATCGGCGGCGAACCGGTCGGTCAGCGATTCATCTGGTGGAACTTCGTGCACTCCGACCGCGATCGCCTCGAAGAGGCGAAGGCGGACTGGACGGCGCAGCGGTTCCCGCTGGTGCCCGGCGACCACGAACCCTGGGTGCCCCTCCCGAGCTGAGCTCGAATGGAGTCACCCTGGGATCGGGTGCGGCTATTGGGTGGGCGCGGCGGTCAGTGCGGCGACCAGCTCGTCGAGCAAGAACGTGAGGTTGGCCGCGTTGACGAGACGGGCGGCTGCGCTCGACTCGGCGCTGACCCGGTACACGCCTCCCGCAGCCGCCGGCACGGTGCCGATGATCGGTCCGTTCAAGAAGTCCTGGTTCACGTTCTCGAGGTCGAAGCCGGCGATGCCGGAGACATCGAGGAACAGATAGGCGTCTCCCGCAAGCTCGCTGACGACCTCGAAGCTGTACGACTGCGTGGCACTGCCATCGAACGACGCCACTAAGGGCGCAAACCCGAGTTCCTCGAGGAGCGCCGAGATCGGTGATTGGTCGGTGAACGTCACCAGCTCGCTCGACGGGCTCACGGCGGCCACGAGCAGCGAGGCGCCCTCCCAATCGCTCAGTGCCTCTCGGGCCTGCGCAATGGACGCATCGTGGGAACTGATCAGTGCTTCCGCCTCGGCGGTTCGGCCAACGAGCTGGGCCATGCGCCGCAGCTCGTCGCGCCACGGAATGCTGTTGTCGGCCACATACAGCGGAGCGACCCCTTCCAGCAGCGGGTACGAATCGGGGTCATACGACGCGGTGACGATCAGGTCGGGCTGGTAGGTGGCGAGCAGTTCGACGCTCGGGCCTGCGCCCAGATCGTAGGTCTCGATGCCGGCGTAGTCGTCGAGCCAGGGGGCTGGTCGGCCGCCGTTGACCCGACCGATCAACACCGGCTCGATGCCGAGCGCCAACAGGTTCTGTGCGTCGATCGAATCCCACACCGAGACGACTCGCTCGGGTACAGCGTCGAGCGCAACCTCAACCCCACGCTGGTCGGTCACCCGTTGCTCGGGCGCCTCTGCGGGTTCGTCGGCTGCCGCGTCATCGGCGGCGTCATCGGCAGCGTCGTCGTCGGCTGCGTCGCCGGCGCCAGTGTCGTCGGCGGTGGTGTCGTCATCGGCCGTGTCGTCGTCGGCCATCTCGGACGCGTTGGCCGACGCCGAGTCGCTGGCCGAGGCCGAGTCGCTGGCACTGTCGGACGACGCATCGTCGGGCGAGTCGTCGCCTCCGCACGCGGCCGCGAAAAGAGTGAGCGCAAGCAGGGCGACAAGCCAACGCCGCGTCTTCGCGGTGCGGCGGCCGGACGGATGAGAGGTCATGAGGGGCTCCTACGGAACGTCTGGCTGCGAAACCGATGTCGTCGTAAAGCTACCAACGGGTGTCCGAATCCGGCCGTTCCCCAGCTCCGTGCCGTTGACTACTCTCGGACCCGATGACTGAACAGCTGCAAACGATGACCGAGACCCTGCGCCACGATGCGCCGGCGGACTACTCCGACCTGAAAGCGTTGTTGCTCAATTGCACGCTGACCCGATCGCCCAACCTCTCCCACACCGAGGGGCTCATGAGCATCGCCAAGCAGATCCTCGAAGCAAACAGTGTGGAGACCGAGTATCTGCGGCCCGTCGACTATGAGATTCCTGCGGGCCTCAAGCACGACTACGCCGGTCGCGACGGCTACGAGAAGGACGATTGGCCGATGATCCAGGCCAAGATCGACGCCTGCGACATCTTGATCGTCGGGACCTCGGTGTGGCTCGGCGAGAAGAGCTCGGTGTGCAACCGAGTGTTCGAACGCATGTACGGCTACACGCACGACCTCAACGAAAAGGGCCAGTACCGCGACTACGGCAAGGTCGGCGCTGCGCTCATCACCGGCAACGAAGACGGTGTGAAGCACTGCGCGATGAACATGCTGTTCTCGCTGAGCCACATCGGTTACACCGTTCCGCCCCAGGCGGACGCAGGCTGGATGGGTGAGGCCGGTCCGGGGCCGTCCTACATGGACGACGGTTCCGGTGGCCCCGAAAACGACTTCACCAATCGCAACACCACGTTCCTCGTCTGGAACTGCCTCCACCTCGCCCGCATGCTCAAAGATGCAGGCGGCGTTCCGGCCCATGGCAACCAGCCCGAGGCCTGGAAGGCCGGCAGCCACACCGACTACCACTCACCCGAGCACCGGATCTGAGCGCTCGATCAGCCATCACCGCAGGCGCTACGGACCGTTGTCGATGTCGTCGGCGGTGAGTTCGACGTCCCAGCGGTCGAGGCAGTCTCGGCAGCGAAAGGCGACGATGTCGCCGGGTTCCCAGCCTTCGTCGGGTTCGTAGCTGATCAGCGAGCAGACGCCGCCGCAGTCGACGCAGGTGATCGTGGTCGGGATCGGCACGAATGCGACGGTAGCCCGAGATCCCCGGCACACTGCATCCATGCGCGTCGTGTCTGGAGAACTGGGTGGGCGGACGATCCTTGCGCCTGAGGGCGAGGAGACCCGGCCGACCTCGGAGCGGGTCCGAGAAGCGATCTTCAACATGTTGTTCTCGCTCGATGCGATCGACGGGGCGCGAGTGCTCGACGGGTTTGCCGGTTCGGGGGCGCTCGGCATCGAAGCCCTGTCACGCGGCGCATCTCACGCCACCTTTGTGGAGTCGCGCCGTGACGCGGTGGCGACGATCCGTTCGAATCTCGAGTCGTTGGGGTTGGCAGCGGTCACCCAGGTGATCCCGGGCGATGCGATCGCGCACCTCGAACGCGCGGTCAGTGGTGCGGCTGACTATGACCTGGTCCTGCTCGATCCGCCGTACGGGTTCGATGACTGGGCGGCGCTGCTGGCGTTGGTGCCGGAGGGGGCGGTGGTGGTGATCGAGTCGGGGCGTGACGTTGCCGTCCCGAGTTCGTGGGTGATCGAGCGGGTGAAGCACTACGGGAGTACCGTGGTGACGCTCGCTACTGCAGGGGCTCGTTCCCTGCCAGAAGAGGAACAGTGACTACTCGAGTTCTGTATCCCGGTTCGTTCGATCCGGTTCACAACGGCCATATCGAGATCATCTCGACCGCCGCCGAGTTGTTCGACGAGGTGGTCGTGGCGGCGATGCGCAATCCCCAGAAGGGGGGTGGCTCGTTCAGCCTCGATGAGCGCCAAGAGATGATCGAAGAAGCGACCGCACACTTGTCGAACGTGACGATCACCATGTTTTCGTCGTTGGTCGTCGATCTGGCTCGTGACATCGATGCCCGCTTCATCATCAAGGGTTTGCGGGCGGTGTCGGACTTCGAGAACGAGCTGCAGATGGCGCAGATGAACAACGCAGTGTCGGGGGTGCATACGTTGTTCATCCCGTCGG